>JBEGQU010000068.1:0-7652 GCA_041180765.1 Chloroflexota bacterium
ACCGACGCGGCGCACCTGATCGCCGCCCGCCTGACGTCTCGCGCGGGCGGGGCAGCCTAGCCCGGGGCCCGACCGAGGGTCCGGTCCCGCCTGCTGCCCTTCGGGACTATTCTCACATAACTATCATTATCGGAACCACTACACACGGCAGCCGAGCGCTGGCGAGGTCGCTGGCGAGGGTTAGAGGACCCGCCCCACCGAGCGCCGCTTCAGCCGCTTGAGCTCGGCGACCACGGCTGCCGGCGCGAAGCCGCTGACGCGCAGCGTCGTCTCGCCGTACTCGAGGGCGAACCCGTGCCGCGCCCGGAGCGCCTCGACCTCGCCGACCACGTGGTACGGCAGCTCGAGATCGACCGGGCTCCCCTGCCGCTGCAGCTCGGCCTCGAGGCGCGCTCGCAGCCGCTCGATGCCGAGGCCGGTCGCGGCGGAGACGGGCAAGGCCCCGGCGACCAGCGCGACGCCGTCGCGCGACAGGTCGATCTTGTTCGCAGCCACGATGCGTGGCTTGGTCGCGGCGCCGAGCTCCTCCAGCACCTCCTGGACCGTGGCGCGGTGCTCGGCAGCGTGCGGGTCGGAGGCGTCGACCACCTCGAGCAGCAGGTCCGCGCGCGAAACCTCCTCGAGCGTCGCGCGGAAGGCGTCCACGAGCTGGTGCGGCAGCTTGTGGATGAAACCGACGGTGTCGGTCACCACCGCGGTGCCACCGCCGGGGAGGCGGACCTTGCGGCTCGTCGGGTCGAGCGTGGCGAAGAGCCTGTCCTCGGCGAGCACCGCCTCGCTGCCGACCAGCGTGTTGAGCAGCGTCGACTTCCCCGCGTTCGTGTAGCCGACGATCGCGACGGTCGGCACGCCGCCCGCCGTGCGCCCGCGAGTGCCGGTCTCCCGGCTGCGGCGCACCTGGTCGACGCGCGCCTTCATGACCGAGATGCGGTCGCGGATCAGGCGGCGGTCGGTCTCAAGCTGCGACTCGCCCGGGCCGCGCGTGCCGATCCCGCCGCCGGTGCGCGAAAGGTGCGTCCAGAGCCGCGTGAGACGCGGCAGCTGATACTCGAGCTGGGCGAGTTCCACCTGGAGGCGCCCCTCGCGCGTCCGTGCGTGCAGCGCGAAGATGTCGAGGATGAGGCGGCTGCGGTCGATGACCTTCACCTCGAGGATCTCCTCGAGTCCGCGCTGCTGCGTCGGCGAGAGCTCGTCGTCGGCGATCAGCAGCGTGAACCCGGTCTCGACCTTCGCCGCGAGCAGCTCGCGCGCCTTTCCCGCACCGATGTAGGTGTCGGGGTCGGCGTGCCGGCGCTGCTGCCACTCGGCACCGACGACTTCTGCCCCGGCGGTGCGCGCCAGGCTCGCGAGCTCTTCAAGGGAGTCTGCAGCCGGCCAGCCGCGATCGGCGCCCGTCTCGACGGCGATGAGGAACGCACGCTCGACCGGCGCCGCGAGCTCGATCGAGAAGCGACCGCCCGGCCCCCTGCGCTCGCCCCGGGGGCTCATCGTGCCTGCTCCAGGAGACTCCGCGCGATGGCGACGAGGCCCTTCCCCTCCTCCCCCGCCGCGAGGACGGTTCCGATCGGCTCGGCGCGGTACCAGGTGCGCTGCCTGCGCGCGTAGGCCCAGGTCCTGCTGAACGCCTCGTGGCGCGCCCGCGTCGCATCGATCTCCCCCGCGTGGAGCCGGAGTGCCTCTCCGTAGCCGATCCCGCTCAGGGCGGGGGTTCCGGGCAGGAGCCGTGCCGCGAGTCCGACCGCTTCGTCGACCAGGCCGTCGGCAAACTGCCGCTCGATCCGTGCGGCCAGTGCCTCCCGGTGCCGCCCATGGTCGGGCTGGTCGAGCAGCGCGTAGTGCCACGGCGCCGGCCACGGCGACTCGTCGCGGGCGAGTGGGTCGCCGCCCAACACCGCAATCTCGAGCGTTCGCACGAGGCGGCGGGGGCTCGCGGTCACGGTCGCGGCCGCGGCTGCGGGGTTCAGCGCGCGGAGCTGCAGGTCGAGGGGTTCGCGACCCCCGGCGGCGAGCTGCTCCTCCAGGCGTGCCCGCACGGCGGGATCGGAGGGGCGACTCCCGCCCGGCAGGAAGCCGCGCAGGAGCCCGCGCTGGTAGAGCCCGGTGCCGCCGACGACGATCGCCAGGCCGGAAGCACCGTCCAGCGCGGCTCGCACCGTGGCGAGCCAGTCGTAGAGCGTGTAGGGGTTGTCCGCCTCGGTGACATCGATGCCGACGTGCGGATGCGCCTCGCGCACCGTCGCGGCGACCTTGTCGGTGCCGATGTCGAACCCGCGGAAGATCTGGCGCGAGTCGGCCGAGACGAGGAGTGCAGAGACCCCCTCGCGCTCCAGCCCCACGGCCAGTTCCAGCGCGGCGGCGCTCTTGCCGACCCCCGTCGGGCCGCCGAGCAGCAGCAGCGGGATCGCGCTGCTACCGGGCGTAATCGACCGCCCGCGTCTCGCGGATGACCGTGACGCGAATCTGTCCCGGATACGAGAGCTGCTCCTCGATCCGCTTCACGACATCCCGCGCGATCGACTTCGCGGTGGCGTCGTCGACCTGGTCCGGGCGCACGAGGATCCGGACCTCGCGACCGGCCTGGACGGCATACACCTTCTCGACCCCCTCGAAGCCCATGGCGATGTTCTGCAGGTCTTCCAGGCGGCGCAGGTGCGCCTCCGCCTGGTCGCCGCGCGCCCCCGGCCGCGCCGCGCTGATCGCGTCGGCGACCTGGACGATCGGAGCCTCCCGCGCCGTGCACTCGACCTCCTGGTGGTGGGCGGCGATCGCGTTCACGATCGCCTCGGGCATGCCGTGGCGGCGTGCCAGGTCGGCGCCGATGGCGGCATGCGTCCCCTCGATCTCGTGGGTGAGCGCCTTGCCGATGTCGTGCAGGAGGCCGCCGACCTTCGCCGCCCGGATATCCATCCCGAGCTCGCCGGCAATCGCCCCCGCGACCTGCGCCGTCTCGACGGAGTGCTGGAGCACGTTCTGGCCGTAGGAGGTCCGCCACTCGAGCCGCCCGAGGATCCGCAGCAACTCGGTCGGGATGCCGGTCACCCCCACCTCGAGGGCGGCCACCTCGCCGTTCTTCAGGGCGGCAGCGTCGACCTCGCCCTGCACCTTCGTCGCGATCTCCTCGATGCGTACCGGGTGGATGCGCCCATCCTGCATGAGGCGCTCGATCGTGATCCGCGCAACCTGGCGGCGGACCGGGTCGAACGACGAGAGGGTCACCTGGAGCGGCGTCTCGTCCACGAGCAGCTCGACGCCGGTTGCCGCCTCGATCGCGCGGATGTTGCGCCCCTCCCGGCCGATCAGCCGGCCCTTCATCTCCTCGCTCGGCAGCTTGATGTGCGTCACCGCGTGCTCTGCGCTGTGGTCGGCCGCGACTCGCTGCATCGCGGTGAGGATCATCTCCCGTGCGCGGTCCGCCGCCGACTCCTGGGCCCGGCGCTCGAGCGCGGCCTGCAGCCGGAGCGCCTCCGACTCCGCATCGGCGGTGAGGCGCGACAAGACCTCGCGACGCGCCTCCTCGGGGTCGAGCCCCGCCACCTCGGCCAACCGAACATTGACCGCCGCCTTGGCGGCGGCGAGCGCCGCGCCCTCCTCGAGCACGCCACGCTCGCGGTCGGCGATCGTCGCCTCGCGCTCTGCGAAGAAGGCCTCGCGCTCCTCGAGCGCCACCTCGCGGAGGCGGACGCGCTCGGCCTCCGCGGCGAGCGCCTCGCGGTCGCCGCGCGCGGCATCCTCGGCGGTCGCCCGAAGGCGCGCGATCTCGCCCTTCGCCGCCAGGACGAGGGCGATCTGCTGCTGGCGGGCCTCTTCGACGATCGCCCGGGCACGACTCGTCGCCGCCCGCACGCCGGCGGCGGCCACGAACTGGCGCAGGAAGAACCCTGCAACGAGGCCGCCTACGGCGACCAGCACGGGCATCAGCCCGTCAAGCGTCGGCATCTCTGTCTCCTGCCCACCGACGCCGCGGGTGGGCTCGCGGTAAAAGGTCTCGGTTCCGGCCAGGAGGCCGGGCGCTGAGGCTACGCCTCCTCCCCCAGCGGGTCAAACGGCTCGTCGGGCGCGCCGCCCGCCCCCTCGGCCGCAAGCAAATTTGTTACATGTTCCCGCGCAAGGTTCCAGCAGAGCGCCGGGGGGAAGCCCCGTCGTGCGAGCGCCTGCGCCAGGCGCTGGGCCTCCCTTCGCGGGTCTCCCGGGCGACGGCGCATCTTCGCCAGCGCCGCCCGAGCGGCGCGCTCCTCGGCCCCCTGGGGGGCACCAAGGAGGTCGGCGGGGCCGTCGAGCCGCTCGGTGTCGGGGGCGGCGGCGCGCTCTGCGAGGAGCCGCAGGGCGAGCGATTCGTCGATCCCCCGGCGCCGCAGCTCCTGGAGCAGCGAGCGGTCGCCCCGCTGCCGGGAACGGTCGCGCGACTCGATCAGCGCGCGCGCCAGCCGCTCGTCGTCGATCAGCCCGATCGCGACCAGTCGCTCGATCGCCGCGGCGACATGAGCCGGATCGTACCCAGCCGCCACGAGCCGTTCGCCGAGCGAGCGCTGCGAGCGCGGTGCGCCGCCCAGCGAGCGAGCGGCGGCCTCCAAGACCCCTCCCGCATCGGCGGCGGCACGCCGTGCCCGCTGCGCCTCCGGATCCCTCCGTCGCCGCACGGCGCGAACGTTAGCTGTCGGCGGACGCCGACTCCACCGGGACGTCGATCGAGTTCGACGCGGCACGGATCTTCCCGTCGATCTCGGCGGCGATCGCCGGATTCGCCTTCAGGAACTCCTTTGCCTGCTCGCGCCCTTGGCCGAGCCGGACCTCGCCGTAATTGAACCAGGCACCGGTCTTGGAGACGATGTCGGCCGCGACGCCGACGTCGAGCAGGCCGCCGGCCAGGCTGATCCCCTCGCCGTACATGATGTCGAACTCGGCGATGCGGAACGGCGCCGCCACCTTGTTCTTCACCACCTTCACGCGCACGCGCGAACCCACCGATTCGGTGCCCGTCTTGATCGTCTCGATGCGGCGGATATCCATTCGCACCGAGGCGTAGAACTTGAGTGCGCGACCGCCGGGGGTCGTCTCGGGGCTGCCGTACATGACGCCGATCTTCTCGCGCAGCTGGTTCGTGAAGAGCAGCGTGGTGTTCGATCGCGCGACCGCGCCGGTGAGCTTGCGCAGGGCCTGGCTCATCAGCCGTGCCTGGATCCCGACAAAGGAGTCGCCCATCTCGCCCTCGATCTCGGCGCGCGGGACGAGGGCGGCACCCGACTCGATCACGACGACGTCGACGCCGCCGGAGCGGATGAGCGTCTCTGCGATCTCGAGCGCCTGCTCGCCCGTGTCCGGCTGGGAGACGAGGAGTTCGTCGACGTTCACCCCGGTCTGCGCCGCATAGTTGGAGTCGAGCGCGTGCTCGACGTCGATGAATGCCGCGACACCGCCGCGGCGCTGTGCCTCGGCGATCACGTGCTGGCAGATCGTCGTCTTGCCGGAGGATTCCGGCCCGTAGATCTCGGCGATACGGCCGCGCGGTAGCCCGCCGACGCCGAGGGCGAGGTCGAGGGCGATGGCGCCCGTCGGGATCGCGTCGACCTGCAGCCGCTCGCGCGAGCCGAGCTTCATGATCGCCCCACGGCCGAACTGCTTCTCGATCGCCAGGATGGCGGCGTCGACCGCACGGCTGCGCTCGCTCGAGGGCTTTGCCTCGACCGCTACGTCGGCCTTCGCTGCGTCCTTCTTGCTCTCGCCCTTCTCTGCCATCGCTACTCCCTGCCTTCCGACTCAACTGCCCGCTTCCTGGTGCGCACGGCAACTCTGCCCTCCGCGGCGTACCGCGGACGCATCGCCCCACGCGCGGGCGCCTCCTCCGGCTCGTCGCCGGACCCGAGGCGGGGGGTCCCCGGCCCCCCAGCCGTAGCGCGAAGCTGCGGCAGCTCGGTGGCGAGTGTACCCGAGCGGATGGCGGTGCGGATGCGTGCCATAAAGCTGGCAAGGTGTCGCAGGTTGTGGATCGTGAGCAGCCGATAGGCGAGCAGCTCCTCCGCCCGGAAGAGGTGCGCGAGGTAGGCGCGACTGAAGCGGGCGCAGGTGCGGCAGTCGCACCGTGCGTCGAGCGGCTGCTCTTCGTCTAGGTGCCGGGCGTTGTACAGGTTCAGCCGACCGCCCGCGACCCAGGCCTGCCCCGTGCGGGCGACGCGCGCGGGGAGCACCGAGTCGAAGAGGTCGACACCGCGGAGCACCGCATCGAGCAGGTCGAGTGGCGAGCCGAGGCCCATCAGGTAGCGCACGCGGCCGTCACCCTCGAGCGCCGCGATCGTGGCCTCGACCGCACGGTTGCGCTGCTCGGGGGTCTCGTCCCCCGCCAGGCCGCCGAGATTGATCCCATCGAACGGCAGGGCGCGAATGAACGCCGCGGAGCGGGCGCGCAGGTCGGGATCGATCCCCCCTTGGGCGATCCCGAAGAGCGCCTGGTCGCCCTTCCGATGCGCGCGGAGCGAGCGGACCGCCCAGCGGTGCGTGCGCTCCATCGCCCGCTCCACGTCGCGCGGGCTGCTTGCGCCGGGCATCACGGGCTGGTCGAAGGCGACGGCGATGTCGGGGGCGAGTGCCTGCTGGACCTCCATCGAGCGCTCCGGGGTGAAGAGGTGCTGGCTGCCGTCGAGGTGGCTCCGGAAGCGCGCCCCCTCCTCGCCGATGCGCATCAGCGGGCCGAGCGACACGACCTGGAAGCCCCCCGAGTCGGTGAGGATCGGACGATCCCAGTCCATGAAGCGGTTGAGGCCTCCCATCCGGGCGACCCGCTCGTGGCCGGGGCGCAGGTAGAGGTGGTAGGTGTTCGCGAGGATGATCTGCGCGCCGAGGTTCCGCAGGTCGTCTGGATCGAGCGACTTCACCGTGGCGTTCGTGCCGACCGGCATGAAGTCTGGGGTCTCGACGACTCCGTGGGGCAGGTGGAGGCGGCCGCTGCGGGCACCGCCGGCCGGGTCGGTCGCCAGCAGTTCGAAGCGCGCCGGCGACGTGCCGCGCACGGGGAGGGTGGCGGCGTCGGAGAGTGCGGCGAGCCGGGCGGAGCGCTCCCCCTGGCTCAGCGGCGGCCCCACAGGCTGTCGGAGGGGCGGCCGATGTGCGCTCGCCCCCGCTCGGTGACCACGCGCCCTTGCGGCGTTCGGTCGAGGAAGCCGATGCGCATCAGGTAGGGCTCGAACACGTCTTCGAGGGTGTCGGGCGACTCGCCGAGCAGCGCGGCCATCGCCGCCACGCCCACCGGCCCGCCGCCGAACTTCTCGACCATCACCTCGAGCAGCTTCCGGTCGGTGGCATCCAGCCCCGCATCGTCGACGAGCATCCCCTCGAGGGCGGCGCGTGCGGCATCGGCGGTGATCTCGGGGGCGCCGGCGACCTGCACCTCGTCGCGGACGCGGCGCAGCAGCCGGTTCGCCACGCGCGGCGTCCCGCGGCTTCGCGCCGCGATCAGCGCGGCGGCAGCGTCCGCGAGGGGGATCCGCAGGATCCCCGCCGAACGCGTGATGATCGCCGCGAGCTCCGGCTCGCCGTAGTAGTCGAGCCGCTGCACGGCGCCGAAGCGATCTCGCAACGGCGCGGAGATCATCCCGATCCGTGTCGTGGCGCCGATGAGGGTGAAGGGCTGCACCTCGAGCCGCAATAGCGTCGCGGAGGGC
>JBEGQU010000069.1:0-4601 GCA_041180765.1 Chloroflexota bacterium
AGCTGAAGGCCCAGGAGGGGCAGACCGACCGGAACTGGAACGACAAGGCGATCGGCGCCCGCTCCACGCTCCTCGGCTACCAGCGCACCGCCGCGCGCGCCGAGCTCGTGGCCGCCGGCAACCCGAGCCCCAGCACGGAGGAGGTCAACGCCCTGGCCGCGACGAAGCTGAACGACCTCCTCGCGCGCCTCGCCGCCGACGTCGCCGACGGCTCGGTCTCCTACGCCCTCTCGTCGAGCTACGAGCTCGCGGTGATGTACTACGGGCGCGACGCGGTCCCCTCGAGCGGGGACGAGATCCAGTGGGACGCGGTTAGCTCGACCTACACGATGCCGGTCAGCGGCGCGCCGGGGGAGCGCTCCTGCTGGGACATGACCGACGACGCCACCTGGGACCAGGAGTACCACGACGGGGGCGGCTACGAGCCGGGGATCCCCGCCAACGCGCGCTACAACGCGGCGGTCGACGCCACCTGGGGGATCACCGTCGAGCGTCGCGACGAGGACAACCCCGACCAGTGGAACTTCCGCCGCACCTCGTACTACTCGAGCATCGCCGGCGGCAGCTCCATGTCGCTGCCGAACGAGTTTCCGTGCCTGATCCGGCCGAAGGCCGGCGACACGAACGTCGTCATGGCACGCCGCGACCAGGGCACCCACTGGCGCGGCTGGGCGTTCTACCCCGAGAACGCGAATGCCTGCGCGATTGACTACGGGATGAAGGTCCAGGACCTGCTGCGCAACTTCTACTTCTACTGGGACGGCCCGACCGATTACTCGCGGTGCGTGCGCTACACGTCGGGCAAGGAGTTCGAATCCACCGATTACGCGCGCGACAGCGCTGGCCGGATCGTGTGCCCCAGCGGCTGGCGCCTGATGGCGATCGTGGCGAACATCAACGCCGTGGAACCGGTGCGCATCATCACGCCGGGCTTCGACCTGACGGGTGACGCGGCGGGCGACCTGCTCGCCGTGCGCGACACCGGGGCGGTGCAGATCGTCTCCGCCGACACGCGCGTCGACTCGTACGGGCGCTACCGCAGCCGCGCCACGGGGAGCATCGCGCTTGCGGCCGGCGAGACGCTCCTGTCGCGCGCCTTCGCCCGTGCGGGGGCCGATGGCGGCCTGGGCATCGTCGACGCCCGCCGCGCGGCGGACGGGAGCATCTCCGTGCTGCGGATCCCGATCGTCGACGGCGTGCTCAGCGCCCCGGGGACCCCCACCGCCCTGCTCGCCAACTTCACGGGGATCGCCGCCACGAGCAGCGTCGAGCTGCTCGCCGCCGACACCGCCGACGACGGGATCGCCGAGCTCTTCCTGGTGGAGCGCACGCTCCCCGCCGACGACGGGGTCCCGACCCTGCGCCTCTTCGCCCTCGACCCCGCGGGGGGCACCCCCGCCCTGCTCGGCGAGGTGCCCGCGGCGGCCGATGGCCGGATCGTGCTCGCCGACCTCACCGGCGACAGCGTGCTCGACGCCCTCGCCCTCTGGCGCGACGCCGACGGCACCCTCGCCTCGTCGCTCGCGCTCGGCAGCGGGCGCCCGCCGCTCTCGCCGTACGCGCTGGGCACCTTCGGCACCCCGGGCGCGCTGCTCTGGCCGGTCCCCGCCAGCTGGAGCGTGGCGGCGGCCGACCTGGTCGGGCGCGCCGGCGCCGAGCTCTACGTGCGCTACCGCGATCCCGCCGGCACGGGGCGCGTGCTGCGCCTCGCCCTCGACACCGCCGACCCCGCCGCGCCCGCGAACCCCGACAAGGTCTACGTGCCCGAGGCAGCGCCGGCGCAGATCACCCGCGTACGCGCTGGCGAGAGCTCGCTGCTGAAGGTCGCGCAGCGCCTCGGCATCGTCACCGCATCGCGGCCGGCGAACGCCGCGAACCCCGGGTGGATGCAGCTGCTTGCGCTCAACAACGGCCCGGTGGGGACCGAGGTGATCCGCAAGGGCGACACCTACCGCACCATCGCCGACCGGCTCGGCGTGAACGAGGGTTGCCTGCGCACGATGAACCCCGTGAGCGGCAAGCAGTTCCCGGCGAAGCGGCTGGTGATCAACCAGAGCGTGCGCTACCCGCTCGACACGTCGGCCTGCGTCTACACGAGCAGGAGCGTGCTCTACTACCAGAATTACCTCATCGATCCGCCCGGCGCGCGCAAGCGCCACCTGCCGTCGCCGGTGCGCATCTCGGCGGGCGAGGGCGACTGGGTGCGCAGCGCCGGCGAGGGCTGGGCGGAGATCGCCGCGCGCGCGGTGACGCTCGGCGTGGCCGGCGCCACCGCGGCGTCGCTCGAGGCGCTCAACCCGGGGATCGACCCGGCCGTCGCGGCGGTGAACAGCGAGGTACGCATCCGCGCGCCGTGGGCGCCGGTGGCGCGCACGCTCGACCCCGCGGGGAGCGTGGCGGCGGGGAGCGAGACGCTCACCTGGGGCTCGCCGGCCGAGGTCTGGCGCGCCGCCAAGGGGGTCGCCGCGCCGGCGCTCTTCGTGCGCGACCTCACCGGCGACGGGCGCCCCGACCTGCTCTTCTGGTCGGTTGGCAGCGGGGGGCTCACCCTCCAGCGCCTCGGCTACGCCTCGGGCCGGCTCGTGGTCGCCGGCACCCTCACCCGCTCGCGGGTGGTGAGCGGCTGGTCGATCCGCTAGCGGCGGGCCGCCGCGACCGGCCGGCGCGGCCGTTTCTTGTGCAAGAACACAAACGAACCGGGTCGGAACCCCCCGTTTTGCCCGCCCCCCGCCGCTAGACTCGCCAGCGACGGCCGCTCCCCGGGTTCCGGAGGGGTGAAACCTGTGCCGGGCGCACAAGATTCGGGCGGCAGCCCGTGGAGGGGATCATGGCGATGGGGTCGGGGGCGCGGAGCGAGGCGGAGATCAAGGCGGCGCTCGCCGTGGTGGCGAAGGCCGACAAGGAGGGGATCAAGACGGTCCAGCTCCAGTTCGTCGACCTGAACGGCATCGTCAAGAGCGTGCAGATCCCCCTGCACCAGATGCCGAACTCGATCAAGCACGGCACCTGGTTCGACGGCTCGTCGGTCGAGGGCTTCACCCGCATCGCCGAGAGCGACCAGGTGCTGCGCCCCGACATGGCCACCTGGCGCGTGCTCCCCTGGTCGCCTGCCGAGAGCGGCGCGGGCACGGCGCGGGTGATCTGCGACGTGGTGCTCCCCGACGGCTCGCCGTTCGCCGGCGACCCGCGCGGCGTGCTGCGCCGCCAGGTCGAGCGCGCGGCGAAGCTCGGCTACCGCGTGAACATGGGGCCGGAGCTGGAGTTCTTCCTCTTCGAGTACGGCCCCGACGGGCAGCCGATCGCCAAGCCGCACGACAAGGCGGGCTACTTCGACTTCACCGGCGACCAGGGGATCGAGGTGCGGCAGGACATGGTCGACGCGCTCGAGGCGCTCGGCATCAAGATCGAGGCGGCGCACCACGAGGTCGCCCCCGGCCAGCACGAGATCGACTTCGAGTACTCCGACTCGCTCACCACGGCCGACAACGCGACGACGTTCAAGTACGCGCTCAAGGAGATCGCCAAGCAGCACGGGCTCTACGCGAGCTTCATGCCGAAGCCGATCTTCGGCATCAACGGCTCGGGGATGCACACGCATCAGAGCCTCGCGAGCCTTAAGACGGGGAAGAACGTCTTCTACGACGCGAAGGACAAGTATGGCCTCTCGCCGATCGCCAAGTCGTACATGGCCGGCATCCTCGCGCACGCGCGCTCGATGATCGCGGTGCTCGCGCCGACGGTGAACTCGTACAAGCGCCTGGTCCCCGGCTACGAGGCGCCGACCTACCTGGTGTGGGGGCGCAGGAACCGCTCGGCGCTGATCCGCGTGCCGACCATCTCGGCCGGCCGCTCGGTCGAGGCGACGCGCATGGAGCTGCGCTGCCCCGACCCGTCGGCGAACCCGTACCTCGCCTTCGCGGTGATGATCGCCGCCGGGCTCGACGGGATCGAGCGGGGGCTGAAGCTCCCCGACCCGGTGGAGGAGTCGCTCTACGAGATGGACGCGGTGCGGGTCGCCCAGCAGGGGATCCGCGAGCTCCCCGGGAGCCTGCACGAGGCGATCGAGGAGCTGCGCACCGACCCGGTCGTGTGCGGCGCCCTCGGCGACCACGTGCTCACGCACTTCCTCGAGGCGAAGCAGGCGGAGTGGGACGCCTACCGCATGCACGTCTCGGACTGGGAGGTGGCGCGCTACCTGGACCAGTACTAGCGGAAGTCCCGCAGGGGGACCCAGCCCCCTGCCATGGGCTATCCTTGCCCTCCCGCTGCGGCGGGATCGGTCGGGGCGTAGCGCAGCTTGGTAGCGCGCGTCGTTCGGGACGACGAGGTCGGAGGTTCAAATCCTCTCGCCCCGACCACTGCTTCGCGAATTGGGGCGTTCGACGTCAGGCGGGTCCCGTCACCCCCAGGAAGCCCGCGAGCGCCTCAGCGGACCTGCGCCCATCGTGGTGCTTCCGCGTGAAGAGCCGGCCGGCCTCTCCCATCGCCGCCCAGCCCGAGCGTTCGGCGAGCAGTCCCTCGAGGAGGCGCTCCAACTCGGCGGACGTGGTCGAGAGCAGCGGGAGATCTGGCACCGCTCGGCGCACGACATCGTCGACGTC
>JBEGQU010000070.1:0-7858 GCA_041180765.1 Chloroflexota bacterium
CGTGCATCACGCGGATCCGCTGCGACATCAAGGACATGGCGAAGATCGACGAGCCGGCCCTCAAGAAGGCCGGCGCCATCGCCGTGGTCAAGATGGGGAAGAGCGTCCAGGTGATCATGGGCACCCTCTCCGACAACATCGAGTCGGAGATGCGCCGCCAGATGAAGCGCTGATCCCCGGGCGATGCAGCCGGTCGAGATCCTCGCCCCGTTCGACGGGCGCGTCGTCGCCCTGGCTGACGTCCCGGACCCGGTCTTCGCCGGCGAGATCATGGGCGCCGGGCTGGCGGTCGACCCCGATCCCGCCGCGGCGGCGATCGTCGCCCTCGCGCCGTGTGCCGGGAGCGTCGCGAAGCTCTTCCCGGGCGGCCACGGGATCGCCCTCGAGACGGCGGCCGGTCCGCTGCTCGTGCACCTGGGGATCGACACCGTGGCGCTGAAGGGGGAGGGGCTGCGCCCCGTTGTAACAGAGGGCGCCCAGGTCGCCCCGGGCACCCCCCTCACCGAGATCGATGCCGCGGCGATCCGCGCGAAGGGGGTCGCCCTCGTCAGCCCGATCGTGGGGATCGGCGGGCAGCGGGTCGAGCCCATGGCGACCCCGGGGAGCACGATTCGTGCGGGGGAGCCCCTCTTCCGCCTCCACCCCGCAGGGGCCTGACCGGCCCGCCCCCACTGGACCGCCCCCTAGGTTAAGGGACCTTCACAACACCCCTCCCCAAATCGCTACCTAGGGGGTAGGGTTATCCACAAGCGCGAGCTGCCGGCCCGCAAGGTCCGAGCCTCGAGCTTCAGTGGAGGTACAGGGAACATGATGGAATACCTGCAGAAGATCGGGAAGGCGTTGATGCTCCCGATTGCAGTGCTTCCGGCGGCGGCGCTCTTGCTCCGCTTCGGCGTGCTGCTCAGCGGCGACCTCAAGGTCGCCGACGGGACGGCGCTCACGGTCGTCTGGAACATGATGACCCTCGCCGGCGATGCCGTCTTCGGCAACCTGGCGCTGCTCTTTGCGGTCGGCGTCGCCGTCGGCCTCACGGAGGGGGCGGGCGTTGCCGCACTCGGCGCGGTCGTCGGCTACCAGATCCTCGCCAAGATCAATGGCGTGGGCTCGCTGATCGACGTACTCAACAAGGTTGAGTCGCCGGCCAAGGTCAACATGTCGGTCTTCGGCGGCATCATCATCGGTGTCGTTGCGTCGTGGGCCTACAACAACTACAAGGATGCGAAGCTCCCGAGCTACCTCGGCTTCTTCGCGGGCCGTCGCTTCGTCCCGATCGTCACGGCGTTCGCGTCGCTGGCCGTCGCGATCGTCGCCGGCTTCATCTGGCCGCCGATCGGCCAGCTGATCTCGAACCTCGGGACCTGGATCGTCGGTGCGGGGGCCATCGGCCTCATCATCTACGGCCTGGCGAACCGCATGCTGCTCCTCGTGGGGCTGCACCACATCCTGAACACGTTCTTCTGGTTCCAGCTCGGGGAGTACACGAAGGCTGACGGGACGGTCGTCACGGGCGACCTGAACCGCTTCTTCGCGGGCGACCCGACCGCCGGCATCTTCATGGCCGGCTGGTTCGTCGTGATGATGTTCGGCCTCCCGGCCGCCGCCCTCGCGATCTACCAGGCTGCGGACGCGAAGGAGAAGTCGTCGACCGGGTCGATCATGGCCTCGGCCGGCTTCACCTCGTTCCTCACCGGGATCACGGAGCCGATCGAGTTCAGCTTCGCCTACGCGGCGCCGGCGCTGTTCGCAGTGCACGGTCTCCTCGCGGGCGTTGCGCTCGCGATCTGCGCCCAGCTGGACTGGATGCAGGGCTTCGGCTTCTCGGCCGGCCTGATCGACTACCTGTTGAACTACACGCTGGCCGCCAAGGCCTCGTCGAGTGAGTTCGGGCCGATCGGGATCCTGGTGCTGGGCGCGATCTTCGCCGCCCTGTACTACGTCCTGTTCTCCGTCGTGATCCGCACGCAGAACCTCGCGACCCCGGGCCGCACGCCGGCCAAGGGCCGCCGCTAACAACCGGAGAACGCAGCCGCCGCGGGCGGCTGGGGGATCCACGCGACCCGGACCCCGCAAGGGGTCCGGGTCGCTATGCTTTGCCCATGGAACAGTTGCTCGTCCTCGGCGCCGTGGTGCTGCTCTGGTGGCTGCCGGTCCTGCGGGTGACCCGCGAGATGGACCTCATCCCGGGACTGCCGCGCCCGCTCTTCTGGGTGGTGCTGCCGCTGATCGGCCTGCCGCTGCTGGGGCCGATCTTCTACTTTGCCTGGCTGAAGCCCCGCTTCGTGCGCATCGGGCGGGCGAACGCCGAGCGGCGGGCGCGCCTGGAGCGCGACCGGCGGGCGCGTGGCGCCGGGACCGACGGGCGCCCCCGCTGAACGCCTGCGGGGCGGTGCCCTGCTAGAATCCCCCGCGGTGGTCTCGGTCACCGTTCCGGCGTAGCTCAGTGGTAGAGCGGGCGACTGTTAATCGCCTGGTCGTAGGTTCGAATCCTACCGCCGGAGCCACCTCACCCTGCCGGCGGCGAGCCCCCCGGCGCCAGAAGGAGCGTGCGATGGTCGCGACCGGGCTGAGCGAGACCCCCCAGGCCTACCAGGCGAAGCTCGAGGCCGTCGACGACGCCCAGATCGACGCCTGGGTCACCGGATCGCTCCGCGACATCGCCAAGCGCCGCGGCGTCGGCGTGGCGCTCCGCGAACTCGCCCATGCCGCCGGGCTCGACGAGGATGCCCTCGCCAGCGCCTACACCCTGGGCGGCGGACCCGCCGCGACGATGGGGCGCGATGCCGCCGGCAACCTGCTCTTCCCCGCCGTCGGCCTCTGGGCCTTCGTCCCGGGGATCCGCGCCCACGATCCCGCGCGCGGGCGCTCGCGCCTGATCGCCTTCCTGGTGGCGACCTTCGAGGAGGTCGTCTACATCTAGATCTCGCCGCCGGCCGCGGTTCGACCCGCCCGGGTCGGTGCGGCTACTCGCCCTTCTGCCGGAGGATCGCGGCGAGGTTGTCGAGCTTGTTCCGGGCGATCTGCAGCCACTTCGCCATGTTCTCGCGGTCGACGGCGCTCAGCGCCCGGCCGGCCTGGGGCTGGTCGATCTCGTGGAGGAGCGCGGCGAGCCCCTCGATCGCGTCGGCGACCTGCGCGCGCGACGCGCCGAGGGCGAGATCGTTCGTCTCGTCGAGGCCCGTCGCCGCGGGCGGCGGTACCTGCTCGCCGGGGGCGCCCGGCGCGGCATAGGAGACGCGCCCGGGGGCGGCCGTCGCTGCCCGGGCGGGCTCGGGGGGTGCGACGACGCGCGCGCGCGGCTCGTCGCGCAGCGATTCGCCGCGGACGATCGCCTTCAGCCGCGCGAGCGGCAGGTCGCCGCGCGCAACCTGATCGGCGAGCTCGCGGCGGCGGGCCGGATCGTCGATCTTCATCAACTCGTAGGCGTGGCTGATGGTGTCGCTCCGCGTCGCGACGAGGGCGCGCACGTCTGCCGGCGCCGCGACGAGGCGGAGGCGGTTCTCGACGTAGCCCTTGTCCTTCCCCAGTCGCTCGGCGAGCCTGCGGATGCTGTAGCCGAGCTCCGTCGTCATGCGGGCGAAGATCGCCGCCTCGTCGAGCGGGGAGAGATCCTCGCGCTGCAGGTTCTCGATGACGGAGATCTCGAGCGCCTGCTCGTCACTCAGCTCCTCGACCAGCGCGGGGATCAGCGGGAGGCCGAGCGCCACCACGGCCCGCCAGCGGCGCTCGCCGGCGACCACCTCGTAGCGGCCCGCCTCTCCCGTCTCGCGGAGGAGGATCGGCTGGACGACCCCATGCTCGTTGATGCTCGACTTCAGCTCGTCGAGCGACTGCTCATCGGCGACGCTGCGCGGCTGGCGCGGGTGGGGGGCGATGCGGTCGACTGCGATCTGGCGCACCGTGCGGCTCCCGGCTGCCCCGGGCGGGAGGAGCGAGAAGATCGAATCGGGTGCGCCCCCGCCGTCCTGCGGCAACGTTCGCTTGGCCACTGCCCCTCCTTGGCCGCGTCGCGCGGCGCCCAGATCCTACCCCCCGTGCGCCGCTGCGGGGAGGGCGTGTGGGAGAATCTGCGCAGCGGCCGCCAGCAGGGTGCCGCAGGGGAGGGGCGCATGGCAGCCGAAGAGCGCGACACGGCACGGGCGACCACCGCCTCGGGGCTCCCGCTCGAGACCCTCTACGGGCCCGGCTCGGCCCCGCGCGATGGCGCCTCGATCGGCGATCCAGGTGCCTACCCCTTCACCCGCGGCGTCCAGGCGACGATGTACCGCGGCCGGCTCTGGACGATGCGCCAATACGCGGGCTTCTCGACCGCCGCCGAGTCCAACGCCCGCTACCGCTACCTGCTCGAGCAGGGGCAGACCGGCCTCTCGGTCGCCTTCGACCTGCCGACGCAGATGGGCTACGACTCCGACGCCCCCGAGGCCGAGGGGGAGGTCGGGCGCGTCGGCGTGGCGATCGACTCCCTCGCCGACATGGAGCGCCTCTTCGACGGCATCCCGCTCGATCGCGTCTCGACCTCGATGACGATCAATGCCACGGCACCGATCCTGCTGGCGCTCTACGTGGCGGTCGCGGAGCGGCAGGGGGTCGCGCGGAGCGCCCTCTCCGGGACGACGCAGAACGACCTGCTCAAGGAGTACATCGCCCGGGGCACCTACATCTTCCCGCCGGCGCACTCCCTGCGGCTGATCACCGACGTCTTCGAGTGGTGCGCCGTCGAGCTGCCGAAGTGGAACACGATCAGCATCTCTGGCTACCACATGCGCGAGGCGGGCGCGACCGCGGCGCAGGAGCTCGCCTTCACCTTTGCCGACGCGATCAGCTACGTCGAGGCGGCCCGAGCGCGCGGCCTCGACGTCGATGCGGTGGCGCCGCGCCTCTCGTTCTTCTTCGCCGCCTGGACCGACATCCTCGAGGAGGTGGCGAAGTTCCGCGCCGCCCGCCGCATCTGGGCGCGGATCATGCGCGAGCGCTTCGGGGCGAAGGCGGAGCGGTCGATGGCCTGTCGCTTCCACGTGCAGACCGCCGGGTCGACCCTCACCGCCCAGTCGATCGACAACAACGTCGTGCGCGCCGCCTACCAGGCGCTCGCTGCGGTGCTCGGCGGCGCGCAGAGCCTGCACGTCAACGGCCGCGACGAGGCGCTCGCCCTGCCGACGGAGGAGTCGGCGCGCCTCGCGCTGCGCACGCAGCAGATCCTGGCCCACGAGGCCGGCGTCGCCGGCACCGTCGACCCACTCGGTGGGAGCTATGCCGTGGAGGCGCTGACCGACCGGCTCGAGGCCGAGGCGATGGCGCTGATCGCGGAGACCGATCGGCTGGGGGGAATGGTCGCAGCGGTGGCTGCCGGCTTCCCGCAGCGGGCGATCCAGGACTCGGCGTTCGCCTACCAGCGCGAGATCGAGCGCGGCGAGCGGGTGATCGTCGGCGTCAACCGCTACGTCGACGAGGCGGTCGCGACCCCGCCGATCGCGCGGATCGACCCGGCGCGCGAGGCGGAGCAGGTCGCCGCCGTGCGTGCACACCGCGAGGCTCGCGACGCCGCGGCGGTGGTGGCGGCGCTCGTCGCGGTGCGGGATGCCGCCGCGGGGACGGCCAACCTCATGCCGCCGATCCTCGGCGCGGTCCGCGTGGGGGCGACCGTCGGCGAGATCAGCGGCGCCCTGCGCGCCGTCTGGGGCGAGCACCGCGAGGCGCTCGTCCTGTGATCGAGCGGCTCCCGATCCACGGTCGGCTGCACCACGTCGCCACGGTGGTGCGCGACCTCGAGGTGGCCGTGCGCTTCCACCGCGACACGCTCGGCCTGCCGCTCGAGCAGGTCGCCGACGTCCCCTCGCAGGAGGTGCGCATCGCCTTCCTCACCGCGGGCGACTCGAAGGTCGAGCTCGTCTCGCCGACGAACGAGACGAGCGGCGTGGCGCGCTTCCTCGCAGCGAAGGGGGAGGGCTTCCACCACGTCTGCCTCGAGGTCGCCGACATCGGCGCAGAACTCGCGCGCCTCCGCGCCGCGGGGATCCAGCTGATCAACGAGGAGGCGGTCCCCGGCGTCGAGGGTCCGGTCGCCTTCCTGCACCCGAAGAGCTGCCACGGGGTGCTCGTCGAGTTGATCGAGGCGCCGGGGGGGCCGGCGTGGGCGAGGCTCGGCCTTGTCGAGGTTCAGCGCGGCGAGTAGCCCGCCTCGAGCAGCAGGCGCGGCAGCTCCGTCGGGGAGCCGGCGACCCGGAATCCGGCCGCCTCGAGCGCGGCGATCTTGTCGACCGCTCGACCCGACGCGCCGGAGACGATCGCCCCGGCGTGGCCCATGCGGCGTCCCTCCGGGGCGGCGCGCCCGGCGATGAAGGCGACGCGCGGCAGGTGCCGCAGGTGCTCGCCCGCCCAGGCGGCGGCCTCTTCCTCGGCAGAGCCGCCGATCTCGCCGATGAGGACGAGGGCGCGTGTCGCGGAGTCGGCGGCGAAGAGCTCGAGGGCGTCGCGGAAGGTCGTGCCGATGATCGGATCGCCGCCGATGCCGAGGCAGGTCGACTGGCCGATGCCGGCGTCGGTCATCGACTGCACCGCCTCGTAGGTGAGCGTCCCGGAGCGGCTGACCACGCCGACGTCGCCGGGGAGGTGGATCGACGCGGGGATGATGCCGACCTTCGCGCCGCTGCCGGCCGCGGCGGGAGAGGTGGCCCCGGGGCAGTTCGGCCCGATGAGGCGTGCGCCGTGCTGCTGGACGATCGCGAGCGCCCCGACCATGTCGTGCACCGGGATCCCCTCGGTGATGCAGAAGATCGTCGTGACGCCCGCGGCGGCCGCCTCGGCGATCGCGTCGGCGGCCCCGGCGGCGGGGACGAAGATGCAGCTGGCGTTGGCGCCGGTCGCGGCCACCGCCGCGGCGACGGTGTCGAAGACCGGGACCCGCCCGTCCAGCGCGTGCTCGCCACCGCGCCCGGGCGTGACGCCGGCGACGATCTGCGTGCCGTAGGCGGCCATCTGCGCGGCGTGGAAGCCGCCCTCGCGCCCGGTCAGGCCCTGCACGATGAGGCGCGTGTCCGGTCCGACGAGGATGCTCATGACGCCGTCCCTCCCGCGGCCAGGGCGACTGCCTTCTCTGCCGCCTCGTCGAGGCTGGTCGCCGTCTGGAATCCACCCGCCTGCAGCAGCTCGGCGGCCTCGCGGGCGTTGGTGCCGACGATGCGCACGACCATCGGCACGGTGCGTTCCTGCTGGCCGCGCGCCTCGATCAGGCCGCGCGCGACCTCGTCGCCGCGGGTGATGCCGCCGAAGATGTTCACCAGGATCGCCTTGACCCCCGGGTCGGCGAGGATGATGCGCATCGCCGCGGCGACCTTCTCGCTGCGCGCGCCGCCGCCGATGTCGAGGAAGTTCGCGGGGGTCCCGCCGGCGCGGGTGACCAGGTCGAGCGTCGTCATCGCCAGACCCGCGCCGTTGACCATGCAGCCGATGCTGCCGTCGAGGCGGATGTAGGCGATCCCCTGCTCGCGCGCCTCGCGGTCGATCGGATCCTCGCTGTCGGCGTCGCGCCAGGCGGCGATGTCGGGGTGGCGGTCGAGCGCCGACTCGTCGAGGGTGACCTTGGCGTCGAGGCAGACGAGCCGCTCGCCGCCCGGCAGGTCCGGCGCCGGCACCACCGCGAGGGGGTTTACCTCGACCAGGTCGGCGTCCGCCTCGCGGGCGACGCGCACGAGGCCGGCGGCGATGGCCACGAACTGCTTCAGCAGGTCGCCCTTGAGGCCGATGCCGAAGCCGAGCTGCCGCGCCTGGAAGGGGAGCAGGCCGCCGTGCGGGTGGGCGACGACGCGCACGATCGCGCCGGGGTCCTTCGCGGCGACCTCCTCGATCTCCATGCCGCCCGCCG
>JBEGQU010000071.1:0-2885 GCA_041180765.1 Chloroflexota bacterium
AAGAGCGGCAAGATCGAGTACCGCACGGACCGCGAGGGCCTCGTGCACGTGTCGCTCGGCAAGAAGTCGTTCGGCGAGCGCGAGCTCGGCGAGAACTACGCGGCCGTGCTGGAGGAGATCCTCCGCGCCAAGCCCGCGTCGGCCAAGGGCCGCTACATCAAGACCGTCACGCTCAGCTCCACGATGGGGCCGGGCATCAAGATCGATCCGTCGCGCACCCGCGACGTGCTCGAGGAGGCGACCGCCTAGGGGCGGACGTCCCGACACTCAGCGTTCCCGACGCCAGGGACCGCCGGCACCGCGCACCGCGGAGAAGACCGGCGCAGGCGGTGGAACGGCACGTGGCGCCCATGCGCTGCTTCCTGCCGCCCGCCGTCACACGGCGGGTACGCAGGAAGGGAGGTGAACTGCGCATGCTGAAGGAGAAGAAGACCGAGGTCATCGACGAGCTCGAGCAGGGCTTGAAGTCGGCGACCTCGCTGATCGTCACGGACTACCGCGGTCTGGGCGTCTCGCAGATGGCGACGTTGCGTCGCGAGCTGCGGGCGGCCGACGCGTCGCTGGTCGTGGCGAAGAACACGCTCGCGCGCATCGCGGTGGAGCGGGCCGGGCTCGAGGGGCTCCTCGAGTTCCTGTCCGGGCCGACCGCGATCGCGTTCTGCGGGTCCGACCCGGCTCCCGTCGCCAAGGCCCTCGCCAAGGCGGCGAAGGAGACGGAGGTCCTGCAGATCCGCGGCGGCATCGTCGACGGTGCCGTCCTGGATGCGAGCGGCATCAAGACGCTGGCGACCCTGCCGAGCAGGGACCAGCTCCACGCACAGCTCGTCGTCGCCCTGGCCAGCCCCATCTCGGGCCTGGCGCAGACGCTGGCGGCGATCCCGCGCGGCCTCGTGGTCGCGCTCGACCAGATCGAGAAGCAGAAGGCCGCCGCCTAGGCGCGCCACCCCACTACACAAGGAGTACAGGTCATGGCTATGACCACGGAGCAGATGATCGAGGAGATCAAGGGCATGAGCGTCATGGACCTCGCCGCCCTGGTGAAGGCCCTGGAGGAGGAGTTCGGCGTGTCGGCGGCTGCGGCCGTCGCGGTCGCGGCTCCCGCCGCCGGCGGCGGTGGCGGCGAGGCCGCTGCGGCCGAGGAGAAGTCGTCGTTCGACGTCTTCCTCGCCGACGCGGGCTCGCAGAAGATCCCGGTCATCAAGGTGATCCGCACGGCGACCGGCCTGGGCCTCAAGGAGGCCAAGGACATCGCCGACGGCGCCCCCGCGATGGTCAAGGAGGGCGTGCCCGCCGAGGACGCCCAGAAGATCAAGGCGGAGCTCGAGGAGGCCGGCGCCACCGTCGAGCTGCGCTAGTCCGCGGTTCCGGGCCCCCGACGGGAACACCTCAAGGTGTTCCCGTCGGGGGCCCTTCGCGTTTCCGAGGGGGTGACACGAAGTCCTTAAGGACTTCGTGTCACCTGGGCACCTGCACGCGGCAGGCCGCCGCGGCTCGCTCGGCCAGATCGCGGTCGAGGGTCGCGAGCGGCGCGCCGGTGAGGCGCGCGAGGGCGACGTACTCGGCGGCCTCGCAGCGGGGATGGTTCATCAGGTCGGCCATCCGCCATGACTCCTCGCCGAGCTGGGGGTGGCCGAGCTCGGTGATCGGCGCGCGGTCGAGGGCGCGGCGCAGGCGCCGGGCCTCGGCGGCGGGGAGGACGCCGCGGCGCGCGAGGTCGTGCAGGAGCGAGCGGCACTCGGACCAGAGCAGCGGCGGCGCGACGAGGTCGTCGGAGCCCGCGCTCGCCCACGGCTGGCCGGCCGCGAGCAGGGGCAGCACCACGGTGGGGTCGACGACCAGCATCAGGCCGGCAGCCTCCGCCCGCCACGGTGACGGCGCAGCTCGGCGACCCAGTCCGGCTGGCGCGCGTCCCACGTCGTGCGCGCCCAGCCGGCCGGCAGATCCAGCGCCGGCCGCGCCGTCAGCGCGTCGAGATCCTCGGCGTGCACGTGCAGCCGCCCGCCGCTCCGATGCGCGGGCAGCCGGCCCGCGCGGATCCAGCGCCGGATCGTCTCCGCACCCCGGCCCGAGCGGGCCGCCGCCTCGGCGATGGTGAGCACGCGCAGATACTACACCTTTCTGGGGAGATCGCCCGATCGGGGTGGACGGGCGACCCGTACGGCGGTACGTTCCCTGCGTCCGAAGGCCCCGCCCCGGTAGGGGCGCCGCATGCTCCCGGACATCTGTGCTACCTTGCGCGTTCGCGCCGACGGCATCGCCCGTGCCGACGTGCGCCGTGCCCATCCTTCTTCCATAGGAGCGTCCGTGGCCACTGCCAAGCCCCGCCCGAAGCGCCAGCGCCGCAACTTCTCCCACCTGGAGCAGACGCCTGCCGCGCGCATCCTCGATGTCCCGAACCTGATCGACATCCAGCGCGCGTCGTTCAGGCAGTTCATGGAGTCCGGCATCCGCGAGGTGATCAAGGACATCTCGCCGATCGAGAACTACACCGGCGACCTCGCCGTCGAGTTCGGCGACTACGTCTTCGAGCCGCCGGCGGTCAGCGAGCGCGAGTGCCGCGAGACGGACAAGAGCTACGAGTCGGGCCTGTTCATGACGGTCGCGTTCGTGAACAAGGAGACGGGCGAGATCCGCGAGCAGCGGGTCTTCATGGGCAACTTCCCCCAGATGACGGACGCGGGCACGTTCATCATCAACGGCACCGAGCGCGTGGTCGTGACGCAGCTCGTGCGCTCGCCGGGCGCGTACATCATGGAGCCGAAGGATCCGGCGAAGCAGGTCTTCACCGCGAACCTGATGCCGCAGCGCGGCTCGTGGCTCGAGCTCGAGATCGACAAGAAGGGCCAGGTCTTCGCGCGCATCGACCGCAAGCGCAAGCTGCCGGT
>JBEGQU010000072.1:0-21201 GCA_041180765.1 Chloroflexota bacterium
CGACGGCGATCGGCAGGCGCACCGCGTTGCCCCACTCCGACCACGAGCCGTCGTAGTTGCGCACGCGCTCGTAGCCGAGCAGGTAGGTGAGCACGAACCAGGTGTGGCTCGACCGCTCGCCGATTCGGCAGTAGGCGATCACGTCGTCGCCGGGCTTCAGCCCCTTCTCGCCCTCGTAGATCGCCCGCAGCTCGTCGATCCCCTTGAAGGTGCCGTCGTCGTTCGCGGCCCGCTTCCAGGGCACGGAGGAGGCGCCGGGGATGTGCCCGCCGCGGAGCGTCCCCTCCTGCGGGTAGTCCGGCATGTGGGTCAGCTCGCCGCTGAACTCCTGCGGGGAGCGCACGTCGACGAGGCACCCCTTCGCGCCGATGTGCTCCAGGACCTGCTCGCGGTAGGCGCGGAGGGCCGCATCGTTGCGCGGCACGACGGGGTAGTCGGTCGCCGGTCGCACCGGGGCCTCCTTGACCATCGGTCGCCCCTCGGCCTCCCACTTCTGGCGGCCGCCGTCCAGCAGGCGCACGTCGGCGTGCCCGAAGAGCCGGAAGACCCAGAGGGCGTAGGCGGCCCACCAGTTCGACTTGTCGCCGTAGAAGACCACCGTGGCATCGCGGGCGATCCCCTTGCGCGACATCAGCGCGGCGAAGCCCTCGGGCCCCACGTAGTCGCGGCTCACCGGGTCGTTGAGGTCGGTGTGCCAGTCGACCTTGATGCTGCCGGGGATGTGCCCCGTCTCGTAGAGCAGGGTGTCCTCGTCGGACTCGACGATCACCAGGCCGGGGGCGCTCAGGTTCGCCGCCAGCCACTCCGTGGAGACGAGTGCCTCCGGGTGGGCGTACTGCTGGAACTTCGCCGTCGGATCTGTCGGAACCTTGGTCATCTCTTCGCTCCTTCTCATGCCGCTCGGTGGTCGGGTCGGTCGGGCGTCAACAGATCGCCGGCTCGCCCTCGAGTGCGCGGAGCTGGGTGCTGGTCATGGGGCGATGGTAGCAGGGGGGCTCGCCGCCACGACCGGCCGCGCTACCAGTCGGGCACGCCCCGCTTGGCGATCCGCACCGCCTCGGCGACCCCGCCGCGCCACGGCTCGCCGTGCCCGACGAGCAGGTGCGAGGCCTCGTGGTCTGCGAGCACGTCGAGCGAGGCGACCGCCCGCCGGGCATCGGCGGCGAAGCCGAGGACGATCGTCGGGCCGACGATCCGCTTCAGGGGGTTCGACATCGAGATCGCGTCGCCGGCGAGCAGCGCATCGTGGCCGGAAAAGAGCAGCGAGCTGCTCCCGGGCGTGTGCCCGGGCGTCGCGATCACCAGCGGCGTCCCCGGGACGTCGAGGACCGCCCCCTCGTTCTGCGGCGTCAGCTGCACGACCTTCGGCGCCCCGGTGAGGCCGAGGCGGGCCATGGCGAAGAGGAACCCGAGCAGGTTGCGCAGCGGCGGGAAGGGCTCCTTCGGTCGGTCGGGGTCGCGGAGCATGCCGCGCTCGCCGAGCGCCTCGGGGATGTCGAGCGGGTGGATGCGCGCGACGAGGCGCCCCGAGCTCGCGCGGCGCAGCCGCTCGATGGACCCGGTGTGGTCGAGGTGCGCGTGGGTGACGAAGACCGCCTCGATGTCGGACAGGCTGCGGCCCATCGACGCGAGCACGCGCAGGATCTCCCGCCACTGGCCGGGGAGTCCCGTGTCGACGAGGGTGAGCGCGCCGCGCTCCTCGACCAGGTAGGAGTTGACGAGCCCGTTGCCGATCCTGTGGATGCGCGGTGCGACCTCGGTCATGCGGCGATGGTAGCGCCGCCGCGGCTACAGCAGCGGCAGGAGCAGGCGTCGGAAGCCGTCGGCGAAGATGCCGATCGCGAAGGCGGAGAACATCAGCCCGGAGACGAGGGCGACCGCCCGGACGGTGCGCGGTCCGGCGAAGCGGCGCGTGGCGCCGACGATTCCCGAGAGGGCCGCGGCGTGGAGCACCCCGGCGGTCGCGAAGCCGCCGATGAACGGGACGAAGGCGGCGGCGCTGGAGGCGTGCGCGGCGACGACGTTCCCGCCGACGGTCGCCGTCCAGAGGATCAGCGTCGGCGAGCCGAGGGCGATGCCGAGGCCGAGCAGCACCGCGCGCCAGCCGTCGGCGCGGCGCAGCGGCGAGCTGGCATCGATCGCGCCGGCGCGAACGGCATCGCGCAGCGCCGCGGCGGCGAACCAGCAGAGCACGGCGCTGCCGCCGAGCCAGAGGATCCAGGCGGCCGGTGGCCAGGCGAGCAGGGCGGTCATGCCGAGCGCGCCGGCGCAGGCCCAGATCACGTCGCCGATGCACGAGCCGAGGCCGATGAGGAGCGCCGGCCGCGCGCCGCGCTCGATCGCCGTGCGCACCACCATGACGTTGACCACGCCGAGTTCGAGGTTGATCGAGAGCGCGAGCGCCGCGCCGAGGGCGAAGAGCTCCATCTACTCCCCGGCGGACTCGATGACGCTCGTCGGCGCGTTGTGCGGGTTGCTGCCCGCCGCGGGGATCACGCCGAGCCTGCCGGCCTGGTAGTCCTCGAAGGCCTGCACCACCTCGTCGCGCGTGTTCATCACGAACGGCCCGAGCCAGGCGACCGGTTCGCGGATCGGCTGGCCGCCGAGGATCAGCACGTCGAGCGCCGGCGTGCGGCGCTCCTGGCGCGCTCCCGCGCGCACGACGATCCGGTCGCCCGCGCCGAAGACGGCGAGCTGCCCCGCCTCGATGCCGATCTGCTCGGCGCCGACGCTACCGCGCCCGGAGAGCGCGTAGACCAGCGCGTTGAATGCCGGGTTCCACGGCAGGTCGAGCTCGGCCCCCGGCGAGATCGTCGCGTGCACGAGGGTGATCGGCGTCTGCGTCGAGCCGGGGCCCCTGTGGCCGCCGAGGTCGCCGGCGATCAGGCGCAGCAGCGCGCCGCCGTCGGGCGAGGCGAGCAGCCGCACCTCGCTGGAGCGGATGTCCTGGTAGGCGGGGGGCGACCACTTCTTGGCGCGCGGCAGGTTGACCCAGAGCTGGAAGCCGTGGAAGAGGCCGCCGCTCGCCACGAGGAACTCGGGCGGCGTCTCGATGTGCAGGATCCCGCCACCGGCGGTCATCCACTGCGTGTCGCCGTCGCTGATCCTGCCGCCGCCGCCGTTGCTGTCGCGGTGGTCGAGGATGCCGTCGAGCATGTAGGTGACCGTCTCGAAGCCGCGGTGCGGGTGCCACGGCGTCCCCTTCGGTTCGCCCGGCGCGTACTCCACCTCGCCCATCTGGTCGAGCATGATGAAGGGGTCGATCGCCGCGAGCGGCGCTCCCATGAAGGCGCGGCGCACCGGGAACCCCTCGCCCTCGAAGCCGCTCGGCGCGGTGCTCAGCGAGATCACCGGGCGGGGCCGGGCGGTGAGCAGGTCGGCGAGCGGCGTGCGCTCGAGGAGCGTGATGTCGGGAACGGTCACCGCCGGCATGGATCGATGATAGCGCAAGTAGTTGCAGGCGCAACGACAGCGCCGCTGCGCTATCGTTGCTGCATGCTCGTCCCGCTGCTTCGCCGCCTCCCCCGGCCGCGCCTGCGCCTGCCGGAGGGCGACCCCTTCCGCGACGCCGACATCCGCCTCCTCTTCGGCGCGCAGGGGATCAGCTCGTTCGGCTCGCAGGTCTCGCACATCGCCTTCCCGCTCATCGCGATCGACGTGATCCAGGCGAGCAACGGCTCGATCGCGCTGCTCGAGGGGGCCTTCCTGTTGCCGTTCGTCCTGTTCAGCCTCCCCGTCGGCGCACTGCTCGACCGCCGCGCGCGCCGACCGGTGCTCATCGCCGCCGACCTGTTCCGGATGGCGGCACTCCTGCTCGTGCCGCTCGCCGCCGCGACGGGCAACCTCACGATGCCGTTGCTGCTCGGCGTGCTCTTCGCCATCGGCGCCGGGACGCTCGTCTACGACGTGGCGCACCAGTCGTACCTGCCGGCGATCCTGCGCGGCCCGCGCCTCGCCGAGGCGAACAGCCGGCTGATGGCGATGGAGGCGGCGACCGGCGTCGCCGGGCCGTCGATCGCCGGGATCGCGGTGGGGCGCCTCGGCGGCCCGCTCGCCGTCGTCGTCGATTCGCTCAGCTATCTCGTGAGCGCCCTCCTCGTGCGGCGCGTGCGCCATGTCGAGGCACCGATCGACCCCGCCGGCGACGCCGGCGGGCGGACGGCACGCGCGAGCTTGCGCACGGAGATCCGCGAGGGGCTCTCGTGGGTGCTCGGCCACCGGTACCTGCGCGGCAACGCGCTCGCGGCGCTGCTCTTCAACTTCTTCGGCGGCATCGCCAGCGGCCCGGTCATGATCGCCTACGCGCGCCGCGAGCTGCTGCTCCCCGCCGAGCTGATCGGCCTGATCCTCGGTGCCGGGGTGATCGGCCTCGTCGCCGGATCGGCGAGCGCCGCGGCGATCAGCGCGCGCTTCGGCATGGGGCGCACGCTCGTCGCCGGCGGGATCGTCCTCACGCTGGCGCCGCTCGGCATCGCGATCCTCGACGTCTCGATGGGGCCGCTGCTCATCGCCCTGCTCGCGGTGCTCGCGCAGATCGTCGCCTTCTTCGGCGCCGCGCTCTTCCACACCAACCAGGTGACCTACCGCCAGCTGATCACGCCGAAGCAGCTGCTCGGGCGCATGAACGCCTCGATGAAGTGGGTGATGCTGCTCGGCATGCCCGCCGGTGCGCTCCTCGGTGCGCTCGTCGCAGAGCACCTGGGGTTGCGCGCGGCGCTCTTCGCCGGGGCCCTCGGCACGCTCATCGCGCCGCTGCCGCTCCTCGCGTCGGGGATCGCCCGGGTCGAGCGCCAGCCCGAGCACACGGAGGAGTAGGGGCGCGGTGCCCCTCCCCGGACCGACCCGCCCCCGGGTCAGTCGCGCCGGTCAGTCGACGACGTAGAAGTCGGCGTACATCCCCGCCTTGTAGTGGGCGGCGATGTTGCACATCACGACGTAGTGCCCGGCCGCGAGGTCGAGCGTCACCGACCCGGGCGTGCCCGGCTCGTACTCCGACTGCTCGCCGACGACGTCGATCAGCGCCTCGTCGATCCGGCTCGTCGCCGGGTCGATCGCGTCCAGCAGCTGGTAGGCGCTCTTGTCGGAGCGCACGACGATGAACTCGTGGGCGATCGTGCCGGCATTCGTCAGGTTGAAGGTGACGCTGCCCGCCTTGGCCGCCGCGGCATCGAGTTCGATGCTCCACTCCTGCTGCACCCCTGCCACCGCGCCCTGCGCGGCGACGGGGGCCACGACCTCGAAATCGGCGTACATGCCGTTCTTGTAGTGGCCCGCGATGTTGCACATCACCACGTAGTGGCCCGGGGCGAGGTCGACGGTGACCTGGCCGGGCGTCCCCGGCTCGTACTCCGGCTGCTCGTCGATGACGTCGAGCTTCGCCTCGTCGATGCGGTTCGTCGCCGGATCGACCTCGGCGACGAGGTCCGCGCCGCTCTTGTCGGAGCGCACGACGAGGAACTCGTGGGCGATCGTCCCCTCGTTCGCCAGGTTGAAGGTGATCAGGCCCGAGACGTGGCGCCGGTCGGAGAGGCTGATCGCCCACTCCTTCTCGGTGCCGTCGACGGCGCCCGTCGCGGGGGCGGGCGGCGTCGGCGTCGGGGCCGGGGTGACGCTCTCGCCCGCGGCGGGCACGATCGTCAGGTCGGCGTACATCCCCGCCTGGTAGTGGCCCTCGATGTTGCACATCACGACGTAGTGCCCGGCCTGCAGCGGCAGCGTGAGCTCGGCGGTCGTGCCGGCGTCGTACTCGGGCTGCTCGCCGATGACGTAGAGCAGCTCCTCGTCGATCCGCTTGGTGGCCGGGTCGACGTCGGCAAGCAGCTCCTTCGCCGTCTTGTCGGTGCGGACGACGATGAACTCGTGGGGGATCGTGCCGCGGTTCGCGAGATCGAAGGTGACGTCGCCGGCGGCGTGGCGGTCGGCCGAGAGGTTGATCTTCCACTCCGACTGCTTCGCCGCGATCGTCCCCGACCAGGGGATCTGGCTCCAGACGAGGAGACCGAGCGCCACCACGCCCAGGATCCAGGCGGCGATCCGCGCCGTGCGCCCCGGCTGCAGGCCGGCGCCCTTGAGCGAGAAGGCGTCCTCGCCCGAATCCGCCGGAGCCCGTCGGCTACGCGCCATGGTGGTGCCCTCCCTCTTGTCGATCCCCTTGGGGCCGCGCCATGGGCGGCGTCGGCCGTTGCGCGGAGTATGCCCTGCCGCGGGGTGGCGCGACAGGGGGAACCACCCGTGCAACCCGCCCAGATGGCGTACCATCACCGCACTCGCGGGGGGAGCCCGCCGGGAACAGGGAGGAGCCAGAGCGGATGCCCCAGGTCAACACCCCGCGCCGCACGTTCGGCCGCGGCGCCATCGCCGTCACCGCCCTCCTCGTCGCGCTCGTCACAGGTGCCTGCCAGGCCGTCTCCACCCTGCCGCCCGCCACCGACCAGGCGATCCTCATCGGCGACCTCTACCACCTCGTCTTCGCCGTCGCCGCGTTCGTCTTCGTCCTCGTCGAGGGGCTGATCATCTGGTCGGTGATCCGGTACCGCCGCAAGAAGGGCGACACGCAGCTCCCCGCCCAGACCCACGGCAACCTCGTCCTCGAGATCTTCTGGACGGCCGTCCCCCTCGCCACCGTGCTCGTGCTCTTCCTCGCCTCGTGGAACGTCCTCAACACCGTCGACGCGCGCGATGCGAGCACGGCGGAGGTGAAGGTCGAGGTCGTCGGCTACCAGTGGCAGTGGAAGTTCGCCTACCCCGACGCGAAGATCGAGATCTTCGGCACCGCCGACAACGAGCCGCAACTCGTCGTGCCGATGGGCAAGGTCGTGCAGGTGACCCTCTCGGCGCAGGACGTGAACCACGGCTTCTACGTGCCGGAGTTCCTCTTCCAGCGCGACGCGGTTCCCGGCCACGTGAACGTCTTCCAGTTCACGCCGAACAAGCTCGGCACCTTCCACGGGCAGTGCAGCGCCTTCTGCGGCCTGATGCACCACGCCATGCGTTTCTCCGTCAAGGTCGTCTCGCCCGCCGACTACGAGGCCTGGCTCGCCGCCAACGCCCCGGCTCCCGCCGAGGCCGCGACCGGCCCGATCGACGGGACGCAGAAGGAGTGGGGGATCGAGATCTCGGCGACGCGGCACGTCGCCGGCTCGGTGACCTTCAACCTGACCAACGAGGGCACGATCGCCCACGAGTTCATCGTCGTGCGCTCCGAGAAGCGCGCCGCCGACCTCGTCGCCGACGTCGACCCGGCCACCGGCCGCATCGACGAGGCGAAGCTCGATGTCGTCGGGGAGCAGCCGGAGTATGAGCCGGGGACGCCGGGGTCGGTCACGCTCGACCTGACGCCCGGGCGCTACGTCGTGATGTGCAACATCCAGGGGCATTACAAGGCGGGCATGTACGCCGATCTGGAGATCGTCGACGCGCCGGCCGCCGTGCGGTCGATCGGCCGCGTCGCCGCGTAGCGAGGAGGAGGAACGACCATGGCAACCACCACGCTCCGGCCGGCGGCACGTAGCGCCTCGGGCATCTACGAGTGGCTGACGACCACCGACCACAAGAAGATCGGCATCCTCTACACGATCTCGTCGTTCGTCTTCCTCGGCATCGGCGGTCTGCTCGCCCTCGCCGTCCGCGCGGAGCTGGCCCAGCCGGGGCTGCAGTTCCTCGACGAGTCCACCTACAACCAGATGTTCACGATGCACGCGTCGGTGATGATCTTCTGGGTGATCATCCCGTTCCTCGCAGCGATCGGCAACTACGTTGTGCCGCTCCAGCTGGGTGCGCCCGACATGGCCTTCCCGCGCATCAACGCACTCAGCTTCTGGATGGTCCCCTTCTCGGGGATCGTCGCCGCGTCGGGCTTCCTGCTCGGCGGCGCCGCCGATGCCGGCTGGACCTCCTACCCGCCGGTGAGCAGCATCAAGTACTCGCCCGGCCCCGGGATGAACCTCTGGATCGTCGCGGTGATCCTCGTCGGTACGAGCTCGATCCTGGGCGCGGTCAACTTCATGGTCACCGTCTTCCGCATGCGGGCCCCTGGGATGACCCTCTTCCGCATGCCGATCCTCGTCTGGACGGTGCTCGTCACGAGCGTGCTCGTGCTCATGGGCACGCCGGTGCTGACCAGCGCGCTGGTGATGCTCTTCATCGACCGCAACTTCGGCGGTGCCTTCTTCGACCCGACCCTCGGCGGCTCGGCGATCCTCTGGCAGAACATCTTCTGGTTCTACAGCCACCCGGCGGTGTACATCATGGTCCTGCCGGCGATGGGCGTGATCTCCGAGATCATCCCCGTCTTCAGCCGCAAGCCACTGTTCGGCTACAAGGCGTTCGTCTTCGCCACCGCGGGCATCGGCGCCCTCGGCTTCAGCGTCTGGGCGCACCACATGTTCACCACGGGGAGCGTCTTCCTGCCGTTCTTCTCGGTGATGACCTTCCTCATCGCCGTGCCGACCGGCGTGAAGTTCTTCAACTGGATCGCCACCATGTGGCGCGGCCAGATCATGTTCAAGACCCCGATGCTCTTCGCGGTCGGCTTCCTGAGCATGTTCCTCATCGGCGGCATCAACGGCGTCTTCAGCGCCCCCGTGCCGGTCGACTACGCGATCCACGCCACGTACTGGATCGTGGCGCACATCCACTACGTGCTCTTCGGCGGCTCGTTCCTCGGCATCATGGCCGGGATCTACTTCTACTTCCCCAAGATGAGCGGCAAGATGCTCGACGAGCGCCTCGGCAAGGTGCACTTCGCGCTGATGTACCTGGGGCTCAACCTGACCTTCCTGCCGATGCACGTGCTCGGGCTCGCCGGGATGCCGCGCCGCATCGCCGACTACTCGCCGACGGCCGGCTGGAACGACCTGAACCTGCTCGCCACGATCGGCGGCTTCACCATCGGCCTCAGCTTCATCCCGTTCTTCTGGAACGTGTACGTCTCGCTGCGCAGCGGCGCGGCCGCCGGCGATGATCCGTGGGAGGGGAACACCCTGGAGTGGGCGACCTCGTCGCCGCCCCCCGCCTGGAACTTCGACCGCCTCCCGCCGATCACCTCCGAGCGGCCGCTCTTCGACGCGCGGCACGGGCGCTCGGGGAAGGGGCACGCATGAGCACCGCGGTGACCGCCCACAAGGCCGGCCACAAGAAGGGGCTCGGCAATCCCGTCCTCGGGATGCTCCTGTTCATCGTCTCGGAGATCATGTTCTTCGCCGGCCTCTTCGCCGCGTACTTCAACCTGCGCACCGCGACCGGCACCTGGCCGCCCGCGGGGAACGGCGCCTTCGACCTCCACGGCGAGATCCTCTTCCCGACGGTCATGACGGCGCTGCTGGTGCTGAGCTCCGTCACCTGCCAGATCGCCGTGTGGCGCATCCGCGCCGGCGACCGCCAGGGGATGAACCGCGCCCTGCTGATCACCGTCGCCCTCGGCGTGATCTTCCTCATCGGCCAGGCCTACGACTACACGCAGCTCGGCTTCGGGATCTCGGACGGCGTCTTCGGCAGCACCTTCTACGTGCTGACGGGCTTCCACGGCGCCCACGTGCTCGGTGGCGTGCTGATGCTCGGCGTCTGCCTCTACCGCGGCTCGCTCGGCCAGTTCTCGGCGGAGCACCACGACATGGTCGAGGCGACCTCGATCTACTGGCACTTCGTCGACGTCGTCTGGATCCTGCTCTACAGCCTGCTCTACATCGTCTAGGAGGTACGGCATGCTGCTCGCGGCCCTGGCGATCGGCGGGATCTTCGAGCTGGCGGCGGGCGTCTTCCTCGTGGCCGCCGACGATCCCCACATGGCCTTCATGCTCGCCATCACCGGCGTGGCGATGGGCACCATGGCGGCGATCCTCGTCCACGCCATGGACACCGCCGAGGTCCACGCGCACCTGCCCGCCTGGCGCCCGGTGCGCGCCTCCAAGCCCGCGGCACATGCCCCCGAGGGCGTGCACATGCCCGCACCGTCGATCCTGCCGCTCGTGGTCTGCGCGGGGGCGGCGGTGCTCTTCTTCGGGCTCGCGGTGAACCTCTCGTTCCTTGCGCTCGGCACGCTGGTCTTCGGCGTCGCCCTCGCCGGCTGGCTGCTGGACTCGCGCCGCGAGTGGCGCGCGGTCGCCAACGCCCGTGATGGGCACGTCGTCAACCCGACCCCCCTGCGCCCCTCGCGACTCCTCGTGGACGTCGCCCTGATCGCCTTCTTCAGCCTCGCCCTCGGCCAGTCGGGGGTCTTCGCCGCCGGCGCCAAGGGGCCGGTCGGCCCCGTTGCCGACCCGCGCCACCCGGAGCTCGTCGCGAGCGGCGTGAAGTTCAACCTCGGCGTGCTGAAGATCCAGGCGGGCGAGGCGGTGACGCTGAAGTTCACGAACAACGACGCGGGCGTGCCGCACAACGTCGCGGTGCGCGTGAAGGGGGCGTCAGGCGACCCGGTCTTCGCCGGCGAGCAGTTCGCCGGCGTCGCGACGGAGGAGTACGAGCTCCCGGCGCTCGACGCGAACGCGTCCTACGAGTTCTTCTGCCAGCTGCACGCCAACATGAAGGGCGCGATCGAGCTCGTCCCCTAGCGCCCCGCGGCCGGGGCGTCGCGCTAGGCGCCCAGCGCCCCTCCCGACAGGAGCGCCGCGACACCCTCCTCGAAGACCTCGCCGTGCAGGTCGACGGCCGCGTCCGGGGTGACCGGCGAGAAGAGCGCCATGTTGTGGAAGGGCGTGAGCAGCAGCCCGCGGTTGAGCGCGTGCAGGTGGAGGAAGCGCTCGAGCCCGTGGTGCACCGCCGCGGCGGCGGACCCGCCGTTGCGCGGAGCCTCGGGGGTGAAGTGGTACTCGGCGCGCGCACCGAGGGTCGTCACGCTCCAGGGGAGCCCGTGCCGCCCGATCGTCGCCTCGACGCCGGCGGCCCAGCGCGACGCCTTGGCGATCATCTGTGGGTAGGCGGCGGCGACGAGGACCTCGTTGAGGGTGGCGTCGATCGCGACCGCGGAGAGGACACTCCCCGAGACGGTGCCCCCGATGCCGCCCGTGTCGATCTGGTCGAGCACGATCGCGCCGCGGATCCGCTCGGCGAGCGCCGTACCCATGCCGTAGGCGGCCCCGGGGAGACCGCCGGCGATCGCCTTGCCGATGACGAGCATGTCGGGCGCGAGCCCCCAGGCGCGCGTGGCGCCGCCCGGCCCGACCGAGATCGTGTGCGTCTCGTCGATGATCAGCAGTGCGCCGTGGCGCGTGGCCAACGCGCGGAGCGCCTCGTGGTAGCCGGCGTCGGGGAGCACGATGCCGATGTTCGTCAGCGCCGGCTCGACGAGGATCGCCGCCACGTCACCGGTCGCCAGCGCCGCCTCGGTCGCGGCGAGGTCGTTGATCTCGGCGACGCGGGTGGTGCGCGCGGGGTCGACCTGCGGACCGAGGTTGCCCGGCCGCGCGACCGCCGCGCCGGCCACGCCGCCCGGTGCGATCGTGGCGAAGCCCTCGTCGACCGACCCGTGGTAGCACCAGTTGTGGACGAGGATCCTCGGCCGGCCGGTCACCAGGCGCGCCAGGCGCAGCGCGAAGCGGTTCGCGTCGGTCGCGGTGAGGGTGAGCTGCCAGAGCGGCAGGCCGAAGCGCGACGCGAGCGCCTCGCCGGCGCGGATCGCCGCCTCGGAGGGGAGCATCGTCGTCGAGCCCCGCGCGAGCTGCGCGCCCACGGCCCTGGTGACCGCCTCGGGGGCGTGCCCCGCCATCGCCGCCGTGTCGCCGAGCGCGAGGTCGTGGTAGGCCGCCCCGTCGGCGTCCTCGATCTCGGCCCCCTGCGCCCGCACGGCGAAGGGCGGCACGGGCGAAGCCCAGCGCTGCATCCAGGGCATCGGCACGCCCCGCACGAGGCTCCCGGCGGCGCGGGCGGCGAGGGCCGCGGACTTCGGGTGGCGTGCGAGGAACCGCTCCCCCTCGGCGGCGATGAGCGATGCCAGGCGCGCCTCGTGGACCCTCATGCGCGCATCGTAGCGGCGGCCGGAGAAACGAGACCCCGGCCGCGCCGCCTGGCGCGACCGGGGTCGTGCGGCACCTGCCGCGCGCGAACCTAGTTTGCCGGCATGAAGACGCCGCTCCACACCTGCCAGGCGAGGAGCGTCTTCGCCACGAGCGAGAGGATCATGTAGCTCCGCTCGCCGTGGAGGTAGTCCTTCCACCGACCGACCTTCAGGCGCTGGAGCACCATGTTGATCGCGAAGATGTTGAAGCTGATGAACAAGCTCACGTAGATCGCGACCAGCACCGGCTTGAACTCCTCGAGGCTCCGGCCGTTGGGCCCGATCCCCGTCGGCCAGTTCGCCAGCGAGAGGCCTACCGTCGTGAACATCGCGATCCACGGGGCGATCCCCGCGATGCAGCCGAAGATGTAGTGGCTCCACTGCGTCTTGCTGCGGCCGATGTTCGCCTCTTCCATCGACCAACCGAACAGGTTCATCGAGGCGTTGCACACCGCGATCGCGATCAGCGCGCCCGCATCGGTGATGAAGCTGAGCGAGGCGATGCCGATGATCATCAGCGTCGAGCTGAGGGCGTACTCCGCCCAGCGCATCGGGTTGAACTGCTGGGCGAGCCAGCCTTCGTAGCGCTTCCGCAGCGGGTAGGCAACGAGGAAGTGCGCCAGCGCCGACAGGGCGAAGAAGGCGGCGACGAGATAGGCGAGCGGGAAGCTGAAGAGCAGCTCCTTCTCCGCCGTGAGGCCGGCGAACTGCCCGTTCACGATCTTCGAGACGGGGTAGGTCCCCTCGAAGCGGACGAGGGCGTCCGTCGGGCTGATGGCGACGATGATCGCCGCCTGGATCCCGTGGAGCGCCACGAGGATCCGGTTCCAGTTGAAGAGCTGCTTGGCGCGTGCCGCCGGGATCGGCGCGAACGCGGTCGCGACCCCTCCGCCCCGTGCCGCTGCGCCCCTGCGCGCTGCTGTTGCCATGGGTTCCTCCAATGAGCATGCGACGGACCTTCTGGCCCGCTCCCCCAGAGCGTAGAGCAGGCATCTATGTAACAAATCACCAGGCGGGAGGGGGTTGCTCGCACGGGGGCGCGCTCGTCTACCCTGAGGCCAATGCGGATTCCCGCAGTGCGGCAGTGGCGACTGGCCGTTGTCGTAACAAAGCAAGGAGAGAGACGCAATGAGAAACCTCCGGATCGGCGCCCTCGGCGCCACGATCCTGATGCTCGCTGCGGCGTGCGGCGGCTCGACCGCCCCGGCCGCCGAGAACGTCGACTACGCGGCGAAGGCCTACCCGGCCGAGGCCGTGGCGTGCGCCGATGGCCAGACCGGCCTCGCGCAGGTCACGTCGACCGACGAGCACACGGTCGTGTTCAAGCTCTGCGCGCCCGACGTGGCGTTCCTGCAGAAGCTCGCACTCACCAACTTCGTCATCCAGGACTCGGGCTACATGAAGGCCCATGTCGAGGACGGCACGATCGTCACGAAGCCGAACGGCACCGGCCCGTTCTCGTTCAAGGCGTGGGAGAAGGGGTCGCAGATCGTCCTCTCGCGCTTCGACGGGTACTGGGGCACGAAGGCCAAGGCGAAGACGGCCGTGATCCAGTGGATGGATGAGGCGGCAGCCCGCCTCATCGCCCTGAAGTCCGGCGCAGCCGACGGCATCGACAACGTGTCGCCCGACGACTTTGCCGCCGTCGAGGGTGACAGCACGCTCGCGCTCAAGCCGCGCGAGGGGCTGAACATCCTCTACGTGGGCTTCAACAACAAGTTCGCGCCGTTCGACAACGTCAAGGTCCGCAAGGCCGTGGCGCTGGCGCTCGACCGACAGCGCATCGTCGACCAGTTCTACCCGGGCGGGTCGGTCGTTGCGACGCACTTCACGCCGTGCTCGATCGAGTTCGCGTGCGAGGGCGACGCCTGGTACGACACCGACGTGGCAGCCGCCAAGGCGCTGCTCGCCGAGGCCGGCTACCCGAACGGGTTCTCGACGACCCTGTCGCTCCGCGACAAGGTCCGCGGCTACCTGCCGGCGCCGGTCGCGGTCGCGACCGACATCCAGGCCCAGCTCGCCGAGATCGGCATCACGGTGACCCTGGACGTCCAGGAGTCGACGACGTTCCTCGACAACGCGAGCGCCGGGAAGCTCGAAGGCCTCCACCTCCTCGGTTGGGGCGCGGACTATCCGGACCCGACGAACTTCCTCGACTATCACTTCGGGGCGAACTCGTCGGATCAGTTCGGCGACAAGTTCACGGCGATCACCGACAAGCTCGCGGCTGCGGGCGCGACGGCCGATGCCACCCAGCGCGCGGCGCTGTACACGGAGGCGAACAACGCCATCCGCGAGAACATCCCGATGATCCCGATGATCCATGGTGGTTCGGGCGTCGCCTTCAAGGCCGACGTCGCGGGCGCCCACTCGTCGCCGCTCGGCAACGAGGAGCTCTCGGTGATGGATCCGGGCGGTCGCGACTCGATCGTCTGGGTGCAGAACGGCGAGCCGGGCGGACTCTACTGCGCCGACGAGACGGACGGCGAGAGCCTCCGCATCTGCGGCCAGATCCAGGAGGGCCTCTACGGCTTCAAGACCGGCACCGCCGAGACGAAGCCGCTGCTCGCCAAGAGCTGCGAGGCCTCGGCCGACCTGCTCACGTGGACCTGCACGCTCCAGTCGGGCGTGAAGTTCCACAACGGGGCGGTCCTCGACGCGACGGACGTGGTCGACACGTTCGCCTCGATCTGGGACTGCGCACACCCGTGGCACAAGGGTCGCACGAGCGTGTTCGAGTACTTCGGCCTCATCGGCCCGTTCTTGAACGCGGACAAGTGCACCGCCGCTGAGTAACGGTTCCCGTTGACGCTGCCCGCGGGGCGGCGCCGACGGAGCCCCCGCCGCCACCCTCGGGTGGCGGCGGGGGTACTTGCTAGCCACCGAGAACGGGGGAGAGGGAGGGTCAAGCGCCGGTGACGACGTACATCCTGCGCCGCCTGCTCATCAGCCTCCCGGTCATCTTCGGAATCCTCGTCGCCGTCTTCACCATCACCCGCATCCTGCCGGGCGACCCCTGCCGCGCGATGCTCGGCGAGAAGGCGACGGAGGCGGCCTGTGCCGCCTTCAACGTGCGCTACGGCTTCGACCAACCGATCCCCGTCCAGTTTCTCCGCTACCTCGGTCAGGTGGCCACCGGCGACCTCGGCGAGTCGATCCGCTTCGGCATCCCCGTCACGGAACTCCTGATCGAGCGCCTCCCGCCGACGGTCGAGCTCGCGCTCGCCTCGCTCGGCATCGCCACCTTCTTCGGCATCCGCCTCGGCGTCGCCGCCGCCACCCGCCGCAACTCGAAGCGCGACGTCGGCACGATGATCTTCGCCAACCTGGGCGTCTCGATCCCCGTCTTCGTGCTCGGCCTCCTGCTCGCCTACCTCTTCGCGATCGTCCTGAAGGGGACGCCGATCGCCCTCCCCTCGGCCGGGCGCTACTCGCCCGGCACCATCCCCGACGAGATTGCGGTGGTCTGGGGGCTCGGCGGCCTCGGGGGGCCGATCCGCGTGCTCCTCGACTTCGTCTCGAACATGGCGATCCCCAACGCGATCCTCACCCTGCGCCCCGACCTGTTGATCGACGCGCTGGCACACCTGATCCTCCCGGCGGTCGCCCTCGCGACGATCCCGATGGCGGTGATCGCGCGCATCACCCGCTCCTCGCTGCTCGACGTGCTCGGGAGCGACTACGTGCGCACCGCGCGGGCGAAGGGGCTCACCGAGCGGCAGGTGGTCGGGACGCACGCCCTGCGCAACGCGCTGCTCCCCGTCGTGACCGTCATCGGCCTCTCGCTCGGCGGGCTTCTCTCCGGCGCAGTGCTCACCGAGACGATCTTCAACTTCGCCGGTGTCGGTCGCACGATCTCCGAGGCGATCACGGCGCGCGACTACGTGGTGGTGCAGGGGTTCACCGTGGTGGTGAGCGTCGGCTACGTGCTGGTCAACCTGCTCACCGACATCAGCTACGCCTACCTCGATCCGCGCGTGAGGATGGACTCGTGACCGCCGCGACCGTGCCGACGAAGCGCGCCGCCGCCCAGACGCCGCTGCGCCGCGCGCTGCGCTCGTTCCTGGAGCAGCGCACCGCGCGCGTCGGCCTGGCGATTTTCGCGGTGCTGCTCGTCGCCGCGCTCGGCGCCGACGTCTTCGCCAGCTACGGCCCGACCGAGGTGCTGATCGGCAAGGAGCAGGGAGCCGACCGGCTCGCTGCGCCGTGCATCAACCTCTTCGGCTGCACCGGGCCGCAGCACCTCTTCGGCCTCGACGGCAACGTGCGCGACGTCTTCTCGCGCGTGCTGCACGGCGCGCGCGTCAGCCTCCAGGTCGGGATCCTCACCGTCGGCTTCGCGATCGTCCTCGGCACGCTGCTCGGCTCCATCGCCGGCTTCGTCGGCGGCTGGCTCGACACGCTGATCATGCGCGTCATGGACGTGCTGCTCGCCTTCCCGAGCCTGCTGCTGGCGATCGCCATCGTGACGGTGATCGGCCCCGGCCTGATCAACGCCCAGATCGCCATCGGCATCGTGGCGATCCCGATCTACGCCCGTGTCATGCGCGCCTCGGTGCTGAGCCTGCGCGACCGGGAGTTCGTCTCGGCGAGCCGCGCCCTCGGCGCCTCCGAGGCGGCGATCCTGTTCCGCAAGGTGCTGCCGAACGCGCTCACGCCGATCATCGTGCAGGGGACGCTCGGCATCGCCGGGGCGATCCTCGACGTCGCGGCACTCAGCTTCCTCGGCCTCGGCGCCCAGCCGCCGCTCGCCGAGTGGGGCTCGATGATCGGCGGCGATCGCAACCTGCTCTTCTCCGCGCCGCACGTGGTGCTCTTCCCGGGCATCGCCATCACCCTCACGGTGCTCGCCTTCAACCTCATCGGCGACGGGCTGCGCGACGCCCTCGACCCGCGGCTCCAGCGGTAGGCGGGCGCATGGCCGAGAGACTGCTCGAGGTACGCGACCTGCAGACCGTCTTCCGCATGCGCGACGGCGTGGTGCGTGCGGTCGACGGCGCCACATTCGGCGTGGACCGCGGCGAGGTGCTCGGCCTGGTGGGCGAGTCCGGTTGCGGCAAGAGCGTCACCTCGCTCTCGATCTTGCGCCTGATCAACGCGCCGGGCGAGATCGTCGGCGGCAGCGTGCGCTTCGACGGCAAGGAGTTGCTCACCGCCAGCGACGAGGAGATGCGCGCGATCCGCGGCAACCGCATCGCGATGATCTTCCAGCAGCCGAACTCCTCGCTGAACCCGGTGCAGCGGCTCGCCGACCAGATCGGCGAGGTGCTGCGCGTGCACAAGGGGCTCGATCGCAAGGCGGCGCGGTTGCGCGGCATCGAGCTGCTCGAGCGCGTCGGGATCCCCGACCCGGGGCGCCGGGCCGACGCCTACCCGCACGAGATCTCGGGCGGCATGGCGCAGCGCGTGATGATCGCCATGGCCCTCGCCTGCGAGCCCGAGCTGCTGATCGCCGACGAGCCGACCACCGCCCTCGACGTGACGATCCAGGCGCAGATCCTCGAGCTGCTCAAGGAGCTCCGCGAGCGCCTCGGTACGGCGATCGTGCTCATCACCCACGACCTCGGCGTCGTCTCGGAGTTCTGCGATCGGGTGGCGGTGATGTACGCGGGCGAGGTCGTGGAGCAGCAGCCCCGCGACCCGCTCTTCGACGGTCCGCGCCACCCCTACACCCAGGGGCTGCTCGGCGCGATCCCGCGGGCGGGCACGGGGCGCGGCCAGCTGAAGGTGATCCCCGGCCAGGTCCCCTCGCTCGTCGCGCCGATCAGCGGCTGCCGCTTCGCCGAGCGCTGCGGCGCGCGCGAGGCGGCGGGCTTGGCCGCCTGCACCACCCAGCACCCCGACATGAAGGCGCACGGGGCCCCCGAGGGGAGCGGCGTGCGCTGCCACCTCTATGAGCCGGGGGTGCGCGCATGAGCGCGAAGGCGAGCGCCCCGGTCGCCGCGCCGCTGCTCGAGGTACGGGGCCTTGCCAAGTCGTTCGACGTGCGCGCCGGCGCCCTGCAGCGCAAGGTCGGCGAGGTACGGGCCGTCGACGGCGTCGACTTCGAGGTGCGCCGCGGCGAGACGCTCGGCCTCGTCGGCGAGTCCGGCTGCGGCAAGACCACGGTCGGGCGGCTGATCCTGCGCCTGATCGAGCCGACGGCGGGGAGCATCGCCTTCGACGGGCAGGAGATCACCCGCCTCTCCGGGGCCGCCCTCAAGTCATACCGTCGTCGCGCGCAGATCGTGTTCCAGGACCCGTTCGCCAGCCTCGATCCACGGACGCCGGTCGGCGAGGCGGTCGGCGAGGGGCTGCGCATCCACGGCGTGGGGAGCGCGGCCGAGCGAGAGGCGAAGGTCGCGAAGACGCTCGACATGGTCGGCCTGCGCCCGGAGAGCGCGCGCCGCTACCCCCACGAGTTCTCCGGCGGCCAGCGGCAGCGCGTCGGGATCGCCCGCGCCCTGGTGCTCGATCCGAGCCTCATCGTGCTCGACGAGCCGGTTTCCGCGCTCGATGTGTCGATCCAGGCGCAGGTGCTGAACCTGCTCGCCGACCTGCAGCGCGAACTCGGCCTCTCCTACCTGTTCATCGCCCACAACCTGGGGGTCGTCGAGCACCTCTGCGATCGGATCGCGGTGATGTACCTCGGCAAGATCGCCGAGACGGGTCCTGCGGCGCAGATCTTCGGCGCCCCGGAGCACCCCTACACGAAGGCGCTCCTCTCGGCGGTCCCCGAGCCCGATCGCCGCGACCGCCGCGACCGGATCATCCTCGAGGGCGACGTGCCGTCGCCGCTCAGCCCGCCGAGCGGTTGCATGTTCCATCCGCGCTGCCGCGAGGCGGTCGCCGCCTGTGCGGCGACGGCTCCCGCGCTGGTGCAGCTCGATCGTGCGGGGGAGCGGCGAGTCGCCTGCCTCCGCCGGGGACCCGACGCGATCTAGCCGGCGCGGCGTGCCGGCGCCGCAGGATCAGCGGTTGCGTTCGCTCTTGACGAAGAGCAGCGTGCCGATCGAGAGCATGACCACCGTGAGCACGGCGATCAGGCCGGCGGTCCAGGCCGGGTCGCCGAGCACCGCCGGGTCGCCCGCCCCGTAGTAGGCGCCGCGGATCAGGTCGACCGCGTAGCGCAGCGGCGCGATGTGGCTGACGATATCGAGGTACCAGGGCAGGTTGCGGATCGGGTTGAAGGCGCCGGCGAGGAAGAACTGCGGCAGGAAGATGAACGGGAAGAGCAGGTTCGCCGAGCGCTGGTTCGGCAGCAGGCTGACGATCAGCGCGCCGAACGAGGCACCGAAGATCGCGACGAGGATCAGCGCCGGGATGATCGCCAGGACCTGCGCGAGGGTGAGCGGGATGCCGAGGACGATGCCGAAGAGCATCACGGTGAAGGCCTGGGGGAAGGCGACGATCGACTCGCCGAGGATCTTCCCTGCGAGGATCGTCCGGCGACCGATCGGCGCAACGAAGATCTCCTGGCTGAAGTCGTTCTCGCGGTCCTCGAGGATGGAGATCAGGCCGAGGGCAGCCGACTGCCAGACGCCCTGGGCGAGCTGCCCGGCGAAGATGAAGGGGAGCAGGTCGATTCCCGGCGTGGTGAAGTTCGAGGCGAAGGCGCCGCCGAGGACGCCGATGAAGAGCGCCGGGAAGACGAGGCCGCCGACGAGGCGGATCGGATCGCGGAGCAGCTTGGTGACGTCGCGCGCGGCGATCGCCGCGGCCGCGGCGAGCTCCTTGCGCGGGCTGAAGCGCACCGGCGCGGCGGTCATCGGCGGAAGCTCCGGCGCGGCGCGTCGTCGAGGGGCGACTCCTCGCGCTCGTCGGCGGTGGCGGCGACGATCTTCAGGTAGGCATCTTCAAGGCTCGGACTGCGCACCTCGAAGCGGCTGAGCGGCGCCTTCAGGTCGCGCAGCAGCCCCTGCGCCGCCGCCGCGCCCTGCACCTCGACGGCGACGCCGGCCGAGATCGGGAGGGGGGCGAAGCCGAGGCGCTCGACCTCTGCGGCTAGCGCGGTGCGGTCGGCGGACTCGAGCTCGACGCGGGTGACCCCGGTGCCCGCGCGGAGTGAGGCGGGCGTGCCGTCGGCGACGATCTTGCCGCGATCGATGATGCAGACCTGGTCGGCGATCTCGACCTCGTCGAGGTAGTGCGTGGTCAGGACCATCGTCGTCCCCTCGCTGCGGCGGATCGCATCGAGGTAGCCGGCGACCGAGCGGCGCGACTCGGGATCGAGCCCGACCGTCGGCTCGTCGAGGAAGAGCACCTGTGGTCGGTGCAGGAGAGAGCGTGCGATCTCCAGCTTGCGCCGCATCCCGCCCGAATACTTCGAGATCTTCTTGAAGAGGTCGTCGCGATCGAGGCCGACGAGGGCGCCGAGTGCGACGATGCGGTCGCGGTACTCCTGTGGCATGAGCGCGAACGCCGGGCGATATGCGTAGGCTCCGTAGAGCGCAGCGTGGAACCTACAGTTCTCCTCGCCGGTGAGGGCGCGATCCAGTGAGGGCTTCTGGAAGATGATTCCGACGCGCCGACGCACCTCTGACTGCTCGCGCGCAAGATCTGCGCCGGCGATCGAGACGCTCCCAGAGGTCGCAGCGAGCGTCGTCGTGAGGATGCTGATCGTCGTCGTCTTCCCGGCGCCGTTCGGCCCTAGCAGGGCGAAGAGCGAACCTTGGGCGACGCTGAACGAGATGTCGTCGACGGCGTTGCGATCTGCCCCCTTATATCGCTTCACCAGATGCTCGACGGAGATTGCGGGGGAGGACATGCGCGCATCCTATCAGCGCTAGCCTGTTGGGGTGACGATGTTCTTCGACGTGCTCCGAGTCGTCCATGTCGGCCCGACGCTGCTGAACGCCGCTGCGGCGGCGCTCCTCGCTCTCATTGCCGGAGCTTCACTCGACCGATCGTTGCTCGCAGCGGCGACCATGCTCGGCGCACACGCGTTCATCGGGACGCTGAACGATCTTTTCGATCGTCGGGTGGATCGTGCACGACACGAGAAGCCGATCGCTGCGGGGCGGATTTCGGCGCGCGCCGGCGTGGCTATCGCCGCCTGCACGGCGCTGGTGGGGTCGGCCGCCGCCGCGGCGCTCGGCGCACAGGCGCTACTCATCGCGACGATCGGCATGCTGCTTGGGGTCGCCTACGATCTGGTGCTGAAGCGAAGCGCGTTCTCGTGGCTCCCGTTTGCAGCTGGCATCGCACTCATTCCGTCGTTCGCTTGGACTGTG
>JBEGQU010000073.1:0-3298 GCA_041180765.1 Chloroflexota bacterium
CGCGGACGATGGTGATCTTGCCCCCCTTGCGCGCCACGCCGTTGCGGATGCGCCCGATGGCGATGCGCCCGACGAAGTCGCTGGCCGCGAGGTTCGTCACGAGCACCTGCAGCGGGTGCCCTGGCTCGTGGAGCGGCGCCGGCGCCGTCTCCAGCACGCAGTCGAGGAGCGGCTCGAGGTTCGTCCCGGGCTGGGCCATGTCGCGCGTGGCCGTGCCCGCCCGCGCATTCGTGTAGACGATCGGGAAGTCGATCTGGCGCTCGTTCGCGCCGAGGTCGAGGAAGAGCTCGTAGACCTCGTCAATCACCTCCTTGATGCGCGCGTCGGGTCGATCGATCTTGTTGATGACGAGGATCACCGGCAGCTGGCGTGCGAGCGCTTTGGAGAGCACGTAGCGGGTCTGCGGCAGCGGCCCCTCGGAGGCGTCGACCAGCAGGAGCACGGCGTCGACCGCGAGGAGGCTTCGCTCGACCTCGCCGCCGAAGTCGGCGTGCCCGGGGGTGTCGACGATGACGACCCGTACCCCCTTGAAGTTGATGGCGGTCTCCTTGGCGAGGATCGTGATCCCCTTCTCGCGCTCGAGGTCGCCGCTGTCCATGACGCGCTCGACGAGCTCCTCGTTGGCGCGGAAGGCCCCGTTCTGGCGCAGCAGGCTGTCGACGAGCGTCGTCTTCCCGTGGTCGACGTGCGCCACGATGCCGATCGTGCGGATCCCGGTCTGCGCGACGAGGCCCGCGGGTGCGCTCATGGTGGTCATCGGTGCATTCTCGCACGCTTCGCCGACCCGTATACTCCGCCCATGACCGTCGCCGCCCTGATCACCTCCGACGCATCGCCGACTGACCCCTCGACGCTCGGTCGCCTGGTGGATGCCGCCTGGTCCGGCGGCGCCCAGCCGATCCTCATCGCCGGACCGGCCGCGGACGGAGCGTTGCCGCCATCGGCGCGCGCGACGGAGGCCGTCGACGCCGCTGGGGCGCTCGCCGACGCCGCGGGCGAGGTGCGGGCGACCACGGGCCTGCTGCTCCTACCGCTGAGCCACGCCGGGGTCGACCCCGAGACGATCACGACGCTGATCGCCACCCACGGGCGCGAGCCGCGACGCCAGCTGATCGCCGCCCATGACGCGGTCGCGGGACCGGTCCGGCTGCTGCCGGCGGGGGATGCGGGCGAGCCGGCGCTGCTCGTGGAGTGCGGCGACGGGGGCGCGATCACGCCATCGGATGGCCGCGCGAGGCTCCCCTATCTGGCGCCCCCCGCCGACCACGATGCGGTCGACCCCTGGGAGCAGCGCGGCGGCGGCTCTGGGGCCTAGGCGCCCGAGCCGCCCCCGGCCGTCGGCTTCCCCGCGGGGCGGACGCTGAGCCCGAGCTCCTCCCACTGGCGCGGATCCGGCGCGGACGGAGCCTCGAGCATCAGGTCGCTCCCCGACTGGGTCTTCGGGAAGGCCATCACCTCGCGGATGTTCGACTGGCCCGCGAGCAGCGCCGCCCAGCGCTCCACGCCGATGGCGATCCCGCCGTGCGGCGGCGCGCCGTACTCGAACGCGTCGAGGAGCGCACCGAACTTCGCCCGAGCGTCGTCGATCGAGTGCCCCATGAGCGCGAAGGAGCGCTCCAGCAGTGCACGGTCGTGGATGCGGATCGAGCCACCACCGAGCTCCCAGCCGTTCAGCACCACGTCGTACTGCTGCGCGAGGGCGCCCGCGGCGGGATCCGCGGGGTCGCGGCGTGCCAGGTCGCCCGATCGCGTCGCCAACAGCCCGATGTGTTCCGGCACCGGGGCGCTGAACGGGTTGTGCGTCGCATCCCAGCGCGCCCCCTCGTCGTCCCACTGGTACATCGGGAAGCGGTGGACCCAGCAGAAGGCGAGGATCTCGGGGTCGGCGAGGCCCGCCTGCTCGGCGACCTCCACGCGCAGGCGCCCGAGCACCTCGGCCGACCTGACCCGCTCGCCGGCGACGATGAGCAGCAGGTCGCCCTGCGGCGCCGTCGAGGTGCCGCCCGTGGCGCTCCAGAGCGCCGCGGTCGCCTCGGGAGAGAGGAACTTCGCGATCGGCGAGCGGATCTCTCCGCTCGGCTGCAGCGCGATCCAGGCGAGACCGTCTGCGCCGTAGCGCTTCGCGCGATCGGTCCACTCGTCGATGGTGGAGCGCGGCGTATCGCCGCCGCCGGCGACACGGATCGCCCGCACGCGACCTCCGGCGGCGCGGACATCGTCGAACACCTTGAACCCCGTGGTCACCGGGAGCGCCGCGCCGAGGTCAACGAGTTCCATCGCGTAGCGGATGTCGGGCTTGTCGGAGCCATAGCGCTCGAGGGCCTCGTCGTAGGTGAAGACGGGGAACGGCAGCTGCTGCAGCGGCCGGTCCGGCCGCGTGCGCTTGGTGACCTCGACGACCATCGCCTCGACGAAGGCGCGGACGCTCGACTCGTCGACGAAGCTCATCTCGAGGTCGAGCTGCGTGAACTCCGGCTGCCGGTCCCCGCGCAGGTCCTCGTCGCGGAAGCAGCGCGCGATCTGGAAGTAGCGATCGAAGCCCGCGACCATGAGCAGCTGCTTCATCTGCTGCGGCGACTGGGGCAGGGCGTAGACGCTCCCCGGCTGCAGGCGCGAGGGGACGATGAAGTCGCGTGCCCCCTCCGGCGTGGACTTGATCAGGATCGGCGTCTCCACCTCGACGAAGCCGTGCTCATGGTGCACCTCGCGGATCGCCTGCACCATCGCGCTGCGCAGCAGCAGCCGGTCGCGCAGCGGCTCGCGGCGGAGATCCAGGTAGCGGTGCTTGAGGCGCAGGCTCTCGTCGATCGGCGCATCGGGGTCGTTGATGTAGAAGGGCGGCGTCTTGGCGGTCGAGAGCACGCTCACCGCGTCACCCGCGACCTCGATGGCGCCGGTTGCCAGCCGATCGTTCTCGGTTCCGGCGCGCCGGGCGGCAACCTGCCCCTCGACGGCGATCACCCACTCGCTGCGCACCGGGTCGAGTGCCGCATGGGCCGTCGGCGCGGTCGCGGCGTCGACGACGACCTGCACCACGCCGTAGCGATCGCGGAGATCGATGAAGACGAGGCTGCCGTGGTCGCGGCGGCGATGCACCCAGCCGGCGAGCCGCACCCTGCGACCGATGTCCCCTGGGCGCAGGGCGCCGCAGACGTCGCTGCGCAGCCCCGTCGCGAGCTCTCGTCCCCCGCTCATCGGTCGCCTCCCCCCTTCGCCAACTCGAGCGCGGCGGCGATCACCGCGGCGCTCGGCCCAGGATCCGCCTGTGTGCCCGCGACAAGGTCGCGCAGGCTCAGCT
>JBEGQU010000074.1:0-2964 GCA_041180765.1 Chloroflexota bacterium
GCGATCACCGCCGCTGCGGGCAGCCCCGATGCGATCTCGCGGGCGAGGTTCGGGCCCGAGAGCACGAGGGTGCGCCGCGCCTCGATCCCGACCGCCGCGAGCGCCTCGCTGGGGCGCAGTCCCGCAGGGGTCAGGCCCTTGGTGGCGACGATCACCGTCGCCGCGCCGGCAGCGGCCCCCGGCACCGTGGCTGCGATGGCGTCCGAGGGGACGGCGACGACGAGGAGGTCATCCTGGCCGAGCGCCGCGAGGTCGCCCGGATGCGCGACGCGCACGCCGTCGGGGAGCGAGAAGCCGGGGAGGCGACGGCTCTGGCGGGTGGAGCGCATCGCCTCGGCCTCGCCCGAGGTGCGCGCGACGAGCTCGACCCCGTCGGGGGCATCGGCCCAGAGGATCGCCAGGGCGCTCCCCCACGCCCCGGCGCCGAGGATGCGGATCATCGCGCGCGTCCCGTCGGCCTCGACCCGGCCCTGCCGCGCTCGCGTCCCTCTTCGGCGGCGCGCTCGCGGACGAGGATCCTGATCGGGGTGCCCGCCAGCGGATATCGCTCCCGGATGCGGTTCTCGAGGAAGCGCTGCCAGGTGAAGTGGACCTGTTCGGCATTGCGCGCGAAGAGCACGAAGGTGGGTGGAGCCGACTCCGCCTGTGCCGCGTAGAGCACCTTGGGGCGCTTGGAGCCGCTGTGCGCCGGCTCCTGCCGGGCCACCGCCTCGGCGACGAGGCGATTCAGGGCGCCGGTCGGGATCCGGAGCCTGCGGGCATCCGCAGCGGCGATCGCCGCATCGAGCACCTTCGTCGCCCGCAGCCCGGTCACGGCCGAGACCGAGACGAGGGGCGCGAAGTCGAGGAACGGGGCCTGGGCGCGGATCTTCGCTGCCACCGCGTCGAAGGTCCAGCCATCCTTCTCGACGAGATCCCACTTGTTGAGCACCAGCACGAGCCCCTTCCCCGCGTCGATGACCTCACCGGCGATGTGCAGATCCTGTGCCTGGAGCCCGGTGGAGGCATCGATGAGCAGCAGGGCGACGTCGGCGCGCTCGAGTGCCTGGAGCGAGCGGATCGTGGCGTATTTCTCGGCGGCGGGGCCCGAGGCGACCTTGCCGCGCTTGCGGATCCCCGCCGTGTCCACGAGGACGATGCGCCGCCCTGCGTAGTCGACCTGCTCGTCGATCGCATCGCGCGTGGTCCCGGCGACGCTGCTGACCACGGCGCGCTCCTCGCCGACGAGGCGGTTCAGCAGGCTCGACTTGCCGACGTTTGGTCGCCCCACGATCGCCAGGGTCACCTCCCCCTCGGCGGGGAGGATGCCCGCCTCGCGCGGCAGGGCACGGAGCCGCTCCACGAGGACGTCGAGGAGATCACCCGAGCCGCCGCCATGCTGGGCGCTCACGGGGTGCACGCGATCGAACCCGAGGGTAGTGAACTCGAGCGCCGCACGCTCGCGGTCGAGGTTGTCGGCCTTGTTTGCGACGAGGATCACCGGCTTGCCGCTCCGTCGCAGGAGCTGTGCGACTTCCGCATCGCCGGGGTTCGGGCCGGCGGCCGCGTCGACCACGAGTAGGATCACGTCCGCCGATGCGACCGCGATCCGTGCCTGGTCCTGGACCCCGACCTCGATGAGGTCTCCGCCGTCGGGCTGGATGCCGCCCGTGTCCACCAGCCGGAAGCGCTTGCCGTTCCAGTCCGCCTCCGCGACGAGTCGATCGCGGGTCGTCCCCGCGCGGTCTTCGACCACGGCCCGCCGTCCACCGACGATGCGGTTGAAGAGCGTGCTCTTGCCGACGTTCGGCCGGCCGACGAGGGCGACGAGCGGCAGGCGCTCCTCGGCCGCCCCCTGCGACCCGCTCGCGCGGCTCATGCGCCCTGCGCGGGGGTCGCGCCCGGGAGCGAGCTCGTTCGATACTGCGGGGTGGCCGCGCCCTCGAGCGCATCGCGGGCGACCTCGGCGGCCCGCGCACTGATCTCGGGCGTCCCGGCCAGCTCGGCGATCCGCCGCACGACGGCGGCGAGATCCTCGATCGGCGTGCTCGTCCCTCCGGTGACGCCCACCCGCCGTACCCCCTCGAAGGGCGAAGCGTCCGCGAGGTCCCGTGTCGACTCGATCTGCAGCGCCCGCGTCCCGGCGATGCCGCAGAGACGCGTCAGCTCCTTCGTGTTCGCACTCCGGGTTCCGCCGACGACGATCATCAACTCGACCCGCCGAGCGAGCTCCATCGTGTCCTCCTGCCGACGGATCGTCACCGGGCAGACGGTGTTCACCACCTTGAGCTCGTGGCACCGCGAGACCATGAACGCCGCCAGGCGCTCGAACTTCCAGGGCGGCTGCGTCGACTGGGTGATCAGCGCCATCCGCTTCCGCCGCGGGATCTTCGCCCAGTCCTCCTCCTCATCGACGACGATGGCGTGCGGAGCGAAGCCGAGCAGCCCGACGACCTCCGGATGGTTCGGCGTGCCGAGGAGGACGATCTCGTAGCCCTCCTCCACCAGCCGCGTGAGCTCGCGATGCTCCTGGGTGACCCAGGTGCAGGTGCCGTCGATCACCTCGAGGCCGCGCTGCTGTGCTCGGGCGAAGGTCTCTGGCGTCACGCCGTGGGCACGGATCACCACGGCCGCGCCCCCCTGCACCTCGTCGAGCGTCTCGACGCTCTCGATCCCGCGCGCGCGCAGGTCGGCGATGAGGCCGTCGTTGTGGACCACGTGCCCGAGGGTGTGCGTCTGCTTGCCGTCGGCACGGGCGAGTTTCGCCTTGTCGATCGCCTCGCGCACGCCGTAGCAGACGCCGGTGCGCTGCGCGATCAGGATCTGCTCGACGGTGCCCATGGGGGGATTATCCCCCACTCGCCCCCTCGCCCCCCGGGGCGGCCTCCAGGAGGTCGATGACCGCCGAGCGGAGGCGCTTCGCCGCCTCGTGGAGGTCCGGGCGATCGGGCGCTCCCGCGACGCTCAGTGGGGCGCCGATCTCGA
>JBEGQU010000075.1:0-8197 GCA_041180765.1 Chloroflexota bacterium
GCGCAGCACCGGCTCGTAGAGTTCCGGGCGCGACTCGAACGCGGGCGTGTCGATGTAGGGGTGAACGTACTTCCGCACGTAGTCCATGTGCCCGATGATGTCGAAGAGGCCGCTCTGCGCCGCCGCCTGGACCTCGTCGAAGTACGGGCGCATCTCCATGACGTCGTGCCCCTCCCAGGTCGGCGCGACCGCCCGGCGGAACTCGGAGTCGAGCCCCGGGTGCACGCTGCCGATCGCCAGGTCGTAGGCGTTGTCGCGGAGGTGCTCGCGGATCGCGGCCTCGTAGCGGCGCTCGTACGAGATCTCGACGCCGAGCAGGATCTCGAGGCGATCGCCGAACTTTGCCCGCAGCGCGGCGACCGCCTCGACGCGCCTGCGGTGCGGCGCGAGCGTCGCGCCGGGCTCGCGCGGATCGAAGTCGAGGTGGTCGGTGAGCGCGATGCGCTGCATGCCGAGGGCGATCGCCAGCGCCGGGTAGACCTCGAGCGGCACCTCCGAGTCGGGGGAGAGCAGGGTGTGCATGTGCACGTCGAGCGGCAGCTCGAGCTTCCCGGAGAGGGCGAGTTCGGGGCGTCGATCCCGATCGCCGATCCGACGGATCGGCGCGGGACTCACGGCGTCGGCGAGGCGCTCGTCATCGGGTTCGGCGAGATGCTCGCCCCACCCGCCGCTTCGGTGCACATCGGCTCCGGCCCGCGGTCGCCGCGCTTGGCGATGAACGCCTCGATCGCCGCCGTGTCGACGTCGGCGAGCGGATAGATGACATCCCAGGCCAGCACGACGACCGGCGAGGGGAGGCGGTCGAAGCGCGCGACGAGGAGGCTCGCGTCGGTGCCGAGCTTGCAGATCGGGCTCTTCGGCGCGTTGGGGTACCAGGCCTGCAGCGCCGCGAGGCGATCTGCGGCACCGGCATCGTCGCCGCGGTAGAGGACGACGATCTGGCCGTGCTCGAGGTTGTGGATGTACGCGCCGGGGACCACGATGTCGTCGAGTCCGTAGACGCGCCCCGGGATCGGCGCCTGTGGGACGGGCCAATGGTTGCCGGAGGCCGGCGGGCACGAGACGTAGGTGATCGAGCTCCCCTTCGGCACGTGGGTCCGCCCGAGGTCGGCGGTCGCCGTCTCGACGCCGACCGGCGCCTCGGCGGCGGTCACGTAGGAGCCGCAGCTGTAGTCGCTCGCCGAGGGTCCGCCGCTCAAGATGAAGAGGCCGCCGCCGACGACGATGGCGAGCACGAGCAGCCCGGCGAGGTTGGCGCGCAGCGCGGCGAGCGGGCCGCGGCGGGGTGCCGTGGAACCGAGTGTCGTGCTCATGCCCTCATTGTCGCCGATTACGGCGCATTGAGCCACGCGCGGGCGGCGGCCCCCCGCAGCCCGCGGATCAGCAGCAGCGCCAGCAGCATCGGCGGGAGCCCGGGGAGCCAGTTCCCCAGGGTGAGTGCGATGAGCGGCCCCGCCGGGAGCAGCATCGTCGAGAGGCCGATGGCGAAGCCGCGGCCGGCCTCCTTGCGCTGCCAGACGAGGGTGATGGTGAAGATGCAGGCGGCGATGAGGGCCATCCAGACGACGCCCTGCAGGGTCACCGGCGCCGCGGTGGCCTGCTCGACGATCGGGCCGAGGGTCAACCCGAGGCCGCCGAGGAGGAGCAGCGCGTAGGCGAGGAAGGCGACGACGCTCCGCGGCATGGAACCCGGATCAGTGCCCATGGGGAGAGGATGCCACGGAGCGGCTGGCGGGCGCTGGTACCCCCGACGGGATTCGAACCCGTGATCTCCACCTTGAAAGGGTGGCGTCCTAGGCCTCTAGACGACAGGGGCGCGTCCCGCCGAGCGTAGCAGGGGGGCTAGGAGCCGAGCTGGCCGAAGATGCTCGAGGCGGCGAAGGCCGCTGCGGCGGCGATGGCGAATCCGCCGGCGAGCAGCGCGGCGAGCAGCGCGCGCCCGTCGCGGGCGTTGCGCATGGCCCGGAGCATGCTGAAGGTGAGCGTCAGCGCCGCGAAGGCGCACGAGACCCCCACGACGAACGTGCCGATCGACAGCTGGGAGATCTGGTCGGCGCTGCGGATGGTCGTCACCCAGGCGAGGTAGAGCAGCGAGACGGCGAGGGCGGTGCCGACGGCGACGAGCGTGCCGAGGCGCGCCGTCTTCAGGAGCCGGGCGAGGAGCGGGTTCTGCCGTGCAGCCATGGCGCTAGGGTACGGCCTCGTCGCGCAGCGCGCAGCCCTGGGCCTGCCGCTCGGGTAGGATCGGCGCATGGAGATCATGGGCATCCGCATCCCGACGGTCATCCGCGAGCAGAGCGCCGCCCGCTGCGCCGCCTGCAACCGGGCGATCGACGGAACCCCCTTCCGCGTCAGCGTCCTCGACGTCGTCGCGATCGAGGCGGCACCGTCGTTCGGCGAGGCGTCGCCGATCAATCCGGGCCCCTTCCAGTTCTGCGCCGACCCTGCCTGCCCCCCCGCCTGGGCGGCGCGGCGCGGTTGGCCGATCTGCCGCCGCAGCGCGGTGCGCGAGATCATGCGCCCGATCGCGCTCGACGGCGCCGGCGCGCTGGGTCTCTGCGACGGGATCCACCGCGACGACCACGAGTTCCCCGCGGCGTAGCGCGATACCGGCGTGGGCGCGCTGCTGCCGGCGCTGACGACCGCCGCCGCCGCACTCTTCGCCGCCCTCCTCTTCTCGCAGCACCGCGTCCGGCGCGGGCCGTACCAGCTCGCCTGGGCGATCGGCGCGACCGCCTTCGCCTTCGCCGCCGGCTGCGAGGCGCTCGCCGCCCTCGCCGGCTGGAGCGCGCCGCTCTACCGCGCCTGGTACCTGGCGGGGGCGGTCTGGACCGCCGGCTGGCTCGGAGCGGGGACGGTCCTGCTGCTCGGCAAGACCCGCTTCGGCTACTGGTACGCCCTCTGCCTGGCACTCGCCGGGCTCTTCACCATCCTGGTGGCGCGGCGGCTCGAGGATCCCGCCGCGGGACCGCTCGCGCTGCTCTACGCCCTCGCCGCCTGGGGTGCCGCCGTCGCGATCGGCTGGCTCACCTACCTCGGTGACCCCCGCTGGACGCGCATCGCCCTCTCGCTCACCGCGCTCTTCAGCGTCGTCGCACTGCCGCTGGTGGCCCTCGCGTCGATCGCCGCGCCCGGCTGGGCCGTCGACCCGACGACGGGCGCCCCCGTCGCGGCGCCGATGTCGGCGGCGCTGCGCCTGCTCACGCCGATCCTGAACGTGAGCGGTGCGCTCGCGCTGCTCACCGGCGCACTCTTCTCGGTCTACGTGTTCATGCCGAAGCGCCGCGTGCTTCCCTACTCGAGCGACCCGTCGCAGCGCGGCGACGAACTGCTCTTCAACCTGCTGATCGCGCCGATCGCGATCGCCGCCAACTTCTGCCGCAGCCTGCCGGACGCCGTGCGCGCGTGGCGGGCGGGAACGCTGAACCGGCGCGTGCCGGCGACGGCGCTGATCGCGCTCGGCGCCTTCCTGCCGAGCCTCACCGACACGCTCAACCGCGCGGGGAGCACCGATGCCTACCAGGCGGGAAAGCTCGCCGGCGCGCTGCTCCTGCTCGTCGGATTCCTGGCGAGCGTCGAGTCGCCCGACGAGATCCGCCTCCCCATCGTCGGCGCGCCGCTGCGCGCGATCCTGCGGGGGGTTCGCCGCGCGGGGCGGGTGGTAGGCTGATCCTCCCCGCCGCACGGAGGTCCGCATGAAGATCCGCACCGCCGTCCTCCCGGTCGCCGGATGGGGGACGCGCTTCCTCCCCGCGACGAAGGCGATCCCCAAGGAGATGCTCCCCGTGATCGACCGCCCCGCGATCCAGTACGCGGTCGAGGAGGCCGTGGCCTCCGGGATCGAGCGCGTGATCCTGATCACCAGCGAACACAAGCGCGTCATCGAGGACCACTTCGACATCGCCGCCGACCTCGAGGCGGTGCTCGAGGCGCGCGGCGACATCGAGCACCTGCGCGCCGTCCGCGCCGTCGCCGACCTGACGAACCTCGTGACCGTGCGCCAGAAGGAGCAGCTCGGCCTCGGGCATGCGGTGCTGATGGCGAGCGATGCGGTCGGCCACGAGCCGTTCGCCGTGTTGCTGCCCGACGACCTGATCCTTGGGGCGCCCCCTGCGCTGGCGCAGCTCATCGAGGCCTACGAGACGACGCGCGCGAGCGTCGTGGCGGTCGAGGAGATCGATCCCGCGAGCTCCGAGCGCTACGGCATCGTGAGCCCTGATGCGTCGCTCCCCGCCACCGACGGTGGCCGGACCATCCCGCTCAGCGGGCTGGTCGAGAAGCCGATCCCCGCAGAGGCCCCCTCGAACCTGGCGATCGTCGGACGCTACATCCTCAGCCCGAAGATCTTCGAGCTGCTCGAGCGGACCCCGCGCGGCCGGCACGGCGAGATCCAGCTGACCGACGCCCTCGCCCAGCTCGCCGCCGAACAGCCGGTCGTCGGGCGCCGCTTCTCCGGCGCGCGCTACGACGTCGGCTCGCCCGAGGGCTGGCTGCAGGCGAACATCGATGCGGCGCTCGACCATCCGCTGTATGGACCGCGGCTGCGTGCCGCCGCGGCACGACGGGGCGGGGCGGGACAGTGAGCGACGTGCGAGCCACCGCGCCGCGACCCGGGGACCTCCTCGTCGGGCGCTATCGGCTGCAGGAGCAGCTCGGCCAGGGGGCGTCGGCGCTGGTCTTCCGCGCCGTCGACGAGCAGCTCGGGCGCGACGTCGCCGTGAAGGTGCTGCGCGACGCGCTCGCCGCCTCGCCGTCGGCAGCGACGCGCTTCCGCAGCGAGGGGCGCGCGGCGGCGGTGATCGCGCATCCGAACGTGGCCGCCGTCTTCGATGTCACGCCCGAGGGCGAGCCCCCCGCGATCATCATGGAGTTCGTCGACGGCGAAGATCTCGCCTCGATGCTCCGTCGCGTCGGCCCGCTGGTGCCGCGCCGCGCTGCCGCCATCGCGGCGCAGGTCGCCCGCGGCCTCGCCGCTGCCCACGCCCGCGGCATCGTCCACCGCGACGTCTCGGCGCGCAACATCCTCATCTCGCGCGAGGGGCGCGCGCAGATCGCCGACTTCGGCATCGCCCGCGCGCTGCTCGACGCCGCTGCTGCCGGCAAGGGCGGCAGCACGCCCGAGGGGACGCCGGACTACATCGCCCCCGAGGTGCTGGCGGGCGCCGCCGCCGGACCGGCCGCCGACCTCTACGGCCTCGGCGTGGTGCTGTTCGAGCTGCTCGCCGGGGTGCGCCCGACGGCCCCGGGGTCGTCGCCGAGCAGCCTCCGCCCGGAGGTTCCCGCCGAGCTCGATCGCATCGTCGCCCACCTGCTCGCCGCCACGCCTGCGCAGCGACTCGCCTCGGCGACGGCCGCGGCGGATGCCCTGGAGGCGTTCGTGATCTCGGCGAATCGCACGTCGATTCCCGCACGCCCGGTCGGCCCGGCCGCCGGCGCCCCTCGCGCCCTGGCCGGGACGCGCGTCTCGCGCATCGCCGGCCGTGCCGGGGAGGGCGAGCCGGAGAGCGTCATGGCCGATCACGAGGAGGTCGGCAGCCCGCAGGGCGACGAGTCGCTCGGCACGCGCGGCCTGCTGCTGGCGATCGGCGCCGTCGCGCTCACCGCCGTCCTGCTCGTCGGCGGCCTGATCGGGCTGCTGCGCATCATCAGCGCGGGGAGCAGCCCCGATGCGAACATCAAGGTGCCGCCGCTCGTGTCGCTGACCCTCGCCGAGGCGATCCCGATCGCCGAGTCGCTGGGACTCGAGGTCAAGGTGATCGAGCGTGTCCTCTCCGACAGCCGCCCCGTCGACACGATCCTGTCGCAGTCTCCCGAGAGCGGGAACCTCGTGCGCGCCGGCGACACGATCGAGGTCCGCGTCGTCGGTGGCACGGGGCTCGTCGTCGTGCCCGACGTGCGCGGCTCGACGCAGGAGGACGCCCGTGCCGCCCTGGTGCGCGCCGGGCTGCGCCTCGGCGAGGTCGCGACCGAGTGGTCGACCGAAGCACCCGTGGGCGAGGTGCTGCAGCAGAATCCCCGCTACGGCCTGCAGGTGGCGAAGGGGAGCACCGTCAACCTCGTGGTCTCGGGCGGTCCCGAACCCTCGCCGAGCCCGTCCGCGAGCGGATCGCCGCTCCCGAGCGGGGACACCGCCGAGGTGCCCGACCTGCGCTGCATGACCGTCGCCGGCGCGCAGGCGAAGCTCGGCGAACTCACCCTGATCCTCGACAGCGCCTCCTCGGCGCTCAACCCCGAGGCGATCGTGGACACCTACTCGCCCGCGGCCGGGACGATCGTCGGGACGGGCTCGGCGGTGTCGATCACGGGCTGGACGGAACCCGGCAGCAAGCCGGCCGGCTGCCCGTAGCGGGCTAGGCCTCGAGCCCCTCCCAGAGCCCGCCGCTGATCCAGGTCAGGCGCGGGCGTTCGTCGGCGCTCCCGTCGATCCGCCGCTCCAGCTGGCCGGTGCGCTGCAGCGCCACCGGCGCCGTCCAGCACTCGCGGACCTCGCCCGCATCGACGGGCCGGCGTCGGCGGTCGATGCCGCAGTAGTTGATGCGGCCCGCCACCGCCCGCCGCACGTGGCGACAGGTGCCGCAGCCGGTCGTCGGTGTCGAGCAGACCCAGCAGGCGCGCGACTCATCCTGGATTGCCCCGCAGGACGGGCAGGTCCAGACGACGCGCTCCGCGTCGCTCACGGCTTCTCCTTGATGTAGATCCGCGCCGAGGCGCTCATCGGATCGCCGACGTCGAGGTGGTAGGTGACGGTCACGAGCCCCCTGCCCACGTTGCTCTTGGAGATGCTCGGGGTCACGGTGAAGGAGGCGCGGCCATTCGCATCCGAGCGGACGCACGCGTCCGCCCAGTTGCTGCTGGGCGGTGTCTCGACGATGAACTCGACGCAGACGTTGACGATCGGCGAGCCGGCCGCATCGACCGCCCGCGCCGTGAAGCGGAACGATGTCGACGTGCCGCCGACGTAGAGCGTCTGGGGGTTGACGTCGATCGTGACCAGGCCGGCTGCGGCGCTGGTGGTGATCTCGAGCCGCCTCTCGGTCGCGTTCCCCGCGGCGTCGGCCGCGGTCACGATGAGCCGGTTCGTCCCGCTCCTCAGGCGCACGGTCAGCGAGAACGCCCCCTTGCTCGAAGAGCGACCGCTCTCGATCGTGCCGGTCGTGTCGTTGCGCACGACGACATCGATGTTCGGATCCGTCTTGCCGACCACGCTCACGTCGGCGCCGGCGATCGTCGCGCCGTTCTCGGGCTCCGAGAGGGCGATGTCGGGCGCGGTGTTGTCGCGCTCGATGCTGATCTCGTTCGAGCGCGCCCCCTCCGTGCCGCCCTCCACGATCACGGCGACGATGGTGTTGACGCCGCTGCCGAGGGCGACCCCGGGGACCTTGAAATCGGGCGTGGAGGGCACGGCGATCTCGCCCCCGACGGTCGGCGAGCCGTTGGCGCGCGTGACGAGGATGCGGATCAGCGCCCCCTCCCGTCCCAGCAGGTCTTTCGGCAGGGTGCCGAAGATGTCGACCCTCTTGTCGGCAACCACCGCGGCCGCGGGCGCGGCGAGCAGCGGCTGCCCGGGCGCAGGGGTCGCCGAGGCGCTCGGGCTGGCGTCGGTGCCCCCCTGCAAGCTGGCGATCACCGGCAGCACGAAGGAGGCCGCGGCAAGCGCCGCGCCCAGGATGGCGACGATGAGTCCGATCGCGAGGGCGCGCCCGATGGTCGTGGCGCACCCCCCGGGCCCCTCCCCGCTGCGCTGCGGCCGGATCGCCTTGGTGCTGGACGGGCGTCGCGCGGTCGACATGCGGCGATTCTCGCACGCTGCTCGATTCGACCGCTACGCTCCCGCCATGCCGGAGCAGCCCTCGTCCCCCGAAGTCGTGCGCGATGCGCGCCAACGGGTCTCCGATGCGCGCGCGCGGCTCGCTGACGCGCTTGCGGCGGGCGATGCCGCGAGCGCCTGGGAGGCGGCGCTGTCGGCGCTCTCCGCGCGCGGCCGCTTCGGCGTGCGGCTTGGGCTCGAGCGGGCGAACGCCCTCCTCGGGGAGCTCGGTCACCCCGAGCGAGAGGTGCGCGGCGCCCTCGTGGCCGGCACGAACGGCAAGGGGAGCGTGGTCGCGCTCGTCTCGGCGGCGCTCTCCGCGGCCGGGATCAGGCATGCGACCACGCCGAAGCCGCACCTGGTGAGCTATCGCGAGCGGGTGCAGCTCGA
>JBEGQU010000076.1:0-12557 GCA_041180765.1 Chloroflexota bacterium
GCGGCACCGGCAAAGAAGTCGCCTGCCAAGCGCGGGAGGGCCGTCAAGTGAAGCTCCACGACCTGAAGCCGACCCCGGGTTCGAAGAAGAAGCGCATCCGCGCCGGTCGTGGCATCGCCGCGGGCCGCGGCAAGACCGCCGGCTACGGCACGAAGGGGCAGACCGCCCGGAGTGGCGGGAGCATCCCCGCCTGGTTCGAGGGCGGCCAGACGCCGATTCACGTGCGCATCCCCAAGCTTCGCGGCTTCGACAACATCTCGCGCGTGGAGGTTGCCGTGGTGAACGTCGGCAGCATCCAGACCTGGATCGACAGCGGCCGCCTCAAGGGCGAGAGCCCGCTGGCCGTCAACGCCGATATCCTGACGGCAGCAGGGCTGCTCAAGACCCGCGGCAAGCCGCTGAAGGTCCTCGGGGGCGGGCAGCTGACGGCCAAGCTCTTCGTCGCCGCCGACGCCTTCACGCCGAGCGCGAAGGCGAAGATCGAGGCGGCCGGGGGGAGCGTCCAGGTCTACGAGGTCCCCGCGGCCCCCACGAAGCCCGCCCGCGCCGCCGCCACGCCCGGAAACGCCTAGCCCCGTCAATCCGAGGGGCCCGGAGGCCGCTCCGAGGGGAGAGAGAGGAGGATCACGGTGATCGACACGCTGTTGAACGCACTGCGGGCCCCGGAGATCCGCCGGAAGGTGCTCTTCGTCGGGGCGATGCTCGTCGTCTTCCGCCTGCTCAGCCACGTCCCCGTGCCCGGCGCCGACCCGAAGGCCCTCGCCGGCTTCTTCCAGGACAATGCGCTCTTCGGCCTGCTCGACCTCTTCTCGGGCGGCGGGCTTGCGCGCTTCAGCGTCGTGGGCCTCGGGCTCAACCCGTACATCAACGCCTCGATCATCATGCAGCTGATGAGCGGCGTGATCCCCCGGCTGATGGAGCTCAGCCGCGAGGGCGAGTACGGTCGCAACAAGATCAACCAGTACACCCGATACCTGACGGTGCCGCTCGCGGCCCTGCAGAGCTACGCCTTCCTCGCGCTGCTGAACAGCCAGAGCGTGCTCACCACGAAGTTCGACCTCGCCAGCCCGGAGACGCTCGTGCAGATCGTGATCCTCACGACCGGCTCGCTGCTGTTGATGTGGATCGGCGAGCTCGTCACCGAGCGGGGGATCGGCAACGGGATCAGCTTCATCATCTTCGCCGGGATCATCGGGCGGGTGCCCGGCGCGATCCAGGAGTTCCTCTCCGCCCCCGACATCGCCGTCCTGCTCGCGTTCGTCGCGGTCGGCGGCGCGGCCGTCGCGGCGATCATCTACATCACCGAGGGGCAGCGACGGGTGCCGGTGGAGTACGCCAGCCGCGTTCGCGGCAACCGCGTCTACCAGGGGGGCCGGACGTTCCTGCCGCTCAAGGTGAACCAGGCGGGCGTGATTCCCATCATCTTCTCGATGAGCATCCTGCTCTTCCCCGCGCAGATCGCCGGCTACTTCACCACCTCCGAGGTGAGTTGGGTCGCCGCAGGTTCGCAGTGGATCGTCGAGACGCTCGGCCCACAGAACGAGATCGTCTACCTGCCGCTCTACTTCGTGCTGACGGTCGCGTTCACCTACTTCTACACCGCCTTCACCTTCAAGCCCGACGAGACCGCTGACCAGCTGCGCAAGAACGGGGGCTATGTTCCCGGCATCCGGCCAGGGAAGCCGACCGAGGAGTACCTCGGCAAGATCGTCACGCGCATCACCCTGCTCGGATCGATCTTCCTCGGCATCGTCGCGGTGTCGCCGTACGCGCTCGGCGCCCTCTTCGGCAACCTCGGCGGCCTGGGCGTGAGCCTCGGCGGCACGGGTCTGCTGATCGCCGTCTCGGTCGTCGTGGAGACGATGAAGCAGCTCGAGGCGCAGATGTTGATGCGCAACTACGAGGGTTTCATCAAGTGATCCTCGTCCTTCTCGGCGCCCCGGGCGCAGGGAAGGGGACGCAGGCGGAGGCCCTGGCCGCCGCCACCGGCGCGGCGCATGTCGCAACCGGCGACCTCTTTCGCGCCGAGATCGCTGCGGGGAGCGACCTCGGTCGGTCTGCCAAGGCCTACATCGACGCTGGCCAGCTGGTTCCCGACGAGATCACCATCGGGATGATCACCGCCCGGCTCGCGCAGCCAGATGCCGCGCAGCGCGTGATCCTCGACGGCTTCCCCCGGAATCCTGCGCAGGCCGCGGCACTCGACGCGGCCTTCGGCGGCAGCCACCGCCGCATCGCGGCGATCCTGCTCGAGGTGGATCGCGGCGCGCTCGAGGCGCGGATCACCGGACGCCGGGTCTGCCCCTCCTGCGGCCGCTCGTATCACATCGTCAATCGGCCACCGGCGGTGACGGACACCTGCGACGCCTGCGGCGCGGGGCTGGTGGTGCGCGGCGACGATGCACCGGCCACGGTCGCCGCGCGGCTCGCGAACCAACTGGAGGCGCTCGGCGCGGTCGTCGACCACTATCGCGCCAGCGACCGGCTCTCGGTTGTCGACGGCGAGGGGCCGATCGGGGAGGTGCAGTCGCGCCTCGCCGCCGCGGCGGCTGCGGCAGGGCTGGCACGTTGAGCGCGATCACGAGGAAACAGCCGGCGGAGATCGCCCAGATGGCACGGGCCGGGGAGATCGTCGCCGAGGCGCTCCAGCTCGTCCAAGAGGCGGCCGTCCCCGGCGCGAGCACCGCCGAGCTCGACGCCCTGGTGGCGGCGCACCTGCGGCGGGCGGGCGCCCAGTCCAACTTCAAGGGCTATCACGGCTTCCCCTCGGTGATCTGCCTCTCGCTCGATGCCGAGGTGGTGCACGGCATCCCCGGCGACCGGGAGATCCGCCAGGGCATGCTCGTCTCGGTCGACGCCGGGGCGGTCTGGGACGGCTGGCACGCCGACGCGGCCCGCAGCTTCTACGTGGGCGAGGCCCCCGCCGAGGTACGCCGCCTGATCGAGGTGACCGCCGCGGCGCTCGACGCGGGGATCGCCGCAGCGGTCCCGGGGGCGACGGTCGAGGATGTTTCCGGGGCGATCGAGGACGTGGCCGTTGCGGCCGGCCTGGGGATCGTCCGGCCCTTCGTCGGGCACGGGATCGGGCGGGCGATGCACGAGTCTCCCCAGGTCCCCAACTACCGGACGGGGCGGAAGAGCCTCACGCTGGCCCCCGGACACTGCCTCGCCATCGAGCCGATGCTCACCCTCGGCTCGCCCGACGTCCGGACCGCCGAGGACGAGTGGACTGTTGTAACAATTGATGGCTCGCTGGCGGCCCACTTCGAGGACACGGTCGCCGTCCTGGAGGGTGGCGCACGGGTGCTCACCCGCCCGTGACCCGCCTTTGCGGCCTCTGCGCCCCTCTGCTATCCTCGCCCTTCGCGCATCGCGGTCTCCGCGGGTCGTCTCTCCCGGCGCGCCGGGGGTTCTAGCAGCAGTCTGATCGGGGGTTTGTTGGCGAAGAAAGATTCGATCGAGGTCGAGGGGACCGTCGTCGAGCCACTGCCGAACACATCGTTCACGGTGCAGCTCGAGAACGGCCACCGGATCCGCGCCTACATCAGCGGCAAGCTCCGGACGAATTTCATCCGGATCCTCCCCGGTGACAAGGTAAAGGTCGAACTCTCGCCATACGATCTGACCCAGGGTCGGATCACGTATCGGCTGAAGTAGTCGGGCGCACGGCGCTCGCGCACAGGAGTGAATGTGAAGGTTTCGGCGTCGGTCAAGGTTCGTTGCGACAAGTGCCTCGTGATCAAGCGGCACGGCCGCGTCATGGTCATTTGCGAGAACCCGAAGCACAAGCAGCGGCAGGGATAGGAAGATGGCCCGTATCGCCGGCGTCGACATCCCGCGCGAGAAGCGCGTCGAGGTCGCCCTCACCTATATCTACGGCATCGGCCTGACGACCAGCCAGAAGATCCTGGCACAGACGTCGATCAGCCCCGACACGCGTGTCCGCGATCTCACCGAGGACCAGATCAACCGCCTGCGCGAGGTCGTCGACAAGGGGCGCAAGGTCGAGGGCGACCTTCGCCGCGAGATCGCCATGAACATCAAGCGCCTCATCGAGGTCGGCACCTATCGGGGCAGCCGCCACCGCAAGAACCTGCCGTCGCGCGGCCAGCGCACGAAGACGAACGCCCGCGCCCGCCGCGGCGCGAAGAAGACCGTCGCCGGCAAGAAGATCGAGAAGAAGTGATGGCCGAGCAGCAGAAGCGCGCCCCGAAGACCCGTCGCCGCGAGCGGAAGAACGTCCCGGTCGGCCACGTGCACATCGCGGCCTCGTTCAACAACACGCTCATCTCCATCACCGACACGACCGGCGCGGTCCTCTCCTGGGGTTCCGGCGGCGTCGCCGGCTTCAAGGGCTCGCGCAAGAGCACCCCGTATGCCGCATCGCTCGGCGCCGAGGCCGCCGCCCGCAAGGCGATGGAGCACGGCCTCCGCTCGGTCGAGGTCTTCGTCAAGGGGCCCGGCGCCGGCCGCGAGCAGGCGATCCGCGGCCTGCAGACCGCCGGCCTGAACATCACCGCGATCACCGACGTGACGCCGCTGCCGCACAACGGCTGCCGTCCGCCGAAGAAGCGCCGGACGTAGGGGAGGGAGCCATGGGTCGCGATACTGGTCCTGTCTGCCGCCTCTGCCGCCGCGAGGGCACGAAGCTCTTCCTCAAGGGGGCACGCTGCTACACGAAGAAGTGCTCGTTCGAGCGTCGACCCACGCCGCCGGGCATGCACCAGATGCGCCGCCGCAAGGTCGGCGACTACGGCCTGCAGCTGCGCGAGAAGCAGAAGATGCGCCGCGTCTATCGCATCGGCGAGACGCAGTTCCGCCGACTCTTCGAGGAGGCGGAGCGCGGCACCGACGTGACGGGCGAGAACCTCCTGCGCCTGCTGGAGCTGCGGCTCGACAACGTCGTCTACCGCCTCGGCTTCGCGGCCTCGCGCGACCAGGCGCGCCAGCTCATCGGGCACGGGCACTTCGCGGTCAACGGCCACCCGGTCAGCATCCCGTCGTACACGCTCAAGCCGGGCGACGTCGTCGCCGTGCGCGAGAGCCGTGCCGCGCTCGCCCCCTTCAAGGAGGCGGCGGAGGCGGCCAAGTCGGCGAACGTCCAGGAGTGGCTGCGCGTCGATGCGGCGAAGCTCAGCGGGACGATCGTCGCCGCGCCGCGCCGCGAGCAGATGCCGGCCGACTTCAACGAACAGCTCGTCGTCGAGTACTACTCGCGGTAAGGGGAGGGGGCAACATGAGCGACTCCGTCGTCACGAACATCGCGCCGCTCGAGGAGCTCGGCTCGTACGGGAAGTACGAGGCCGGTCCGTTTGCTCCGGGCTATGGCGTGACCCTCGGCAACGCGCTCCGGCGTGTGATGCTCGGGTCGCTCGAAGGAGCGGCCGTCACCGCCGTGCAGATCACCGGGGTACAGCAGGAGTTCTCCTCGATCCCGGGCGTGCGCGAGGATGTCGTCCAGATCCTGCTCAACATCAAGAAGATCCGGCTGCGCAGCTTCGCCTCCGGTCGCGTCGAGCTGACCCTCAACAAGAAGGGGGCCGGGGCGGTCACGGCAGGCGACATCGCCGCAAACAGCCAGGTCGAGATCGTCAACCCCGAACAGGTGCTGCTCAACCTCGACTCCGACAAGGCCTCGATCGAGGCCTTCCTCGTGGTCGAGACCGGCGTGGGCTACGTTTCGGCTGATCGCCTCTCTCGCGATCTTGCGGGCGAGTCGCGACCGGTCGGGGTGATGGCCGTCGACGCCATCTTCACGCCGGTGCGCAAGGTCAACTTCACGGTCGAGAACACCCGCGTCGGACAGGACGTGGATCGCGACAAGCTGATCCTCGAGGTGGAGACCGACGGCACGATCACCCCGGAGGCGGCGGTGCGCAAGGCGTCGGCGATCCTTGTCGGCCAGTTCGCGGCCTTCTCCGGCCTCGGCGAGGCCCCTGCGCCCGCTCCCGCCCCTGCCGGCGGCAACCTGCTCGACATGGCGATCGAGGACCTCGACCTGCCGATGCGCGCCTACAACGCCCTCAAGCGTGCCCAGATCCTCAAGGTCGGGCAGATCCTCGCGATGATCAACAAGGACGAGATGGAGCTCCTCAAGCTGCGCAACTTCGGCCAGAAGAGCCTCACGGAGGTCCGCGCCAAGCTCGAGGAGAAGGGCTTTGATCTTCCTGCCAGTACCATTCCCGCCGACCTCGAACTCGAGGACGACGAGGACGGCGACGAGGGGCAGGCCTGAGATGAGCTCCCACGGCGTCGGCGGTCGCAAGCTCTCCCGCAAGCAGGGGCCGCGGCTTGCGCTCTACAAGAACATGATCGTCTCGGTGCTGCGCTATGAGCGCATCCAGACGACCGAGGCGAAGGCGAAGGAGATCCGACCGCAGGTCGAGCGGCTGATCACCCTCGCAAAGCAGGGAGACCTGGCGGCGCGTCGCGCGGTTGTCGCGACGCTGCCGAACGAGCCACTCGTCGTCGAGAAGCTCTTCGGCGAGATCGTCCCGAAGTACGCGACCCGCAACTCCGGCTACTGCCGCATCACGAAGATCGGCGTGCGACAGGGCGACTCCGCCCCGCTCGTGCAGCTCGAGCTGGTCTAGGAGGGAGCATGAACGCGAAGACGTGGACCCCGCGCGCCGCAGAGATCGAGCGCAACTGGCTCGTGGTCGACGCGGACGGTGAGACGCTCGGGCGCGTCGCGACGAAGGTTGCGGGCCTGCTGATGGGGAAGGGGAAGCCGACTTTCGCCGACCATATCGACACCGGCGACTTCGTGATCGTCGTCAACGCCGCCAAGATCAAGGTCACCAGCGATCGCCTCGTGACGAAGAAGTACCACTCCCACTCCGGGCATCCGGGCGGGTACCGTGCCGAGGCGCTCGGCGACCTGAACGCCCGCAAGCCGACCGAGGCGATCCGCCGCGCGGTCAAGGGGATGCTCCCGAAGACGAAGCTCGCAGCCGCCCAGCTCAAGAAGCTGAAGGTGTACGCGGGCGCCGAGCACCCGCACGCCCCGCAGCAGCCGAAGCCCGTCGCATGAGCCCCAAGGAGAAGAGCGTGGCCAGCCTTCCGTACTACCAGGGAACCGGTCGCCGCAAGACCTCTGTCGCCCGCGTCCGCCTCGTCGCCGGGGAGGGGCAGATCGTCATCAACGGGCGCACCTACGAGCAGCACTTCGGCGGTGCGATCCCGCAGGCCGAGGTCTTCGCCCCCTATCGAGTGACCGGCACCGAGGGGCGCTTCAACGCGATGGTCAAGGTCGAGGGCGGCGGCATCTCGGGCCAGGCCGGTGCGATCCGCCACGCGATCTCCCGCGCGCTCCTCTCCGTCGATCCGGAGGCCTTCCGGCTGCCGTTGCGGCAGGCCGGCTTCCTCACGCGCGATCCGCGCGCGAAGGAGCGCAAGAAGTACGGCCTCGTCCGCGCCCGCAAGGCGAAGACCTTCACGAAGCGCTGATCGACCCGCGAGGCCCGCGATGACCGCGGCTCATTTCGGGACCGACGGCATCCGGGGCAGGTACGGCGAGTCGCTCACCGACACCACGGCCGCAGAACTCGGCGCCGCCCTGGCGACGGAGTACCCGGCGGGCCTGATCCTCGTCGGGCGCGACACGCGACCGAGCGGTGACCCGCTGGCCGAAGCGCTCATCGGCGCGCTCCAGCACGGTGGCGCCGAAGCGATCGACGTCGGCGTGATCACCACCCCGGGGCTAGCCGCCCTCGTCGCAGGGGAACCGCTCGTTGCGTGTGGCGTCGTGGTGACCGCCTCGCACAACCCGGTCGACTACAACGGGCTGAAGGTCTTGGGCCGCGATGGCAGGAAGGTGCCGGACGCGGTCGAGCGATCGCTCGAGGCGTCGATGGGCGCGAGCGCTGCGGCGCTGCTGCCGAGGGCCGCCGCGGGGCGGTCGATCGCGGCGCGGGGCCTCGACGCGGCGCAGCTCCGCGACCGCTACCGCGCGCTGCTCGCTGCCGCCGCAGCGGCCGAGGTGCCGGGGGGCGCCGCGACCGGGCTGCGCGTCGTCGCAGATGCGGCGCACGGCGCGGGCTCGGACTACATCGTCGCCGCGCTCGAGACGACGGGTGCAAGCGTGCAGCCGTTCGCCGTCGCGCCCGGGACGATCAACGACGGGGTGGGTGCGACCGCCCCCGAGGCGCTCGGTCGCGCGGTCATCGCCGCGGGCGCGGACCTCGGCGTCGCCCTCGACGGGGACGGTGACCGCTGCGTCGCGGTCGACGAGCGTGGCAAGCCGCTCGACGGCGACCTGCTGATCGCCCTCATCGCGCTCGACCGCCATGCCCGCGGGCTGCCCGGCGCCGATCGCGTCGTCGCCACGATCCTCACGAACAGCGCCGTGGAGCGCGCGCTGGCCGCCGTCGGGATCGCCCTGGAGCGCACCCCCGTGGGCGATCGGCACGTGGCGGAGCGCCTGGCGGCGACCTCGGCGGGCTTCGGCGGCGAGAAGAGCGGCCATCTGCTCTTCCCCGAACGCTCGACCACGGGCGACGGGATCCTCAGCGCCCTCGCCCTCATCGGCCTCCTCGTGCGAACGGGGCGACCGCTCTCGGAGCTTGCGGCGGGGATCAGGCTCGACCCGCAGCGCCAGGTCGGCGTGGAGATTGCGCCGGGGTCGGCCGCGGCGATCATGGCCGACGCGGCACTCGCTCGGGCGATGGCGGAGGCGGAGGCGGCGCTCCGGGCAATTGGCGGGCGCCTTGTCGTGCGCCCCTCGGGCACGGAGCCCCTGCTGCGGATCATGGGCGAGGCGCCCGACGCGGAGGCGCTCAGGGAGGCGGTCGAGCGCGTGGCCGCCACAGCGGAACGGTTGGCGCGCGGCGGGTAGACTGCCCCCATGTGCGGCATCGTCGGTTACGTCGGCCCCCGCGACGTGCGCAGCACGCTGATCGCCGGCCTCCGCCACCTCGAGTATCGCGGCTACGACTCCGCCGGGCTCGTCGTCGCCGCGGCGAGCGGCGGCCTGCACGCCATCAAGCGCGCTGGGCGCTTGGCAAACCTGGAGGCGGCGGTGGGGGAGAGCGCCGCGGACGCCGGGATCGCGGGTATGGCGCACACCCGCTGGGCGACGCACGGGGGACCCACGGACGACAACGCCCATCCCCACCTCGACGAGGCGGGGGCGATCGCGGTGATCCACAACGGGATCATCGAGAACTTCGCCGAGCTGAAGGAGGGGCTGGTCCGGCGCGGACACCGCTTCAGCTCTTCGACCGACACCGAGGTCGTCGCACACCTGGTGGAGGAGGCGTACGGGGGCGATCTGCGGGAGGCGGTCGCGGCGGTGCTGCCGCTGCTGCGCGGGCAGTGGGCGCTCGTCGCCATGCACGCGGCCGAGCCCGGACGCATCGTCGCGGCGCGGCGCGAGGCACCGCTCGCGGTCGGACTGGGCGAAGGTGAGGCGTTCGTCGTCTCCGATCCCGTCGCGATCTTGGAGCACACCGGGCGCGTCGTCTTCCTCCGCGACGGGGATCTCGTCGACCTCGCCGCCGACTCCGTGCGCTTCTTTGACGCCGCCGGCACGAGCTTTTCGCCGCAGGCCGTAGAGCTCTCCTGGGACCGTTCGGCGGCGGAGAAGGGCGGCTACGCGCACTTCATGCGGAAGGAGATGGACGAGCAGCCGCAGGCGCTCCGCGCCGCCCTGATCGGGCGCGCGTCGACCGAGGGGATCGGCGTTTCCGAACTCGAGCCGCTCACTGCGGCGCTGGCCACCCTACGCTCGATCGAGTTCGTCGCCTGTGGCTCGGCCTATCACGCGGCGATGACCGCGGCGGGCCTTGCGGAGCGGCTGCTCGGCATCCCGGTCCGTGCCACCGTCGCCAGCGAGTTCCGCTATGCGCCACCGACGCTGGACGGCCGCTCGCTCGTCATCGCCGTGTCGCAGTCGGGCGAAACCGCGGATACGCTCGGCGCGGTCCGCCTGGCCCGGCGCGCGGGCGCCCCGGTGCTGGCGATCGTCAACGCGGCGGGCTCGTCGCTGACGCGCGAGGCGGATGCGACGGTGCTGCTCCAGGCCGGACCGGAGGTCTCCGTCGCGGCGACGAAGAGCTATACGTCGCAGGCGCTCGTCGCCCTCCTGGTCGTCCTCGACCTCGCCCGCCGCACCGGGCGGCTCCAGCCGGCCGAACTGCGCGATTGGGCGGGCGAGATCCTGGCACTGCCCGATGCGGCACAACGGGCGCTCGGGTACGCCGATCAGCTCCCCGCGATCGCCGCGGACCTGTTCGGCAGCCGCGGCTTCATGTTCATCAGCCGCGGCGCCGGCCTTGCCTCCGCGCTGGAGGGGGCGCTGAAGCTGAAGGAGATCTCATACATCCATGCCGACGCGTACCCCGCCGGCGAGCTCAAGCATGGCCCCATCAGCCTGCTCGGCCCGGACCACCCCGTCGTCGCCGTGGTGCTGGAGGGAGCCGTCCGGGCGAAGCTCGAGAGCAACATCAGCGAGGCGCGCGCCAGGTCGGCGCCCATCCTGGCGATCGCCACCGAAGGGCTCGACGCGGCGGCGCTCGGGGACTCGGTGATCTGGATCCCCGCTGCGCGCGAGGAGGTGGCAGCGATCCTCGCGGCGATCCCGCTGCAGCGCTTCGCCTACGAGATGGCCCTCTTGGCGGGCGCCGACATCGACCAGCCGAAGAACCTCGCCAAGTCGGTGACGGTGGAGTGATGGGCGCGCAGCCGTCGATCGCCATCCCCGAGCTCGGCATCGACATCATCCGCGTCGAGCGCATCGCGGGGGTGCTGGGGCGCTTCGGCGATCGCTTCGAGCGGCGGGTCCTCACCGACGCGGAGCGCGCCTATGTGCGCAGCCGCCCCGAGACGTTCGCCGGTCGCTGGGCCGCCAAGGAGGCCGTCTCGAAGGTCCTCGGGCTGGGCGTGCGGGGGATCGGGTGGCGCGAGATCGAGATCGAGCGCCTCCCCACGGGGCAGCCCGCGGTGAGGCTGCACGATCGCGCCGCCGCGCGCGCCGATCAGCTGGGGATCAGCACGATCGCCCTCTCGATCACCCACGAGCGCGAGTTCGCCGTCGCCGTGGCATATGCCGTCCGGAGTGCGGGCGGCCGTTACCTCTTCCCCGTCGACATCGACGCCGACCTCGATGCACGCGAGCGTGCGATCCGTTCCCGGATCGCCGAGCTGCGCGCGCTCGCCGACGAACAGCGTCGCCTGGTCGAGTCGACTGGGGAGGAGGGAAGATGAGCGGGATCCCAGAGGCGCTGCTCGCAGCGGGCCTGCCCCCCCTCGGCCGCGAGGCATGGGTCGAGGTCGACCTCGATGCGATCGCCACGAATGTCCGCAGCCTCAGGGCGAAGCTCCCCTCCGACGGGGCCCTCGACGTGGTGCTGAAGGCCGACGGCTACGGGCTCGGGGCGATCGAGGTGGCGAAGGCGGCGCTCGCCGCAGGGGCCCGCGCGGTGCTCGTGGCCACGGTGGACGAGGCACTCGAGCTTCGCGAGGCGGGCATCGAGGCGCCGATCCGCGTGCTCTGGCGGGTTCCGCCCGCCTACCTGCGCGACGCGGCACGCGCGGGACTCGGCGTGCCCGCCTCCTCGCCCGCGGTCGTCGACGAGCTGCTCGCCGCAGACCTCTCGGGACTGCCGCCACTCTCCGTCGACCTGGAGATCGACACCGGGCTCGGGCGCGACGGGATCCTGCCGGCCGAGGTCGAGGCGGAGGTGGCGCGGATCGCGGCCCACCCCGACCGCCTTGCGCTGCGCAGCGTCTGGAGCCACCTTGCCGCCGCCGAGGATGTGGAGCGCTCGCGCCGGCAGCACGAGTTGCTGGAAGAGCGCGCGGCGACCCTTCCGGGCCTCGAGCGGCACCTGGTGGGCTCCGGCGGGCTGCTGACGATCGGAGAGGGGCAGCGGGTGGCGCGGATCGGCATCGCGTTGCTCGGCGTGGTCCCGAACGCCCTGCGCGCGAAGGAGACGGCCGCATCCCTGGGGCTCGCCTCGGCCTATCAGCTGATCGCGCGGCCGGTGCGGATCGCGCGCCTGCCCGCCGGGCACGGTGTCGGCTACGGGCCCGCCTTCGTCGCGCAGCGCGAGTCGCGGATCATCACGCTCCCCATCGGGTATGCGGACGGGATCTCGTACCACGACAGGGGGAAGGCGCAGGTGCTCGTGCGGGGCGTCGCGCTGCCCGTCGTCGGCACGATCGCCATGGATTCGATCACCGTCGACGCAACAGACCACCCGGCGACCGATCTCGGGCCAGGGGACGACGTGGTCTTCATCGGAAGATCCGGGGACCTGCAGATCGAGCCGGTCGATGTGGCGCTGCGGCGCGGCACGATCACGAACGAGGTGTCGACCAGCTTCTCTCGGCGGCTCGCCCGGGTCTACACGCGCGGAGGTCGCCCCGTCGCGATCCGCTCGCTGCGCGACGGGGGGAGCGCGGCATCGTGAGCGCCCTCTGGGTGCAGCTCGACGATGCGGGGCGCTCGAGCCACACGGGCGTGGCGCTTCGCGCCGTCGGCACCGCGCTCGAGCCGGCGGCCGTGCTGACGATGCCGCGCGGCGGCGATCCACTGGCGCTCCGCCAGGCCCTTC
>JBEGQU010000077.1:0-13902 GCA_041180765.1 Chloroflexota bacterium
CCCGCGCCCCAGCGCAGCGGCTCGACGCCGCCGCGCCCCCGCCGCGGCGACGCTCGCCTCGGCGCCCCCGCGCGCGCCAGTTCGCCGAACGTGCCGCTCACGAGCGACCAGGCCTCGCTCGTCGAGCTGATCGATCGCCTCGCGGTCGTCGCCGACGGGAGCAACCTCGCCGAGATCGAGCTCTCGGTGGGCGAGACCCGCGTCGTGGTGCGCAGCAGGGCCTCGCTCGCCCCCGCCGTCGCCGCAGCAGCGGCGCCCATGGCGGCGCCCGCCCCCGTCGCCCCCGCCCCCGCCCGCGCGATCGAGGGGAGCGCCGCCCCGAAGCCCACGGGCGAGGCCCCCGCTCCGTCGAGCCCGGCGGGGAGCTTCGTCGCGGCCCCCCTGACCGGCGTCTTCTACGCAGCGCCGTCGCCCGGTGCCGCGCCGCTCGTCGCCGTCGGCCAGGTGATCGCCGCGGGCCAGCCGATCGGCCTGATCGAGGCGATGAAGCTCTTCAACGAGATCAAGTCCGACAAGGCCGGCCGCGTCGTGCGGATCGTCGCCGAGAACGGCCGCCTGGTGAAGGCGAAGGCCCCGATCATCGAGGTGGAGCCGGCATGAGGCCGCGCGCATGAGGACGCCCGACACGGGCGGCGCCTCGACGCGCATCGGCGGCGAGTCGGGTCGCGCGGCGCTGCCGAACCGCACCACGAGGATCACCGGCTGGGGGCACGAGGTGCCGGCCGCGGTGCTCACCAACGCCGATCTCGAGCGAATCGTCGAGACGAGCGACGAGTGGATCACGACGCGCACCGGCATCCGCGAGCGCCGCATCGCCGGCGCCCACGAGAGCACCGCGTCGCTCGCCGCGATCGCCGGCGCGCGCGCCCTCGCCGTCGCCGGTTCGTCGATCGACGAGGTCGACCTGATCGTGGTCGCCACGCTCACCCCCGACCACGCGATGCCGAGCACCGCGGCACTGGTGAAGGGGGCGCTCGGCGGCACGCGCGCCGCCGCCTTCGACCTCTCGGCCGCCTGCTCGGGGTTCGCCTACGCATATGCCGTGGCACACGGCTTCCTCGCCGCCGGCCTCGGCCACCGGGCGCTGGTCATCGGCGCCGAGACGCTCTCCCGTGCGGTCGACTGGACCGACCGCTCGACCTGCGTGCTCTTCGGCGACGGCGCCGGGGCGATCGTGCTCGAGGCACTCGACCTCCCGGAGGGCCAGGATGCCGCCGCCCGGCCGGGGACGCTCAGCTTCGAGCTCTCCGCCGACCCATCGGGCGCCTACGCGCTCTGGATTCCCGGGGGGCAGGGGGCGGCCGCGGATCCGACGATCAAGATGGACGGGGCGAAGACCTACGTGTACGCCACGCGCACGATGGCCGCGGTCGCCTCGGCGGCGATCGGGCGGGCGGGACTCGTGCCGTCGCAGGTCGACCTGGTGATCCCGCACCAGGCGAACATCCGCATCATCGAGCACGTCTCGAAGTCGATGGCCTACCCGATGGAGCGGATCTTCGTGAACCTTGACCGCTACGGCAACACCTCGGCGGCGAGCATCCCGATCGCCCTCTCCGAGGCCGTCGCCGCCGGACGGCTGCGCCCCGGCGACACCTTCTGCACCGTCGCCTTCGGGGGCGGCTACACCTCGGGCGCCTTCGTGACGCGCTGGGATGCCGATCCCGCGCGCGGCGCGCGCGCCACCTCGGTCGACGTCGCCGCGATCCGCGTGCCGCGCCCCGACGGCGGCACCGCCTCGATGGCCGTCCCCGCCGCGCTGCGGGGCCTGCTGGACGGACGGCGTCGCTAGCCCCACACTTGGCAGCGAGCAGAGGAGGAGCAGCAGCATGTTCGAACTGACCGGTTACTCGTCGATCGTCACCGGCGGCGCCCGCGGCATCGGCCGCGCGATCGCCCTCGCCCTCGCCGACGCCGGCTCCGACGTGCTGATCACCTACAAGGGGAACACCGCCGCCGCCGACGCCGTCGTGGCCGAGATCGCGGCGAAGGGGCGCAGGGCCCTAGCAGTCCAGGCCGATGCCGCAGACCCCGAGGCCTGCGCCGGCGTCGTCGCCAAGGCGATCGAGGCGTTCGGCAAGGTCGACCTGCTCGTCAACAACGCCGGGATCACCCGCGACACGCTGATCCTGCGCATGACCCCCGAGCAGTGGCGCGAGGTGCTCGACACGAACCTCTCGGGCGCCTTCTACATGACGAAGGCGGCGGTGAAGGAGATGCTGCGCGCGAAGAGCGGGCGCATCGTGAACATCACGAGCGTCTCCGGGCAGGCGGGGAACGCCGGCCAGGCGAACTACAGCTCGGCGAAGGCGGGGATGATCGGCCTCACGAAGGCGACCGCCCGCGAGGTGGCGAGCCGCGGGATCACCGTCAACGCCGTCGCCCCCGGCTTCATCGTCACCGAGCTGACCGCCGACCTTCCCGAGGCGATCAAGGAGGGGGTGAAGGCCCAGACGCCCCTCGGCCGCTTCGGCGAGCCGCACGAGATCGCGGCGGCGGTCGTCTACCTCGCCTCGCGCGAGGCCTCCTACGTCACGGGGCAGGTGCTCGGCGTCGACGGCGGCCTGGTGATGATGTGAGGCGGCGCCTCGCATCGCGCCTCCGCTCCCTCGCCCCCGCCCTCCTCGCCGCCCTGGTCGGCACGACCGCCGCCTGGGCGGGGGCCCACGTCGGGCGCGCCACGGCGACCCCGGCGAACCTGCTCGGTGCCGACGGGCGCTACACGCTCCTGTTCCTCGGGAGCGACAAGCGCTGCTCGGGCTACCTGCCCGGCGACACCGCCGAGCGATGCCCGAGCCTCGAGGCCCTCTCCGATGAGAACCCGGGGGACGCGCGCTATCGCGCCTCGAGCGCCAATGACGCGGCGCTCGGCCTGCAGCGGCGCACCGCCGGCGGCGAGCGCACCGACGTCATGACCCTGCTCACGATCGATCCGTACGCCGGCACCGCGGCGGCGCTCAGCATCCCGCGCGACACGATGTACTTCCCGCTCAAGCCGACCCTGGCGAAGCAGTTCTGCAGCTCGGGGCGCAAGACGTTCGGCCACAAGGTGAACGCCCTCTTCGTCTACGCGCAGCTCTGCATGCCGGCGAATCGATCGCAACGCCTCTGGGATCGCTCGTCGAGCGCGGCGGCGCTCGTGCGCGAAAACCTCGCCTGGGCGCTGGACGTGGAGATCGACGACTGGGTGCTCGGCACGTTCGGCGCCGCCGACATCTTCGGCGCGAAGCTCGACGCCTACGCCGCCACCACGCCCGACACCGCCGACGACACCACCTACGTGCGCCTGAATGCGGGGACGATGTTCGCCGCCTGCCGCACCGACGTCTATCGCGACTGGACCAGTCGTTCCGGCTATCGCTACTCCTCGCGCTACTATTCCGACGTCAACCTCGCCTCGAACGCCCGCTACGGCGACCTGCTCTATGTGCGCCCCGATGGGCTCGATCGCCGCACGATGAAGAAGGATGGCCGGAACCAGAGCGTCAGCGCCGCGGAGTGGGGGAACTGCGCCGAGCCCGGCTCCGATCCCCTCGCCCCGGCGACGACGGTGCCGAACTTCGTCGGCGACGACCTGGCCGGCCCGGCGCAGTGCCAGGGGGCGGCGCCGACGTCGGGCTGCCTCTTCACCGTGCCGAGCAGCCTCTGGACCGCCTTCGGCCGCACGCGCAAGTACGACGGTGACGGAGCACGCGTGCGCCGGCACCAGCGCCTGATCGCCGGGATCGCGCTGCGCGTCCTCGATGCCGGCAAGCCGGCCGCCGAGCTGATCGCCGGCCTCGCCTCGCTGCGTTGGTACTACACGGTGAGCTCGAGCGGCCGCAAGAACGCCGGCCCGGCCCTCGTGCGCGGCTCGATCGATCCGGCGAGCGCCGGTGCGCTGTACGACCTGGTCGCCACGGTGCGCACGCCGCTCGAGATCGGGCCCGACGCCGCCGGCGGGTGGCGCTCGATGGTGATCAGCGGCGGGACGGCGGTCGTCGGCGGGAAGAGCTGCAGGCTCGCCGGGGCGAGCGGGGCCTTCACCCTCACGCGCAAGGCCCTGCCGGGGATCCTGGCCTGCACGCGCGGTTGGGTGGCGACCGCCTTCGGGCCGACGTCGCACGCCGGCTCCGGGGTGCCGACCCCGCCCTAGCGGCGGCGAGCGGGCTAGGCGAGGCCGAGCAGGTTCGCCGCGGCGATCGCGCCGTTGAGCACGAAGAGCAGCGCGACGGTGCCCCAGCCGACGAGGCGCAGCCATCGCGGGCTGGCGTGCTCCCCGAGCAGGCTGCGCGAGCTCGTCAGGCGCACGATGAAGGCGAGCACGATCGGCAGGAAGAGTCCCTGCAGGTACTGGCTGGCGACGATCGCGCCGACGGGGTCGACCCCCGGCAGCATCACGATCGCCGCACCGAAGGCGAGGATCACGGTGAAGATCCCGTAGAAGATCGGCGCGTCGCGGAACTTCTTGTCGACCCCCGACTCGAAGCCGAACGCCTCCGCGAGCGCGAAGGCGGTGGTGAGCGGCATGATCGCCATCGCGAGGAGGCTCGCCCCGAAGAGCCCGGCGCCGAAGAGGATCTTGGAGAAGGTGCCGGCCAGCGGCTCGAGCGCGACCGCCGCCTCGGCGGCGCTCTTGATCGGCTGCCCCGTGCCGCCGAGCGCGACGGCGGTGGCGATGATGATGCAGGCGGCGATGAAGTTCGTCCATACCGATCCGAGGATCGCGTCGGCGCGCGCGGCGCCCAGCTCCTCGACGCCGACCTCCTTCTCCACGACCGCCGACTGCAGGTAGAACTGCATGTACGGGGTGACCGTGGTGCCCACCACCGCGACGAGCAGGAGCAGCTCCGCCCCCGAGACGCCGCTCAGGTCCGGCGTGGTGAGCGAGGTCGCCACCTCGGCCCAGTTGGGCCGTGCGAGGAGGGCCGCGGCGATGTAGGCGAGGAAGACGGCGGTGAGGGCGAGGAAGATCCGCTCGACGCTCTTGTAGGTGCCGTACACGACCAGGAGCCAGACCACCGCGGCGGCGGCGGGCGCGGTCAGCAGCACCGGCACGTCGAAGATCGCCAGCGCCGATGCGGCACCGGCGACGTTGGCCACGGTGTTGGCGAGGTTCGCGAGCAGCAGCACGACCATCGCGAAGAGGGTCCAGCGAACCCCGAAGCGCTCGCGGATCAGGTCGGAGAGCCCCTGGCCGGTGACCACGCCGAGGCGGGCGACCGACTCTTGGACGAAGGCGAGGAGCAGGGCGGTGAACGGGAGGATCCAGAGGAAGCGGAGGGCGGTCGAGGAGCCGAGCGTCGCGTAGGTGGTGATGCCGCCGGCGTCGTTGCCGGCCACCCCCGCGATCAGGCCGGGGCCGACGACGGCGAGGAAGGCGAGCGGGCCGCGCCGCCCGCGGAAGCGCTCGCGGAGCCCCTGGAGCGGGAGCCTGCCGAGCGCGGCGAAACGGCCGCGCGCGCGGCGCTCCAGGCTGAGCGGCGAGACGACGCGGCGGTCAGCCATGCTTGCGCTTCACAGCCCGCCTCGGCTTGGCCTGCGGCTTGCCACGGCCGCGCTTGGCCCCCGTCTTCGCCGGTGCGAGCGCCGCGGCGATGCTGCCGGCACGGACGCGGCGGGGCATCTCGCGGCGCCACTCCTCGGGGAGCACGTCCCAGAGGGCGTCGCCGGCGGTGATCACGCCGACGAGCCGCTGCTGCTCGTCGACGACCGGGACGGTGACCAGCCCGTAGCGGGTGACGACCCGTGCGACCTCTTCGGCGTGCGCGAGCAGCTCCACCGCGACCGGCTCGTCTTCCATGATCGTGCCGACGGCGGTCGTGGGCGCGGCGAGGATCAGGTCGCGCAGCGTCACCTCGCCGAGCAGGCGCCGCTTCGCGTCGACGATGTAGACGGCGTGGGCGACGTCGGCGTCGGGCTCGAGGCGCCGCAGGGCGGCGAGCGCTTGGGCGACGCTCGCCGTCGGTGGCAGGGCGACATGCTCGGTGGTCATGATCCCGCCGGCGCTGGCCTCGGGGTGGGCGAGCAGCTCCCGCACGTCGTCGCGCTCCTCCTTCTCCATGAGCCGGAGGATCTCCTCGCGGCTCATCGGCGAGAGGTCCGCGACCGCGTCGGCGGCCTCGTCGGGACTCATCTCCTCGAGCAGGTCCGCGGCGCGCTCCGGCTCCAGGTCCTCGAGCAGCTCGGCGCGCGTCTCCGGCTCGAGTTCCTCGAGCGCCCCTGCGGCGGTCTCCTCGTCGAGCGAGCTCATGATGTCGGCGCGGTCGCGCGGCGTGAGCTGGTCGATGATCGTCGCGAGGTCCGCGGGGTGGAGTTCGGAGAGGCCGGCGTGCGGCACGCGGAGCCGCACGCTGGCGATCGTGGAGCCGAGCGGGTCGACGTCGGACCAGTTGATGTACGACGCCACCCGCGTCGCCCCGCCGGAGAGGCGGTCGACCCACGCGTCGGGGAGGCCGAGGCGCCGCAGGAGCCCCGTGGCGCCGACGTCGACCGCCACCAGCCGCAGGCTGCCGTCGACCTCGTCGAGGATGACGTCGTTGGCGCGCACGACCTTGCGACCATCGATGTCGACGATCTGCTTGTCGAGCAGGTCGCCCTTCAGCAGGATCTCGTGCTCGCGCTGCTTGAAGCGCCCGATGTCGATCCCCTTCGTCGAGATGCTCGCCCCCGCATCGTCGAGCGACTCGACCGCGCTCCAGCCGAGGTAGATGCGCCGTCGGCCGGTGCGCATGACCAGGCCGGTCACCGGCGGGTGGCTCCCGCCGACCGCGACGATCAGGTCGTCGATCGCCCCGATGGCGTCGCGGGCACCGTCGCGGACCGGGCGGCCGATGAGGCGGGAGAGGTGCAGCATCTGGTTCTCCTGCTATGGGTGGTGCACGGCCCGTGCGGTGCGGGCCCACGCCGAGTCTACGCGGCGCCCCCGCTCCACGCTACCCTGTGGGCATGGCGATGCAGCGGCGGGGACAGGGACGGACGGTCGAGCGCCTCGCCGCCTTCGCCGATACCGCCGCCGACTTCGGCGCGCGAGAGGTCAGCCGCCCGTGGGCCGAGACCTACGTCGCGGTGTCGATCGCCGCGGCCATCGCCCACATGTCGAACGGCGCCGCAACGACCCTCTCCGGCGGCGCCGCCGCCCTCCTCGCGGGGGTCGGCGTAGATGCGGTGCGACGGGCGGAGGCGCGCGACCTGCGCCGCGGGGCCGAGGTCGTCCTCGGCGCCCTCGTCGCCGTCGCCCTCGCCGGCGCCGCCCGCCTCGTGCCGACCGGGATCGGCCTGCTGATCGTCATCGCCCTCGGCCTGCTGGCGCTGCGCGCCGTCGTGGAGTGGGAGCTGCGCCTGCGGCGCGTCCCCGGGGGGGCGACCCATCGCGACCGGGTCGGCGCCCGCGCCGTGGCGACGTTCCTCCTCTTTGCCGCCTCGCTCGGCGCGGTGGCCCTCGTCCCGGGGATCGTCAGCATCCCCGATACCCCCAGCGCGCGGCTGGATCCGGTGGGTCCGCTCGCGATCCTCGCGGTCGGCATCGCCAACGCCGGGATCGCGATGGCGCTCGCGGCGCGCATGGCCACCCTGCGCCGCGAGCGCACCAGCGGGGTCGTCCGCGACGCCCTCGGCGCGGGCGTCCTCAACGGGGCGGCCTCGATCGCCTTCGCCGCCCTCGGGGCGTCGCGCCTGGCCGGCCCCGCGGGGCTCGCCGTGCTCTTCTACGCCCGCGAGCTCTGGGCGGCGACCCCCGAGGGGGAGCGCCTGGACCCCCGGCTGATCCTCGAGATCCTCGTACTCGTGCTCGCCACGGGGCTCGCCCTCCTCTGGATCGGGGTCGGTCGCTAGCCTCCCGCCCCGCCGATCGGCTATGATCCCCCTCCGATCCCATACCCATTGGAGGCGCCCGTGACCCTGCACACCGACCCCCAGGCGACCATCAACCCGCGCGCGCTCCGGGAGCTCGCCGAGTCGGCCGTCACCGCCGCCTTCGAGGGGCACTGGGCCGCCGCGGTCGAGCAGAACAACGAGCTGCTGAAGCACGCCACCGCACTCAAGGTGTCGGAGCGCGTCGAGGCGCACAACCGCCTCGGCCGCGCCAAGTGGCAGCTCGGCGACCTCGCCGGCGCCCGCGCCGAGTTCGAGCAGGCGAAGGAGCTCGACCCGGACAACCGCATCGCCGAGCGCAACATCGCCCGCCTCAAGCGCCTCAAGTCGAAGGTCAGCCTCCCCGACATCTCGGCGCAGAAGCCGGCCAACCCGCGCGGCCTGCTCCAGGATGCCGGCTCCACGGCGTTCCACGAGGTCGAGATCGACGGGGCGGACCAGAAGTCAAACGCCAGCATGGACGCTTACGAGCGCCGCATCGCCCACCTCAAGCCGGGCGACGCGCTCGACATGGCGATCCGCGAGGGGAAGGCGGGGAAGTTCCTCGAACTGAGCGCCGCGGGGGTCGTCGTCGGCAAGGTGCACGAGAGCGTCGCCTCGCGGCTGATCCCGCTCATGGAGAAGGGGAACCGCTACGACGTGGCCGTCGTCTCCATCATCTCGTGGCATCGCAGCAAGAAGACCGACCTGCTCATCGCGCCGCAGATCACCATCGTGTTGAGCGAGACCTACCGCAGCGAGGAGAACCAGGACCGCACCGCCTTCCCGACGGCGCTGCGCACGAGCGATCCGCACTTCACCGACGAGGAGAGCGACTCCGAGGACCACGACTCCGGCGTCGATGCGGCGTCGGTCCCGGCCCCGGCCGAGGAGGGCGACGACGAGCAGGGCGAGGATGCCCCGCTGGCCCAGACGCCGCCCGAGACGACCGCCGACGACGCCTTCCTCCCGGAGCGAGAAGAGCAGAGCACCGAGGAGTAGCGACCGCCGCGGCGGTCGGACCCCATGCCGCCGGGCGTCGCACGGCTCATCCGCGCGATCGACCCCGACACCCCTCCCGACACGCTCCTCGTCGACCTGAACGCTGCCGACGCGGCACTCGCCCTCGCCGGCGCGGCCCGTCGCTGTCGCACCGTGCTCCATGCCGACGGTCCGCTCGCGGAGTGGCGCGCCCTCGCGGCGCTGCGCCCGACGACCGTCCTCGCCCTCGAGGCGGGGGCGGCGGCACTGATCGCGGCGGCCGGCGCCGCACTCGACGCAGGGTGGACCAGCGCGTGCGCGGCCTGCGGGCAGCGGCTGCGCGTCGCCGCCTGGCGCTGGAGCGACCTCGCCGCCGACGAGGCCGATCCGGCGCGCCGCCCGATCGCCCGCCGTGCCACCTGCCAGGCCTGCCGCGCCCTCGGGCGACGCGGGGGCGACGCATCGGCCCTGCTGCCCGACGAGGCAGCGAGCGCCGCCTCGGCCCCGCCCGCGGGTGCGGGTGACGGCCCACTCGCGCGCTGGACACCCCGGCAGCGCGCGGTCTTCGATGCCCTGCACGGCGCCCTCGACGAGCTGATCGAGCCGGCGCCGGTGGTGCTCGCCCTGCGCCTGGCCGTCGCCGATGCGGCGCTCGCCACCGCGCGCCCCGCACGGGCCCGCGGCGGTCGCGGATGGTGGGAGGTCGCACCATGGCAGGCGCTCGCGGACGCCGTCGACGCGCAGCGCCGCGAGTTGATCACCGCCGCACCGCTGCCGCGCGAGCTCGCCGCCACCGGCGACCAGGCGGCACTGCGCTTCCCGGGCCTCACCGCCGTACTGGTGCGCGCCGGCGCCGCCGCCCGGAGCGGCCTCGTCGCGTTGGCTGCAGCGCCGGAGCGCGGGACGGGGAGTGCGCCGCGCGTCGGCCTGATCCGCGTGCGCATCGGTGCGGATGCCGACGATCGCGCCGTTGCGGCGGCGGCGAGTTCCTGGGCCGCCTCGGGACGCCTCGCCGACGATCGTCCGGCCGCGCCCGCCCGGGATGCGGTGCTCGACGGACTCGCCGCCGACGACCCGACGGTCATCGCCGCATCGCTGGCGCGGATCATCGTCGGCATGAACCCGCTCCTCTCTGCCGGACCGCTGCTGCTCGTCGAGGCGCCGAATGAGCCGGCGGCGCTCGCCGGCGCCCTTGCGGCGCTGAGCCTCGCGGGCGGCGAGGCCGAGGCGATCGAGCGGCTCGAGGGTGAGGGCGACGCCGATCGCGTGGTGATCCGGGCGCGGCTGCAGCAGGGGGCCGCGGCGCCGCGCCCCGCGCCGGCACGGGCGCCGCTCGAGCGGATCGTCGCCGATCTCGTGGTGGCCCGCGGCGAGCCGACGCCCCCGAGCATGCTGCGCGCGGGGTTCGCCCTCCGGCGCTCTCGCGAGGGGGGCATCCTGGAGCCGGCCGAGCTGATCGCCGAGTTCGAGCGCCTCGAGGCGCTGCATGAACGGCTGCCGTCGGCAGGCTCGCTGGAGCGCCTGGTGCGCGTCGGCGACGGGCGCATCTTCGTCGACGCCCGCGCCGAGCGCGAGCGGCTGGCGGAGACGGCGGGCGACCTCGCCGACGCCCTCGCGCTCGGCGCCGCCGATGCCGCCGCGGATCCGCACGAGCTCACCCGGCGGCTCCAGGCGCTCGCCGATGGGGCGGTCGCCCCCGAGCCGTCGCTCCGCGCCGCGCTCTTCGACGCCTACTTCGAGCGCCTCGATCCGGCCGCCGGCACCGCCGTCGCCCGCTTTCCAACGGCGGTGCGCGCCGCCGCGCATCGGGACGCCGTGGCACAGCTGCTCGAACTGGGCGTGCGCATGGGGCTCTACGCCGCCGTCTCGCCGGCGCTCGCCGACGAGGTGAGTGCCGGCCGGCGCCTCGCCGCACGCACCGCGCGGGATCCGCTCGAGGCGAGTCCGCCGCTGCGCGCCCGCTCCGATCGCGCGGCCTACGATGCCGTCGACGCGATCCTCTACCGCCGCGGCAGCGCGATCCTGCTCTGCAGCGTCCTCGTCGGCCCGCTGCCGATCGGCCACCTGCTGCTGCAGCAGCACGCCGCCATCCCGACCGATGGCGAGGTCGTGCGCCTGTTGGTGCTCGATCCGCGCCTCGTCCCTCTGCTGCGCCTGCGCCTCGCCCGCGACGAGCGCCTTGCGACGGCGTGGGAGGAGCAGAACTGGCGGCTGCTGGCGACGGACCAGCTGGCGGCGCTCGGCCGAAACCCTGCGCCGCGCCTCGCCTCGCTCGAGCCGCACCTCGGCTTCGAGCCCGCCGCACGCGAGGCGGCGCAGCTCGAGCTCGGCACCTTCGGCTGGGAGACCGGTGGGGGGCGCTGAGCCAGCGGCGCCGATCCTGCGGCGCGGGGGCGGCCCAGCGACTATCCTGAGCGCCACGCTCCCGACCCGCGGGAGCCGCAGCGCCGGCGAGTCCGGAAGGAGCCCCACGTGTCGAAGCCGCTCTCCGCCAACGACCAGGCCGTCAAGAGCCTCGCCGAGGCCTTCTGGAAGGAGCTCCTCTCGAGCTCGCCGCTCTGGGGCACCTATCTCGGCATCGAGGTGGACGACTCGGCGCTCGACGACAACTCCGATGCTGCCCGCCTGCGCGATCGGGCCCGCTGGGAGGAGTACGCCAAGAAGGCCGCCGCGATCGGCGATGCCGACCTCGACATCGAGTGGAAGATCACGCGCGACCTGATCAAGGTGGGCTGCGAGATCCAGGTCGAGGCCGACGACCATCGCATGGACCTGATCAAGGCGGTCGACCACATGGACGGCGTGCAGACGATGCTGCCGCAGGTGGTCACCTTCCAGGATGCCAGCACCCCCGAGAAGTTCGCCAAGCTCGTCAAGCGCCTCAAGGCCTTCCCGACCTTCATGGAGAACGCCATCGCCCGGATCAAGGAGGCCGAGCGGCGCGGCATGACCGCCTCGCGGATCTCCAACGAGCGGCTCATCGCCCAGCTCGAGGGGCTGATGGCGATCCCGGCCGACAAGTCGCCGATCGTCACCGCGGCGAACGTCGCCGGCGACGCCGAGCGGGCGGAGCTCGCCAAGGTGGTGGCCGAGTACGTGGATCCGCAGATCAGGCGGTACCACGAGGCCGTGAGCGGCAGCTACCGCGCCGCGGCGCGCGAGGTCCCAGGACTCTGCTCGGCACCGAACGGCGCCGAGCTCTACCGCGTGGCGATCCGCAGCTGGACCGGCCTGGCGCTCGACCCGAAGGAGCTGCACGAGATCGGCCTCCAGGAGTGGGCCGACATCCAGGAGGAGATGAAGGTCATCTCGACGAAGCTCGGCCACGGCGGCTCCATCGAGAAGTTGCGTGATGCGGCGGAGTCGGATCCGTCGAACGTCGCCCCGACGAAGGAGGCCCTCATCGCCCGGATCAAGGAGGACATCGAGCGCGGCTATGCGGCCGCCGGTGCCGTCTTCGGGCGCTTCCCGAAGGCCCCGTGCGACGTGAAGGCGGTCGAGGAGTTCAAGGAGAAGGACGCCCCCGCGGCGTACTACTTCGGGCCGTCGGCCGACGGCACGCGCCCGGGTACGTACTACGTGAACGGGTACGACCTCCCGTCGCGCTTCCTCCACGCGCTCGCCCCGACGACCTACCACGAGGCGATCCCGGGGCACCACTTCCAGATCGCGCTGGAGCAGGAGCTCGAGTTCCTGCCCGACCTGCGCCGCTACGCGTCGCACCTGGCGGGGAACGCCTACGTCGAGGGCTGGGGCCTCTACTCGGAGCGCCTCGCCGACGAGCTCGGCCTCTATCGCAACGAGATGGAGCGCTTCGGCATGCTCCAGGGGCAGGCGCACCGCGCCGCGCGCCTGGTCGTCGACACGGGGATCCACGCCTTCGGCTGGACCCGCGACCAAGGGGTGGCGTTCATGGAGTCGGTCGGGTTGCCGCGCACCGATGCGGAGATCGAGACCGATCGCTACATCGCCTGGCCGGCGCAGGCGCTCTGCTACAAGGTGGGGCAGCGCGCCATCCAGCGCACGCGCAAGGCGATCGAGGCCCGCGACGGGGCGAAGTTCGACATCAAGGCCTTCCACGACCAGGCGATCGGCCACGGCCAGATCCCGCTCCCGGTCTTCGAGGCGGAGATGCCGAACTGGGTCAAGCCGAAGGCATGAGCGACACCGGAGGCGCCGCGGGCGCGAGCCGCGGCGTCTCCCGGCGCACGGTCGGGCTCCTCTGCGCGATCGGCGCCGCGACCGCCTGGGGCTTCGGTGCGACGACGTCGGACTTCGTGCTCAAGCGGGGGGTGGGGAACGACACCTTCGTGGCGATCGAGCTCGCCGTCGGCGCCCTCGCCCTGCTGCTGCTCGGCGCGGCGCGGGGCGAGCTCGGCGGCTTCCGCCACCCCGGCCTCGCACGTGCGGCCGTCACCGGCCTGATCGAGCCGTGGGGTGCCTACACCCTCGGCAACATCGGCATCATCTTCACCAGCGGCGCATTCGTCGCCCTCGTCTCGTCGCTCAACCCGGTGATCGTCGCGCTGCTCGCAGCACCCTTCCTCGGCGAGCGGGTCGGTCGCCCCGCCGCGCTACTCATGGCGGTCTCCCTCGCCGGCGTGGCGCTGGTGATCGGCGGCGACGCCTTCACCGGATCGCTCGAGCCGCTCGGCGTGCTGTTCGCCGTGCTCGGCCTCTTCTGCGGCGGCGCCTACGTGCTCGTCTCGTCGAAGCTCGTGCGGACCGTCCCGGTGCTCCCGCTCGTCGCCTCGCAGCTGACGGTCGCCTTCGTCGCCTCGCTCAGCCTCGTGGCGATCCGCGTGCTGCTCCTGAACCAGGATGCGGCGCTCCCCGGCGAACCCATCGAGTGGACCGCCACGATCGCCACGGGGCTCTTCGGCGGCGCGGCGCCGTTCATCCTGCTGCTCGAGGCGACGAAGCGCATCCCCACGACCACCGTCTCCCAGTTCGGGACGCTCGTGCCGGTGATCGCCCTCGTCGGCGGGGTCGCCCTGCTGGGCAATCGCCCGTCGCCGTTCCAGTTGCTGGGCACGGCCATCGTCGTCGGCGCCCTCGTCGCGCTCGCCAGGTACACGCGCGGCCACTGAG
>JBEGQU010000078.1:0-13779 GCA_041180765.1 Chloroflexota bacterium
CCGGGGAGAGCTCGCCGACCGCGAGCACCTCGGCGACGACGGGCGTTGCGCCCATCGCCGCGATCAGACCTTCGCGCCGCGGTCCCCGGCGACGCCGAGCCCGGCGATCGTCGCGCCGGTCGGGCGCGTCGCGAGGCCCGCCGCGCGGCGGAAGGCCGACTCGATGCGGTCGTAGAGATCGGCGGGTGCCCAGAGCTCCACGACCTCGGCGGCACGTGCCCGCTCCAAGGTGACCTTGCGGCGCGCGTCGACCGACCGGATGCGGAAGGTTCCGTCGCGCTCGAGCACCAACTGCGGGGCCTTCGCGGTGCCGGCGAGGATGATCGGGCCGACCGCCACGAGGAGCGCACGGTGCTCGCGCAGGTAGCGGCTGAGGCGGTCCGCGGCGTGCTCGACGGCGAGCAGGCGCTCCGATCCCGCCGCCTCCGCGGCGGTGGCGAGGCTGCGCGTGAGCGCGTCCGGCGCCCCGGTCGATGGGGCGGTCGCGACGCCGCGGGCCGCGGACCTCTTCGGGCGCCCCGGGGACGGCTTCGCCGGGCGCGCCCTGCCCGTGATGACCGTGCGCAGGCCCATCAGCCGGAGTACTCGAGGTCCGACGAGAGCCGCTCGCGCAGGATCATGGAGTGGTGCTGCTCGAAGATCCACTCGCCCGCGCGGTGGCCGAGGGCGCGCGTCGACTCGTCCGCCTCGAGCTTGTCGAACGTCGCATAGTCGGGGAGGTCGAAGAGGATGACGTTGTCGTACTCCCAGCCGTGCGCGACGTTGTACCAGCCGAGGAACCTGATGCCGAACTTCTCCTGATACTCGCGGACCGTCCTCGGGAAGAGCGTGCGCATGAAGAACTTGAAGAAGGGGTCGCGCCCCCGTCGGACCGTGAAGTACGTCGCAAGCACCGGCATCAGCGGGATTCTCCCACGTCGTCGCCGGTGGCGGAGCGCTGTTCGTCGTCGATCTGGCCGACGGTCTTCGTCGCGCTCCGCAGGGGGGCACGGCGCCCCTTGCGGTCGGCGGCCACGAGGCGGAGGAGGAAGATCGAGGTCTGCCCGACGAGCAGCAGCAGCACGAGCACCCCGATGAGGAAGATCGTCGCCAGGGCGGGGCCCCAGTTGAGCACGGCCGACAGGGGGGCAAGCACGATGAACACGGCAAGGAGGACCACCTGGACCCAGAAGCAGCCGAGGCCGGGGCCGCGCCCCGCGTCGAGGGGGGCGCCCTTGTACTCCGGCGGACGGGGGCTGCTCGCGACGGGTGTCTCGTTCGGCAGGCTCATGCCCCCATTGTGGCGCAGCGGCGCGAATCAGCCCTCCCAGGCCACCGCGCCGCCATGCAGGGTGAGTCGAACCACCCCGGGGAGGAGGCGGCCGACGAGCGGCGTGTTGATCGAGCGGCCGGCGAGCGTGTCGCGGCCGGGCACCCAGGCCGCGGTGCGATCGACGAGCACGAGATCGGCGGGAGCGCCCACCGCGAAGCCGGGCACGATCTCGGCGAGACCGAGCAGGTCGGCGGGACCCGTGGTCAGCGCCGCCGCGAGTCGGGCGAGCGAGATCTCCCCGGCGGCGTGCGCCGCAAGGGCCACCGAGAGGCTCGTCTCGATCCCGGCGATCCCATTCGCCGCGAGACCGAACTCCACCTCCTTGCGCTCGCGCGAGTGGGGCGCATGGTCGGTGGCGATCGCGACGGCGGTACCGTCGCGCAGCGCCGCGCGGCAGGCGGCAGCGTCGGATGCGCTGCGCAGCGGCGGGCAGACGCGTAGGCTCGTCGCATACGCGGAACCGTCATCGACGGCGAGCGGGTCGCCATCGTCGACCTCCCACGACCAGTGCCGATCCCCCGCCAGCCAACGGTCGGTCAGGGCGATGTGGTGCGGCGTCACGTCGCAGCTGACCGGCAGACCCTCGGTGCGGGCCCGGCGCACCAGGTCGATCCCCGCGGCGGTGGAGAGGTGGGTCAGGTGCAGGCGCGCAGCCGGGTGCTGCGCGACCGCCTCGCGCAGCGCGCCGATCGCGCGCTCCACCGCCTCGACCTCGGCGACCGCGCGCCAGGGGCGCAGGCCGAGGCGCGTGGCGACGAGACCGTCCGCGGCCTCGCCGCCGGCGGAGAGCTCCGGTACCTCGCAGTGCTCGATGAGCGGACGGCCGGCGCCAGCCGCCGCCAGCAACGCCTCGAGGAAGACCGCGCGGTCGGCGATCGGGCTCCCGTCGTCGGAGAAGGCGACGGCGCCAGCCGCCGCCAGCCGCGCGAGCGGCGCGACGACCGACCCGCCGCGATCCACGGTCGCCGCCGCGATCGGGAGGAGCCGCACGGCGGGCGACCCGCCCGCAACGGAGCCCTGCAACGCGATCGCCGCTGCGAGCCGTTCGGGTCGGTCGATTGCAGGCTCCGTGTTCGCCATCAGGCAGACGGTGCCGTAGCCACCGTGCGCCGCAGCGCGCGAGCCGCTCGCCGCGTCTTCCGATGCGGTGGCACCGGGTTGGCGGAAGTGCGCGTGCAGGTCGACGAGGGCGGGCAGCAAGAGGAGTCCGGGGTCATCCGCGAGCGGCTGGGCGCCGTCGCGCCAGCGCGCCGCTGCCGCCGCTGCCCCGTCGCGCCACGCGAGCGAGGCGATCGCACCACCCTCCACGGCAATGGTCGCGACGCCGGCGAGCCCGACACGCGGATCGACCGCGTACACATCGCGCAGCAGGCGCGTCGTCTCGCTCATCGGGGCAGTTCCGGCAGGGCGGCATCGAGGCCGCGCAGGGCGAGCCAGAGCGAGGCCATGCGCGTCGGCACGCCCTCGGCCACCTGGTCGAGGACGAGACTGCGCGGACCGTCGGCCACCTCGGGGTCGATCTCGACCCCCTCGTTCATCGGCCCGGGGTGGAGCACGACGCAGTCGGGTGCGGCGCGCGCCGCGATCCGCTCCTCGGTGAGGCCCCAGGCACGTCGATACTCCTCCGCGCTGCCGAGCGCCAACCCGTCGAGCCGCTCGCGCTGGATCCGCAGCGCCATGGCCGCATCGGCGCCCTCCAGCGCCTCCTCGATCCCCCCGCAGAGCAGCGCACGACCGCGAGGCTCATCGGATGATCGGGCGCCCGCGCGACCCAACGCGTCGGCGTAGTGCGCGAAGCCCTCGACGAGCGGCGCGGGACCGGCGAGGCGAACCTCGGCCCCTGCGGCGATGAGCGTATGCAGGTTCGAGCGGACCACGCGGCTGTGCAGCAGGTCGCCGACGATCGCGATGCGGCGGCCCGCAAGCGAACCGTCCGCGGCGGGGATCGCGCGGACGAGCACCGCGAGGTCGAGGAGCGCCTGCGTCGGATGGGCGTGCCACCCGTCGCCCGCGTTCAGGACGCTGCCCGGGAAGTGGGCCGCTGCGCGCCAGGGGGCACCCGCCCGCTCGTGCCGCACGACGATCGCCGTGCTCCCGAGCGCCCCGAGCGTGCGCACCGTGTCGACGAGCGACTCGCCCTTGCCGACCGACGAGGCGCCGACCGAGAACGGGATGACGGCCGCGCCGAGGGCGCTCGCAGCAAGCTCGAACGAGATCCTCGTCCGGGTGGAGGCCTCGTAGAAGAGCGTGGCGACCCGCTCCCCGCGGAGGGCACCGATCCCGCCGGGTGCCGCGTCGCGGATCGCCCGCATGTGCGCGGCGACCGCGAGCCGCCAGCGAAGGTCGGCCCAGCCGAGGCCGTCGACGTCGAGCAGGTGCCGCGACGCGGCAACCATGGGCGCGCGCCCCCTCGCCCGGCTCAGCCCTTCGCCTTGGCGGCCGCCTCGTTCGCGGCGAGGTGCTCGGCGAGCAGCTCGACCTTCACCAGGTCCTCGCCGTCGATCTCCTTGACGCAGACGCGCACGACCTCGTCGCTCGTCGTCGGGATGTTCTTGCCGACGTGGTCGGCGCGGATCGGCAGCTCGCGATGGCCACGGTCGATGAGGGCGACGAGGCGGATCGCCTTCGGGCGGCCGTAGTCGATCAGGGCGTCGAGCCCGGCGCGGATCGTCCGCCCCGTGTAGAGCACGTCGTCGACGAGGATCACCGTCTTGTCGGTGATGTCCCCGGGGATCGTAGTGCCGCGGTGCACCGGGGCGACACTGATGGTCGAGAGGTCGTCGCGGTAGAAGCTGATGTCCAGGGTGCCGAACGGCACGTCGATCCCCTCGTGCTCCTTGATGGCCTCGACGATCACCTTCGCCAGCGGGATCCCGCGGCGCTGGATGCCGACGATGACGAGGTCGGCGGTCCCCTCCTTCTCGACGATCTCGTGCGAGATGCGGACGAGGGCGCGGCGCACCTCTTCGGCGTTCATTACCTGTCGGGCCATGGTTCCTCCCCTATGCCGCCGGCCGTTCACGGACGACCACGTCGCGGCGCCGCCGAATGCTAGCAGCCGCCCTAGCGGACGGCGCGCCGGAGTTCCGTTGCCGCCTCCTCCGGGGCGATCGGCACGACGGGGATCCCGGAGGCGAGTTCGAGCCCGCCGATCGGCCGCAGGCGCGGGTGCAGTTCCCAGTGCCAGTGGTAGGTCGAATCGACGCGCTCCCGGAGCGGCGCGGTGTGGAGCATCAGGTTGTAGGGCGGCATGCCGATCGCCCGCAGGGCCCGCACCGCCGTCTGGAGCGTTTCCGCGAAGCCCCGCACCGTGGCCAGGTCGGCATCGGCGAAGTCGGCGGCGTGGCCGTGCGGCACGATCCACGTCTCGAAGGCGGAGCGCCCCGCGAAGGGGGCGAAGACCAGGCCGAACGGGTCGCGGTGGACGACGCGCCGACCGCTCGACTCCTCGTCGTGGACGAGGCGGCAGAACGCGCACCCTCCGCCGCTGCGAATCGCGAGGCGGGCGGCACCGCCGATCTCCTCGGCCAGCCGGTGGGGGACCTGCGGCAGGTCGTAGAGGTCGAGGCAGAGGTGGTCGCTCATCGCCCCCGCCTGGGCGGCGGCGTTGCGCACCACCTGGACGTAGGCCGTGGCGCCGGCATCCCGGGCGGCCCGCAGCTGCTCGCGCACCGCGACGAGGAGGTCGGCGACGAGGCCCACCGGCACCTCGTCGAGTTCGCCGTGGACGCCGCGCGGCGCGATGAGCGTCGACCAGGAGCCGGCCTGCCCCATGGAGCTGAGGGTCAGGAAGCCCGACTCGCCATGCGCAGCGTCGCTGCGGGTGCCGACGGCGTGGAAGGCCCCCTGGCGCAAGAGGCGCCGGGTGACCCCCTCCTGCTCGGCGGCGGCGCAGTTGGCACAGGTCGCATCGCGCTCGGCCGAGAGCCGCTCGGCGGCGAAGCGCCCCGGATCGAAGGCGCGGTCGACGACCGTCGCCGACCACCAGCCGGTGATCTCGTCGCGGCGCAGCTCCCAGATGCCGCCGCTCATGCCCGCACCGCCCCGCGCTCCATCTCGCCAAGGGTAGCGGGATCGACATACGCGCCGATCTCCGCGGCGTACGCCCGCACGACGTGCGTCGCGACGACGGCGAGGGGTGGTGGGGGCGCCCCCGCATCGTCGCGGCGTCCCGCGGCGACCGCCAGCCAGTCGCGCTCGAGGGCGACCGAGGTCGAGACGACCCCGGCATGGCCGCAGGCGTCGATCAGGTCGAAGGCGCCGAGGTCGCGGACGACGTTGAGCGCCAGCCCGTGCCAGGCGACCCCCTGCTCGACGCGCACGCCGACCGCGCCGATCTTGCGCTCGCCGACCCAGCAGCCGGGGGCGCCGTCGCGCCGCTCGGCGGCGATGCCGTAGGCGGCGCAGGCGGCGATGAGCGCCCCCTCCAGGGCCCGGATGTGCTCGCGCAGGCTGACCCCCGCCGCGCGCAGCCCGACGATCGGATACACGACGAGGTGTCCGGGGCCGTGGTAGGTCACCTCGCCGCCGCGCTCGACGCGCCGCAGCGCGATCCCCCGCTCGGCATACTCCGCCTCCGGCAGGTGGAGGTGCGAGGGCGACGCGTTGCGCCCGAGCGTCAGCACGGGGTCATGCTCCAGCGCGAGCAGCAGGTCGCTCCCGCCGCCGGCGATCCGCTCTGCCACCAGGCGGCGCTGCAGCGCATGCGCGTCGTCGTAGGCGACCCGCCCGAGCCAGCGCGCGCCGATCCTCCGCTGCTCTCCTGCCATGCACGGAGCGTAGCCGCCGGCCGAGCCCCTGCGCTATGCTCTCCCCCCACGCGGGAGTAGCTCAGTTGGTAGAGCGTCTGCTTCCCAAGCAGAAGGTCGCGAGTTCGAGCCTCGTCTCCCGCTCCACTCCCGACTCCCGGCGGCCGGCTCCCCTACACTCGCCCCCATGGCGAAGGACGGCGTGCGACCCCTCGACGGCACCGGGCTCGATACCCGCGCGGTGCACGCCGGCGAGGCGCCGGACCCGGTGACGCGCGCCCACCACCTCCCGCTCTACCAGACGGCGACCTTCAGCTTCGAGACGGCCGACGAGAAGGAGGCGGCGGTCGACGGGGCACTCGCCTGGGAGCCGCACACCTACTTCTACTCGCGCACCGGCAACCCCACCACCGAGGCGCTCGAGGAGAAGCTCGCCGCGCTCGAGGGGGCGGAGAGCGCCGTCGTCTCGGCCTCGGGCATGTCGGCGGTCGCCGCCGGGCTCCTCGCCCATCTTCGCGCGGGCGACCACATCGTGATCGCCGACGATCTGTTCATCATCAGCCAGCTGCTCTTCGCCGAGGACTTCCCCGCCCGCGGGATCGAGGTCACGCCGGTGCCGATCACCGACCTCGCCGCCGTCCGCGCGGCGCTCCGGCCCACCACGAAGATCGTCTACGCCGAGGTGCTCTCGAACCCGTGGATGCGCGTCTCCGACGTGCCCGCCCTCGCGGAGATCGCCCACGCGGCGGGGGCGCTGCTGGTGATCGACAACACCTTCCTCAGCCCGGCGACGGTGCGCCCGCTGGAGCACGGCGCCGACCTGGTGCTCCATGCCGCGACCAAGTGGATCTCGGGGCACGGCAACGCGCTCGGCGGCGTGGTCGCCGGGGCGAAGCGACTCATCGACCCGATCCGTCGCCAGACCGACCTGCTCGGCAGCGCCGCCGCGCCGTTCAGCTCTTGGCTCATCGCCAACGGGGCGCGGACCCTCCCCCTGCGCGTCGAGCGATCCGCGGCGAACGCCACGCGGCTCGCCGCCTTCCTCGAGGCGCACGAGAAGGTCGAGTGGGTGCGCCACCCGAGCCTCGCCTCCCACCCGGATCGCGCCGTCGCCGACCGCCTCCTCGCCGGACACTGGGGCGGCATGCTCGCCTTCAAGCCGCGGGCCGCGGATGGCGTCGACCCGATCGACGCGATGCGCGCCTTCGCCGACAACGTGCGCCTCTTCGGCGTGGCGGTGAGCCTCGGCGAGGTCGACACGCTCGTCTATCCGATGCCGAAGCGCGGCGGCATCTTGCGCATCAGCGTCGGCATCGAGTCGATCGACGACATCGTGGCGGACTTCGACCGGGCGCTCGCGCATGTCCGCTGACGCGGCGCCCGAGGGGGCGCTGCGCATCGACTGGCCGCACCTCGACGAGCTCGTCGGGCGCCTCGCGGCACAGGTCGCCGGGCGCCCCCGGCAGGAGCGCCCCGAGGCGATCCTCGCCGTCAGCCGCGGCGGCCTGGTACCCGGCGCGATGCTCGCCTACCGCCTCGGGGCCCGCGACCTGCTCGTCGCCGTCGCGGAGCACTACGACGCCGCCGGGCGCCGCGAGGCGCCCGCGCTGCTGCGCATGCCACCGGACGAGGCGCTGCGCGGCAGGCGCATCCTCATCGTCGACGAGGTGTGGGAGAGCGGCCGGACGCTCGAGCGCGTCGCCACCGCCGCCCGCGGCGCCGGCGCGATCGCCGAGATCGCGGTGCTGCACTACAAGCCCGGGCGCAGCGAGGTGGGTGCGCGCCCGGACTTCGCCGCCGCAGAGGCGGACGGCTGGATTCTCTACCCCTACAAGGGCGGCGAGTAGCGCGCTAGCCGCCGAAGCCGCGGGCGCGCAGGGCGAGGCGCGCCAGGGGCCCGCGGATCGGATCGAGGTCGACGTCGAACGCCCCGCCGTAGGCGACCGCCGTGCCGCCCCAGTCGCGCTTGAACTCGGCGATGCCGCGCGTCGGCAGGCCCCAGAGGTCGTAGCGCGCGCAGCCGTGGTCGATGGCGCGGGCGAAGGCGTGGGCGCGCAGCGACGCCGTCGCGCGCAGGCGATTCCCCTCGTCGGTCGCGCCGCCGAACGGCTCGCTCATCGTCGCCGGCGTGCGCACGAGCAGCAGCGCGCCGAGCAGGCGGCCGTCGCCGCCCTCGGCGATCGCCAGTTCGGCGGCATCGCCATACGCCTGGAGGATGCCGGCGAAGAGCTCGGTGCTCCGGGCGCGGGTCCCCTTGCGCGCGGCGATCGAACGCATCGCCAGGTAGAGCGCCTCGGCATCGCCGGCGTCGCCGACGCGCACGCGCACCCCGGCCTCCTCGGCCTGGCGCACGTAGCGGCGGCGATTCGGGTGCCAGGCGGCGCGCACGGCATCGAGGCCCTCGCGAAGGTCGATGATCCGGCTGCTGCGCGGCTGGACCGTCCCCGCGCCATGCGGTCGCAGGCCGGCCGCGGCGAGGGCGGCACGCCACGGGGCGCGGAGCGGCTCGGTGAGCTCCGCCGGCGGGGCCACCTCGTCGGTCCCGGCGGGAACCGGCAGGTTGTCGCCCAGTTCGAGGCGCACCAGCGTCACCCCCTCGGCGCGGAGCGAGCCGAGGCCCGCGGCGAAGGCGGCGCGCGTCCGGGCGGCGGAGGCGGCGTCCGGCCCGACGGTGACCGGACCGCGGGGGGCATAGGCGATGGCGCCGAGGCCGGCGGGGAGTCGGCGCACGAGGAGCTGCGCCCCGGTCCACGCGCCGGGCGAGGCCTCGGCGACGAGGGAGCGTGGCCGCCAGCCGGTCGCGCGCTTCGCCGCAGCGTGCGCGGGGAACTGCACGAACGGCGCATCGGGGGCGCTCGCGCGCAGGCGCGCGCCCCAGGCGGCCGGCTCCTCGAACCTCGGCACGATCGGATCGTTCATGCCGAGAGGATAGCCTCCGCTACGCTGTCGCCATGGTCACACCGCGCGCGCTCCCGCCGCTCGTCCGCAACCCGGACGCCGTGGTCTTCGACCTCGACGGGACGCTCGTCGACACCGAACCCCAATGGGCCGCGGCGCGCTTCGAGATCGCCCGTGAGGTCGGCGGCGAACTGACCGAGGAGCACTTCCATCGGTTCTACGGTGCGAACACCGCGCAGTGGGGCGCGGCGATGGCCGAGATCCTCGGGCACCCGGACCCCGACGAGGTCGCCCGGCGGACGATCGAGCGGCTGCTCCAGAAGTATCGGGAGGGCCTCGCCCAGATTCCCGCCGCCGTCGACGCGGTGCGACGCGCCGCCGCCCGCGGCCCGGTCGCGATCGCGTCGGGAAGCCCGCACATCGCGATCGAGACGATCCTCCGCACCCTCGGCATCGAGGGGCTGGTCCAGGCGGCGGTGAGCTGCGACGAGGTCGCCGGCGGCAAGCCGCTCCCCGACGTCTACCTCGAGGCCTGCCGGCGGCTCGGGGTCGATCCGGCGCGGACGCTCGCCGTCGAGGACTCGCTCGCCGGCGCGCGATCGGCGAAGGCGGCGGGGATGACCGTCGTCCTCGTGCCGATGCCGGGCGCCCTCTCGTCGGAGGGGGCGGCAGAGGTCGCCGACGTCGTGCTCGACTCGCTCGCGTCGCTGCGCTTCGACCCGCCTCCGGGGGACTAGCCCCGGGCGATCCCGACCTTGGCGCCGAGCTCGTCGTTGGACGGCTCCACCAGGTAGCTGCCGTCGGCGAAGATGATCACCGGGATCGACTTCGCGCCGGTGAGATCCTGGATCATCGCCTTCGCGGCGGGATCCGCGTCGACGTCGACATAGGTGAACGGCACGCCGTGCGCATGCAGGTAGCCCTTGGAGCGCGTGCAGTCGCCGCACCAATCGGCGCCGTAGACGGTGATCTGCTGTGCGTCGCCCATCGTTCCCTCCTGATCGCTCGCTGGGGTCGCTGCGGAGCCCCTTGGGGGCATCCTAGCCCCTCGCCCGCCCCCGCACGACGCCGCACGGGAGGGGTCGCGGGGGTCCCGCCGTGGCACGGGAACGGCTAGACTCCCGCGCATGTCGGCGCCCGTATACCTCACCGAGGCAGGCAAGAGGGCCCTCGAGGCCGAGCTGCAGGACCTGGTCGAGAACCAGCGTCCGGCGGTCATCGCGCGCATCAAGGCGGCAAAAGAGCTCGGCGACCTGCGCGAGAACGCCGACTACGAGATCGCCCGCACCGAGCAGTCGTTCGTCGAGGGGCGGATCATGGAGCTCGAGGAGAAGCTGCGCAGCGCCCAGATCATCGTCGAGCACGCCGACAAGGAGCATGTCGCGATCGGCTCGACGGTAGAGGTCGGCTTCGAGCGCAAGACGCGCCACTACACGATCGTCGGATCGACCGAGGCGGATCCGGCCGGCGACCCGCCGAAGATCTCCAACGAGAGCCCGCTCGGCTCGCAACTGCTCGGCAAGCAGATCGGCGACAAGGTGCAGGTCACGCTGCCGAACGGCAACACCGTCGTCTACACGATCAAGAAGATCTCGTAGGGGGCCCTAGACGAGCAGGCCCGCCCCGAAGAAGAGCCCGGCGGCGAGGATCGTCCCCGTCGCGACCGCACCGAGGTCGATGTAGAGCAGCCCGGTCGCCGACTCCATCGAGCGGCCCTTTGCCGTGCGCCACCCGCCGTAGGTGAGCAGCGCGGGGAAGATCAGCCCGATCGTCAGGCGCAGGATCGCGAAGAAGTCCCACCCCGATCCGAAGCCGCCGTAGCCGAGCAGCTGCCAGGCGACGAAGAGGGCGAGCTGTACCGCGATCCCGACGCCGAGGCTGCGGCTGAGCAGCAGCAACGGGGCCTCGGGAAGCTTCGGCGTGACGAGGTACCAGTGGGCGAGCACCATCGCGGCGAAGGCGCCGCCCGTCACCGCCGACAGGATGAGCAGCTGGACGAGCAGGGCGACGGCAAGAGCCCCCGTCGGTGCCCAGCCCGTCGCCGCCACGACCAAGACCGCGACGCCGGCGGCGACCGTTGCGGCACCGACCAGCCGCCCGTCGGCGCCCCGGGCGATGCGCAGCGTCCAGAGGGTCGCGAGCGAGGCGACGGCGATGAGCAGGGCGCGGCGCAGGGCGTCGTTGACATCGCCCGCGGCATGGATCGGGGCGGTCGCGGCGGGCACCGGGAGCGCCGCGTCGGCGAGCCAGGCCAGGTACGCCCAGCCGCCCCCGGCGAACACGGCGAAGCCGCGGTAGCCGCGGGTCGACTCGGAGCGCAGGGTCAGGAGCAGGATCGCCGCATGGGTCCCCACCGCCAAGGCGGTCACCACGACCCAGTTGATGTACGAGAGCGAGAGGAAGATCGACTCGGCGGACATGCGGCGAGCCTACCACCGGCCCCGCGCCCTCTATCCTCTACCCATGAAGCAATCGCGCGCGACTGCCCCCCTCGCCTACCGACTCGGCGCGGGTCGACGCGCCCGCCTCATCGCCGCCGCGGCCATCGCCGACGCGCCGGCGGTCGCCCGCGAGACGCGGCTCGACGCACCGGCCGCGCTGCGGCTGCTCGCCGGGCTGGAGCAGCTGCTCGGCCGGTCGGTCGGCACGCCCGCGGAGTTCCTCGCCGGCGGCGCAGTCACCCGCGCCCTCGGCGCCGTCGCGCGTCGCCACGAGCCGGACCCGCGCGCCGCCGCACGATTGGTCGCGCGGGCGATCGCGGCGAACCCCGCGGCTGGAGCGCTCGCCGAGCTGCTCGGCGATGAGGATCCCGACGCCGTGCGCGATACGTCGATCGACGACCCCGCGCGGCGCGCACACCGACCGCGCTTCGCCGAATCGGCGCTCCCCGCCGTGGGGACGGGGTACGAGATCACGGAGCTGCTCGCGCTCCCGGCACGACGCGCGCCGACCTCGCTGGTCGCCCAGGCCCGCTGGATCGCGACGCGATGGGGCGACGCACTCGACCTCTACGACGATGCGCTCGACGGCCCCTTCGCCGCGGCGGTCGCGCTGGCAGAGTCGGCGCCGGATGCAACACCGGCTCCCGCGCCGGAGCCGCAAGCTGCAACCCGGAGTTCCGCACCCGTCCCGGGGCCGGGGGGCGAGACGGTCGAGGCGCCGCCCGAGGCGGTGCGCGCCATCGCCGCACTGCTCGGTCGCGCCGCAGCGCCGCGCCGCAGCGTCTCCGCCCCGCGCGCCGCGGCGACCCCCGGCGATGCCGCCCCGGACACCGCCCCGACACCGCGACGCCCGAAACGCGCTGCCGCCCCGTCCCCGCGACGGAGCGGACGCAGGGCGGACACGCGCGAGGTCGGGGAGGCGGCTGCGCGCCCCGTGGCCGCGGCGAAGCGGTCCGCGCCGCCCCCGGCGCCGGTCGAGGCGAATCCGTTCGGCGATCGAGAGGTGCCGATCGAGGGCCTCGCGCCGCATGTCGCCGAACTCTCCGGCCGCGAGCGGCAGCGCGCGCGGAAGCGCCTGAAGCGGGCCCGCAAGATGGTCAAGCTGGCCCTCGAGCGCCTCTCGAGCTACCCAGAAGACGAACTCGGCGGCTAGCCCCGCCGGATTCGCGCCGCTACTGCGGCTCGGCGAGGACGAGCAGGCGCAGCTCGGTCATCTCGTCGATCGACCAGCGCACCCCCTCGCGACCGAGACCGGACTCCTTCACCCCGCCGTAGGGCATGTTGTCGATGCGGTAGGTGGGCACGTCGTTGACGATCACGCCGCCGACCTCCAGCCGGTCGAAGGCACGGCGCACGTGGGCGAGGTCGTTGCTGAAGAGGCCGCACTGCAGGCCGTAGCGGCTCTCGTTGACGGCGGCGATCGCCGCATCGAAGTCGTCAAAGCGCTCGATCACGACCACCGGGGCGAACGCCTCTTCGCTGCAGATGCGCGCGCTGCGCGGCACGTCGGCGAGGATCGTCGGCGCGAAGAGCCGCGGCGCTCCATCGCGGAGCGGTGCGCCGCCCGCGACGACCCGTGCTCCGGAGGCGACCGCCTCGGCGATCCACTCGGCGGTGCGCGCGGCGGCGCCATCGTCGATCAGCGGGCCGACATCGGTCGAATCGCTCGCAGGGTCGCCGACGACGAGCGCCGCGGCCCCCGCGGCGAGTCGCTGCTCGAACGCCTCGGCGACGGACTCGTGCACGAAGACGCGTTGCACGCTGATGCAGACCTGTCCGGCATAGGCGAACGATCCGACGAGCGTCCGCTTCACGGCCCAGTCGAGGTCGGCACCCTCGTCGACGATGCAGGCGGCGTTGCCGCCGAGCTCCAGCAGGACGCGCTTCGTCCCGGCGCGGGCCTTCATCGCCCAGCCGATCGCCGGCGAGCCGGTGAACGAGAGGAGGCGGAAGCGCTCGTCGGCGACCAGCCGGTCCGCCTCGGCGCGCGCCGTGGGGATGACACTCAACACGCCCTCGGGGAGACCCGCCTCGACGAGGATCTCGGCGACCCTGAGCATGATGAGTGGATCGGCACTCGGGGGCTTCAGCACGATGCTGCAGCCGGCTGCGATGGCGGGGGCGACCTTGTGGGCGGCGAGGTTCAGCGGGAAGTTGAACGGGCTGATGCCGAGCACGGGGCCGATCGGGAAGCGGCGGGTGATGCCGAGTCGCCCCTTGCTGGCCGGTGCGAGGTCGAGGGGGATCGTCTCGCCGACCATCCGCTCCGCCTCCTCCGCGGCGAGGCGGAAGGTGAGCGCGCCACGGTCGATCTCGGTCCGGGCGTCGCGCGCCGGCTTGCCGGCCTCGGCCGAGAGCAGGGCGGCAAGCTCCTCGCGCC
>JBEGQU010000079.1:0-14635 GCA_041180765.1 Chloroflexota bacterium
CGCGACATGATCGCCGGCCTGCCGCGCGAGATCGCCGTCACCTCGACCGAGATCACCGAGGGCCTCGAGGTGCCGTTGCGCAACCTCGCGGACGCCATCCGCGGCGTCCTCGAGCAGACACCGCCCGAGCTGAGCGCCGACATCATCGACAAGGGAATCGTGCTGTCGGGTGGCGGTGCGCTGCTGCGCAACATGGATCGCTTCATCACGTCGGTCACCGGCGTCTCGTGCCACGTGGCCCCCGACCCGCTCAGCTGCGTGGCGAAGGGGACCGGCCTCGCGCTCGAGCACTTCAACGTCTTCGCGAAGTCGATCACCAGCCAGGTTTGAGCCCGTGTCCGCCGACGGGCGTCGGGGGATCGACGCACCCGCCATCCTCGACCTGCACTGCCACACCGCCGCGAGCTTCGACTCGCTGAGCGATCCCGTGGCGGTCGTCCGCGCCGCGGCGGCGCGGGGCCTCACCCACCGGGCGATCACCGCCCACGCCCGGATCGACGGGGCGCTCCGGGCGCGCGACGCGCAGGTCCCCGGGATCGCCGTGCTGGTCGGTTCGGAGGTCCGTACCCGCGAGGGCGACCTGATCGCCCTCTTCCTCGAGCGCCCGGTCGAGGTGGGCCTCCCCGCCGCTGAAGCGGTTGCGGCGATCCGGGCACAGGGCGGGCTCGTCGGGGTTCCCCACCCGTTCGATGGCTGGCGCGGCTCGCTCCTGCGCGACGAGGGGCTGCTCCCCCTGCTCGACCTGGTCGACTGGATCGAGGGCTGGAACGCCCGCCTGGTCGCCCCCGGGGGCAACCAGCGCGCCGCCGAGCTGGCGAGCACCCGCGGGCTGCCGAGCGTGGCGGTGAGCGATGCCCACACGCTGCTCGAGGTCGGCGGCAGCGCGACCATCGTCGCCGGCGAACCGGCGACGCCGGCGGGCCTCCTCGCCGCCCTCCGCGGCGAGCGCGAGCTGATCACCGGCCGCGGCGCCCTCGTTGCCCGCGCGATCACCCCGCTGGCGAAGATCGTGAACGCCGCGCGCGGCAACCGTCGCGTCGCGCCGGGGCGTACCTTCGGCGCCGACGCGTGAGCCGCCCGCCGCGCGAGCGGTTCGACTTCCGCGGGCGACTCACCGCCCGGACCGCGCTGTTGGGTGCCGCCGCAACGCTGATTGTGGCCATCGGCCTCTGGCGCGCGGCGAGCAGCTTCGACCTCGCCGCGGTTCGCGCCTCGATCGGCGCGGCAGACGGCGCGCTGCTACTCGTCGCCCTCCTCGCCAGCGCCGCGACCTATCCGCTCCGCGGGGCACGATGGCGCACCCTTTTATCGCTCGCCGGGCTGCGCATCTCGGGGCGTGCGGCGACGGAGATCCTCACCCTCTCGTTCTGGGTGAACGTGCTGCTCCCCGCGAAGCTCGGCGACCTGTATCGCGCCTGGCTGCTGCGCGCCAACGGCGCGGCGAACTTCGGCAGCGCGATGGGGAGCGTCGTCGCGGAACGGCTGGTAGACCTTGCCACCGTCGCCCTGCTCGGCGCGGCGTCGGCACTCGTCGCCGTCGGGGGCGCGCACACCGGCGCCGTCCTCGCGCTCGCGAGCCTGGCCCTCGTCGTCGCCGCGCTCGCGCTCGCGCTGCTGCTCGCCGCGCGCGGCACCGGCGATGCGCTGCTGCGCCACCTGCCGATCCCCTCGCGCCTGCGCGAGACGATCGCCGCGGGCCTGGACACCCTCCGTGCCGGGAGCGGTGGGGTCGCCGTCGTGCGGACCACCCCGTATACCCTCGCCATCTGGCTCTTGGAGGCGCTGCGCCTAGGCGTGGTCGCCACCGCGCTCGGCCTCTTCCAGGTCGCCCCGGAGGCCGGTGCGATCGGGATCTCGGCGACGCTCTTCACCGCGCTCGTCGCGGCGGTGCTCACCACGGTGCCGTTCACCCCGGCCGGCCTCGGGATCGTCGAGGCGGGGACCGTGGGCATCCTCGTGGGTATCTTCGGGCTGCGCGCCGAGTCGGCGATCGCCCTCGCGCTCCTCGACCGCGCCGTGAACGTCGGCAGCCTGCTGCTCGGCGGCGGGCTGCTCTTCGCCGTCTCGCCGTATCGGCGCGGGCGCGGCCGACTGCGCTAGCCGCGCCCCTTCGGCGCCGTGCGTCGCTTCGCCGGGGCCTTCGCCGGCGACGCGGTTTTGGCAGCCGGCTTCGCCGCCTTCGCCCTCGCCCCCTTGGTTGCCGCAGGGGCGGGCGACTCGGCCGGGAGCGGCTTCAGCTTCAGGTTCCCCTGCGAGAGCTGGATCGTGCGCTCGACGTTGAGCCTGTCCCACCCCTCTTCCATCCCCGGGGTCTCGAGGTAGTAGTTGACGTGCGCCAGGCGCGGATGGGAGATCAGCGCCGCCAGCCCGCGCGTGCCGACCTCGCCGCCGCCGATGTGCTGGTGGCGATCGAGCTTCGAGCCGTGGGCCGCCTTGCTGTCGTTGTAGTGGATCATCACGAGTTTCTCGAGCCCGATGCGGCGATCGAACTGGTCGACGAGCCGGTCGACCTCGACGTCGCCGGCAAGGTCGACCCCCGCGCCCCAGAGGTGCGCCGAGTCGAGGCAGTAGGCGACGCGGTCGAGGTCCACGCCGCGCGCCGCCATCGCCTCGTGGATGTCGATCAGCTCCTCGAGGCTCTCGCCGATGCCGTTCCCGCCGCCGGCGCTGTTCTCCAGCACCAGGAGCGCGGCGTCGTCGGTGAGCGGGACGCCGTCCAGGATGCGCTCCACCGCCTCGGCGACGCGCGCGACGCCCGCCGCCACGCCGGTGCCGAGGTGCGAACCGATGTGCACGTTGACGAACGAGGCGCCGTATTCGGGTGCCACGCGCAGCTCATGCCGGAGCAGCTCGACCGTTTTCTCGCGGAAGACCGGGTTCGGTCCGGCGAGGTTCGCCAGGTAGGCGGCATGCACGGCGAGGGGCCCGAAGCCGAGCTCCTTCATGCGCGCGCGGAAGGCGGGCAGCTCCTTCGGCAGCTCGGCGCGCCGGGCCCAGCCCGTGGGGTTGCCGGTGAAGATCTGCAGGCCGGTCGCGCCGACGGCGGCGGCCCGGTCGGCCGCCTTCACCAGGCCCGGACCGACGGCGAGATGGGCCCCCAGCATCCGATCGATGCGGCCGGCTGCCGCAGGCGGCGCGCTGCTCGGGCGCTTCGCGCGCCGCGCGGCGGGCTTCGGGCTGGTGGTGCGCTTTGCCGACGGCATGGGGGGATCCTGCCATGCCGTGCTGCGGCGCGCTCGCGCCGCCGTGCAGCCGACCGATCACGGCTGCGGTGCGCCGAGCGGTTCGCGGGCGACCGCGACGGCACCGATGCGCGGGTAGTGTGGCAAGAGCGCACGCGCTGCCGCCTCGAAGGTGGCACCGCTCGTCCAGACATCGTCGACGAGCACGACCGCCGCCCCGTCGGGGACGGTCCCGGACAGCGCGCCCGGCGACGCGGCTCGCAGCGCCACCGCCCCGTCGAGGGCGCGGCGGCGTTCGAGGCGGCCGAGCCGATGCAGCGGCGGCACGGCGCGCGTTCGTTCCAGCAGCTCGGCGACCGGGTAACCCGATGCGTCTGCCGCGGCGGTGGCGAGCAGCAGCGCGTGGTCGAAGCCGCGCTCGCGCATCCGCGTTCGATCGGTGGGCATGGGGACCAGCACCGCGCCGGTCGCACCGAGTTCGACGACGACGCGCGCAATCGCCGGCGCGAGCGCCGCGCCCAGGGCCTGCGCGAGCCGCGGGGTGTCGTGGAACTTCAGCGTCCGCAGCGCGGCGCCGAGCCCCGTGCCGTAATCGCCGACGAATGCTGCGGCTCCCACGCCCTTCGGCGGCGGAGCGAGTGTCCCGCGCGCCCCTGCGCTGGGGAGGAGCGTTGCCCGACAGTCGGCGCAGAGCAGTGCACCCTCGGCTTCGCAGGCGCCGCAGCGCTGCGGCGCGATAAGGTCGAGGAGCCCGCTCGCCGCGCTGCCGAGGAGCGCGCCGAGGGACGCCGCGGGCGGATGCGCGAGGAGCGAGCGGCGCGGCATCCACGCACCATCCAGCACGGCGCGTATCGCGCGCGTACGATGTGCGCATGAGCACCCCTTCGACGACCCCCGGCGGCTGTCGCGTCTCGGCAGTACCCCTCCACGCCATCTCGCCCGTCGACTGGTCGCGCCTGCTTGCGACCAACCCCGCCGCGAGCGCCTTCTCCGAGCGATCGGTGCACGACGCCTGGTGGGCGGCCTACGGCGACGGAGCGACCGACGAGTCGCTCGCCGTCCACACCGCCGCCGGCGAGCTCTGCGGCTACCTTCCGCTGATGCGCCGCCCCGATGGGGTGCGCTACCTCGGCGCGACGTACCACATCGATTACGCGACGCTGCTGCTCGACCTCTCGCCGACCGGCTGCGCGCCCGAGGCGACCGATGCGCTCGTCGCGGCGCTCCTTGCGGATCCCTCGCCGCTCGACCTGCGCCGCCTCCGCCGTGCCGATCCGGCGCACGCACTCCTGCTCGATGCCCTCGCGTCGAACGGCCGGCGCGCGGCGACGGTCTCGGTCGAGGAGCCGGCCCCGGCGATCGACCTGGAGGGGGTCGCCAGCCTCGACGAGCACCTCGAGCGGATCGACAAGAAGGACCGACACGAGATCCGCCGCAAGGTACGGCGGGGCGAGGCGGCGGGCGTCTCGATCGCCGCGAGCCCCGACCTCGCGGCCGACCTCGACGAGTTCATCCGCCTGCACCGTTCCCGCTGGGGCGAACGGGGACTCTTCACCGCGACCGAGGCGGGCGCACGCGACGAGCGCTTCATGCGCACGCTCGCCGCTACCGCCCCCAAGGGGCTGCTGACGCTGCTGATCGCGCGCAACGCCGAGTTCGGCGCGTTCGCCGCCGGTCTCTTCCTCCGCGACGCGCAGGCGCTGCGCTACTGGAACGCCGGCGGCGATGCGGCGGCACGGTCGCTCTCGCCGGGGATCCTGCTCTTCGTCGCGGGCCTGGAGCTGGCGATCGCCGAAGGGCGAGCGACCTTCGACTTCCTGCGCGGCAACGAGGCCTACAAGTACGAGGTCGGCGCGCACGACGTCGACGTGCTGCAGGTGCGGGCATGAGCCGCGTCCAGCACGGCCGCACCTGCCCAGGGCGGCACCCGGCCGGGCCGCTCTCCGACGGCAGCCGCCTGCGCGTCGTCGAGCTCCTCGCGACGGGGACGAACGGCGGCGCCCAGGAGAGCGTGGTGAACACGATGGTCCGGCTCGACGCCTCGCGGCACGAGGCGCGCGTCATCTCGCTCTCGCACGGCAGCACCGTGATGCGCCTCGAGCGCCTCGGGTTTCCCGTCGAGGTGATCGACGAGGAGGACGACGCCCGCGCCGCCGCGCAGCTCGCCGATCGCCTCGTCGCCCTCGACGCGCAGGTGCTGCATGCGCACATGCACCGTGCCGAGGTCGTGGGGGTCGCCGCCGCCGATCTCGTCGCGCAGCGCACGGGGCGGCGCCCCTTCGTCGTCTCCACCGTCCACTCCAGCCGCTTCCGCTCGATCGAGGATCGCGAGCACCTGGAGCGGATCACGCCGCGGATCGACCGGCTCGTCGCGGTGAGCGACGCGATCGTCGCCAAGCTCGTCGCCGAGGGCCGCGACACCGCGCCGATCAGCCGCGTGTACAACGGCGTCGACCTCGAGCGCTTCGACGAGGCCAGCGGCGGCGTGGCGGTCCGGCGCGAGCTCGGCATCCCCGACGACGCGCCGGTCGTGGCGGTCGTCGGGCGCCTCGAGCCGGAGAAGGGCCATCCGACGCTCATCGAGGCCTGGCCGATCATCCACCACCACCTGCCGACCGCCCACCTGCTCGTCGTCGGCGAGGGCTCGGAGCGCGACCGGCTCGAGGGCCTGGCGCACGCGCACCTGCGCGGTGGATCGTGCTGCGCCAGCGTGCACTTCCTCGGGCGCCGCGAGGACGTTCCCCAGATCCTCGGGGCGGCGAACGTCGTGGCGATGCCGAGCTACCGCGAGGCGCAGGGGCTGGCGATCCTCGAAGCGCTCGCGGCGAACCGGCCGGTGGTGGCGAGCAACGTCGGGGGGATCCCCGAGATGATCCACGACGGCGAGAACGGCCTGCTCGTCCCATCGCACGATCCGACCGCGCTCGCCGCGGCGATCACGCGGCTGCTCAAGGATCCATCGCTCGCGGCGCGGCTCGCCGCAGCCGGACACGACCTGGTGCACGAGCGCTTCTGCCTCGACTTCATGCTGCGCGACCTCGAGGCGATCTATGCGCTCGCCGCGGGGGGCGACGAGGGCAACGTGCCGGACCGGAACGGGGTCCGCCGCAACGGCTAGCGCCGCGCGAAGGGGCTAGCGTCGGACGGCGCTCCAGTAGCGCTCGGCGGCACCGCCGACGCCGGCGCCGATCGCCACCGCCGCGCCCTGGGTGCGCACCGCGTCGGCCATCTTGCCGTGCGAGCCGAAGAGGCTCGGCACCTGCGTCTCGTAGCGCGCGATCCCCTGGATCTTCTGCTCGATGACGGCGCCGATGTCGGCGATCTCGGGCGAGAGCCCGATCGAGGACGGGAGTTCGCCGGTGTACTGCGCGGGGAGGCCGAGCGACGGGTCGAACCCCTGCCAGTAGGCGTACGGGAAGTCCTCGTAGAAGGCGACCGCCGACGCCCAGTCGGGGCCGGCCATCTGCCAGGGGCGCGCCTCGGCGAGCAGCGCAGCCGCGGCGCGTCGCACGAGCACGTGGTCGACATGGTTGCCGATGCCGAGCGGGAAGTAGACGCGCTGCGGCTCGAGTCGCGCGATCTCGCGGCGCAGCAGGTCGGTCGGCGGCTCGTCGCCGTCGCGAACCGGGCCGAAGAGCTGCGCGTCGCCCTCGTAGCCGCGGAAGACCGCATCGGGGAGGTCGAGGAAGACGATGCTCGCCTCGGCGAAGAGCGCATAGCGCTCGTCTTCGAGGCGACGCTGCGCCATCGCCTCGCCCGCGGCGGCGGCGATCGCCACGGCGCCCGGCTCGGCGACGCCCTGCCCGCCGACGGCGTCGCCGTCGCGACCGCCGGGGAGCCCGGTCGCGCTGATGTCGGCCTTGCGGTACCAGGAGGCGCGCTGCCAGAACTCCTTGGCGCTCTCGTCTGCCTCGCGCTGCGTCGCCTTCAGCCGCGACGGCGTCGCCTGCCAGGGGGCGAGTGCCGCGTCGCTCTCGCCGGCGACCTCGTGGTCGGCGGCGATCGAGCCGCGGTCGAACGCCTCGGTGGCCGGCCAGACCGCCTTGCCGCCGAAGCCGAGCGCCTGGCGCTGGTAGGGGGTGAGCGCGTCGAGGCTGCCATGGCCGGAGTAGACGGAGAGGATCACGACGTTCTGCCCGAGCTCGCGCAGGTTGGCGATCAGGCCGCCGCAGCTGAGCGCCGCGTCGTCGGGGTGCGGGGAGACGAAGATGTGCGCCATGCCGCCCCCGCCTACGGGGTGGCGGTCGCGGAGGCCGAGGGGCTCGCGGAGGCGGAGGGGGTGGGGGTGGCCAGGGCGTCGTTGATGCGCTGGATGAATCCGTCACTCCCCGTGAGCAGGGCCCAGGCGATCACCCCGCCGATGACGAGGTAGACGGCCACGAGGTAGCGGCGAGGTCCGCGGTTGGCCGGATCGGGGACGTGCGCGCTGCTCATGCGCCGATTCTAGCGGGGGCGCCTAGCGCGCGTAGCCCGTGAGCTCGACGTAGGCCTGCCCCGCGATCGGGCGGCCGGCGAGGCTGCCCCGCACGCTGCTCGCCCCCTCCCAGTAGACGACCCCGGTGCTCTCGCGGGTGTCGAGCTCCTGGTCGGGGATCTCGGGGTCGATCGTCGCGGCGAGCCCGATCGAGGCGATGGCGAGCCGCCAGCCCGACGGCCAGGTGGTCCCCGTCGCCGGGCTCGTCCAGGTGCCGGTGGCGACCAGGTCGATCTCGCTCCCGTCGATGCGGCGCACCGCCCCGTCGGGGCGGACGAGCGTGCCGTAGGAGAGCGCTGTCGCCCCCCGGGCATCGCGCACGAACGAGAGCATCAGGTCGCTCCCGTCGCCGAGGTTGAGCGCGAACCAGTCCCAGCCCCCGCCGCCGATGGCGATGAAGTCGCCCCACTGGTGGTCGAACCACGAGCTGCCGCTCACCGCCAACTGCGCGCCGTCGACGCCGATCGTCCCGCGGGTCGGCATGCGCGTGCGCGAGTAGTAGTACGAGCCGCCGGCGTCGGCGAAGGCGACCCAGCCGTCGTCGTCGTGCAGCACCGGCGCGCGCCCGGCGTCGAGCTGCAGGTCGATCCCCGCGGCGGAGAGGAGCATCGAGCCGCCGGGGCGCAGCACCATCGTCCACGGGTCGCGGCCGACGGTCGACGGGTCGAGCGGATTCGTTCCGCTGATCGAGAACGCGGCGGCCACGGGCGAGCTGAAGATCGGCGCGACGTCGACCTGCGGTCCGACCTCGCTCCGCTCGTCGTAGGCGAACGAGCCGCTCCTGCCGGGCGACGGCTTCTCGGTGAGCGCCACGTGCGAGGCCCAGGTGACGGGGAAGCCGCCGCGCTCGGCGCGGAAGACGACGAACTCGTAGCCGAAGCGGCGCCCGTCGGCCGCCTGGAGGTGGCCGGTCACGTACCACCACTCCGTGAGGCGATCGTGCGGCGCGTCGTCGCGCGGCAGCTCGATGGCGATCGGATCGGCGGCGGAGGGCCGTGGCGTCGGCTTGTCGATCGGGGCACCCGTCGGCGCGGGCGGGTTGGCGAGGATCGGCGCGCCGCAGCCCGCGATGGAGCCGGCGACGGCGAGCGCGAGGAGCGTCGCGAGGCGCGCGGCGCGCGACGGCCGCCTCATCGGGCGCGCGCCTCGGCCTCGGATTCGCTGGCGATCCGGCCGGCGAGCAGGCGCTCCATCCAGCGCGGCGCCCACCAGTTGCCGTCACCGAGGAGGCGCATCGTCGCCGGCACGAGGAGCGCGCGCACGATCGTCGCGTCGAGTGCGACGGCGAGCGCCACGCCCACGCCGAGCGCCTTGATCAGCACGATCTCGGCGAAGACGAACGAGCCGCCGACGACGACGACGATGAGCGCCGCGCTGGTGATGATGCGGCCGCTCCGCTCGAGGCCGCCGGCCACGGCGGCGACGTTGTCGCCGGCGCGGTCGTAGATCTCGCGCATGCGCGTCAGCAGGAACACCTCGTAGTCCATCGAGAGGCCGAAGAGGACGCAGAAGAGGATCACCGGGATCGTCGTCTCGACGTAGCCGAGCGGCGCGAATCCGAGCAGGGCGGAGAGGTTCCCGTCCTGGAAGATCCAGACGAGCGCCCCGAAGCTCGCGAGGATCGAGAGGGTGTTCATGAAGACCGCCTTGATCGGCAGCAGGATCGAGCGGAGCAGCACCGCGAGGATCAGCAGCGTCGCCAAGATCACCACGAGGGCGCTGCGCGGGAACTCCGCGGCGATCGTGTCGACGACGTCGACGATCTCGGCCGCACCGCCGCCGACGAGCGTCGTCAGTCCCGCCGGCGGCGTGATCGCCGTGGCGGCACCCGCGCCGACCGCACCGGGCGTGTTGGCGCGCAGCTCGGCGACGAGGGCGCGCGTCGCGGGGCGATTCGGTCCCTGGAGCGGCGTGATCGTGACGGCGGTGACGTCGCCCTTCGTCGTGGCGGCGAGCAGCTGTCGCACGAATCGATCGGGCGGCGCGTCGTCGCCTCCCGCGGCGCCGCCGCCGTAGAGCAGCTGGTACTGCGGCAGCGTGAGCCGCCCGTCGATCGACACGAGGGAGTCGACGCGGGCGACGCGCGGGTCGGCCTCGAGCGCCCGCACCCAGGCGTAGAGGCGGGCGACGTTCCCCGGGTCGGTGACCGCCCCCTCGGTGCGTACGGCGACGGTCATCGGCGCGAACTCCCCTTCGCCGAAGGCGGCGGTGAGCCGGTCGAGCGCCTGGCGGCTGGCGACCCGCGGCGGCAGGATCCCGCCGTCGGGGGCGTTGAACCGCACGCCGAGCCAGGGGGTGCCGAGCGCCACGAGGAGGGCGAGCGTGGGGAGCGCCACGAGGAGCGGGCGGCGCATGACCCCGCGGGCGAGGCGCGCCCAGGGGCCCCGCTCGTCGGGCGCGCCGTAGCGCACCCGCCGCACGGCGAACGTGTCGATCCGGCCGCCGAGCTCGCCGAGCAGGGCGGGGAGGAGGGTGAGGCTGGCGAGCACGGCGAGGGCGACGGTGATCGCGCCGGCGATCCCCACGGAGCGGAGGATGGCGAAGTCGAAGAGCACCAGGCCGCCGAGGCCGAGCGCCACGGTGACCCCCGAGAAGAAGACGGCGCGCCCGGCCGTCGCCACGGTGCGCCGCACCGCGTCGGCGACGGCACGCTCGCCGACCGCGCGTCCCGCCAGGCCGCGCCCGCCGCGGCGCGCGCCGGAGCGACCGAGCTCTTCGCGGAAGCGCGAGACGAGCAGCAGCGAGTAGTCGACGCCGAGCCCGAGCCCGAGCAGCGTGGTGAGGTTCAGCACGAAGACGCTCATCCGCGTGAGGTGCGCGACGAAGAAGATCGCGGCGAGCGCCGCGATCACCGCCGCGCCGCCGGTGGCGAGCGGCAGGCCGGCGGCGACGGCAGAGCCGAAGACGAGCAGCAGCACGATCGCCGCGAGCGGCAGGCTGATCAGCTCGCTGCGCCGCAGGTCGCTCTCCGACACCGACTGGATGTCGGCGTAGAACGCGGGACCGCCGGCGATCGCGACATCGACCGCGCCGCCGTCGGCGAGCGCCGCCTGGATCCCCTCGAGCGCCGCGGGAGAGTCGTCCGGCTTCAGGTCGAGGAAGACGATGTCGTAGACGATGCGCTGCGCCACGTTCACCTGGTTCGGTGCGATGAGGTGCGAGCGGATGCCGACGACATGCGGCGCGCTGGCGACGTTTGCGGTGGCGGCAGCCGCGGCCGACTCGAAGGCGAGGCTCCCCGGCTCGAGCGTCTCGGAGGAGATCGCCAGCACGAGCGCCGAGGGCGGCGCACCGAGCCGCTCCTCGAGCAGCGCGCGGGCGCGGGCGGATTCGAGCGACGGCAGGTCGAAGCCCCCCGCTTGCAGTGCGCCGGGCGCCTGCGGTGCGAACGGGATCGCGAGCAGCACCAGCAGCACCCAGGCGGCGATCACCGCGCGGCGGCGGCGATGCACCCACGCGCCGAGTCGCTCGAAGGGCGGCACTCAGCGCCCCTCGCCGAGCCGCGTCGCGAGGAACTCCGGGAGTCCTGCGGCGCGCACGCGCGCCTGCGTGAGCGCGACGTCGTAGGGGACGCGCCGCCAGGTGGCGCGCCCGAGTGCCGCGCCGTCGGCCTCGCCGTCGTGCTCCCAGAGCAGCCAGCAGGCGCGCGTGTCCCGGTCGCGCGGTTGGCCGACCGAACCGGCGTTCACCAGGGCGCGCGTCGTGAGGCGCCGCGGCTCGTCGTCGATCTGCACCGCCTGCGCCGCGCCGTGGTGGATCTCCCAGAGGCGCGGCACGTGGGTGTGGCCGTGGAAGAGCAGTCGCGTGTCGAGCGCCGCGGCGTTCGCCGCCGCCGACACCTCGTCGTCGACGTACTCCCACATCGGGTCGAGCGGGCTCCCGTGCGCCAGCGTCGCGTCGCCCATCTCGAGGATCCGCGGCAGCCCTTCGAGGAAGGCACGCGTCTCGGCGCCCATGCGCCCTGCCGTCCAGCGCACCGCCGCCGCGGCCGCCGGGTTGAAGTCCTCGATGTCGATCCGGCCGAGCGCCGCCGCGTCGTGGTTGCCGAGCACGCCGACCGCCTGGCGCTCGCGCAGCAGCGCGACGCACTCGTCCGGCTCGGCGTTGTAGCCGACGAGGTCGCCGCAGTGCCAGAGCTCGGCGTCGGGGGCCACGGCGTCGATGTCGGCGAGCACCGCCTCGAGCGCCGCGAGGTTCGCGTGCACGTCCGAGACGATCGCGATCTTCACCGGCGGTCGCCCTAGCGGCGCTTCAGCCGATCGAACAGGCCGACGCGCCAGGCGACCGCGAGGACGACACCGAGGATCACCAGCGCGACGATCGCCGCGTCGAACGGCGCCAGCGCGTCGCGGATCGTCGCCCAGTTCGCGCCGAGCTGCGCCCCGACCGCCACGAGCAGCAGCGACCAGAGGAGCGCCCCGGCGGTCGAGTACACGATGAAGGCGCGCAGCGGCATCCGCGCGACGCCGGCGGGGAAGCTGATGAACGTGCGCACCACGGGGAGCATCCGGCTCCAGAAGGCGGTCGCGTTCCCGTGGCGGGCGAAGAACCGGTCGGCGACGTCGAGCTCGTGCGTGCGGATGAGCAGGTAGCGCCCGTAGCGCTCGAGGAACGGCCGCCCGCCGCGCGCGCCGATCCAGTAGAGGAGGAGCGACCCGGCCGTGTTGCCGACCGTGCCGGCGATCACGGCGAGGGGGAGGCTCCAGGGGGCGCCGGTGAGCGGCTCGATCGCCGTGGGGTCGGCGACGAGGAAGCCGGCGAACGGCAGGATGAGCTCCGACGGGAGGGGGACCCCCGCCGACTCGATCGCCATCGCGAGCGCCACGCCCAGGTAGCCGACGGTGCCGTAGAGGTCGGCGAGGAACGGGATGACGATCGCGTCGAGCCAGTGCAGCATGCCCCGTACCTTACCCCCCGCCCCGGCACCCCCCGCCTCCGCCGGGCGGGGCCCCTGCGCTAAACTCCCTGCATGGCCCTCTTCACGCTCCCGTTCAGCCATCCGATCGAGTTCTTCATCGCCCTGCTCATCGGCGGGAGCTTCGTCGCGATCTTCCAGGCCTCGGCGATGAGCTCGGAGCGCCGCGAGACCGCCTGGGTCCGCCGCTTCGTGACCGGGCCGAACAGCAAGGTGTTCTGGGGGGCCGCCTGGATCGCCTGGGCGGTCGTCTTCGGCCTGCTCCTCGGCACCTTCACCGACCGCACCGCCGCCTCGCCGTATGGCTCCGTCGGCCTCATCGCCCTCTTCACCGGCTTCTTCGTGATGATGGGCTTCATCTGGTCGACGATCGGCGACTAGGACTTCCGTGACCCGCCGCCTCGCCGCCGCCGCGACGGCGGCTCTTTTCATCTTCGCCGCCCTCGCCGCGGCGCCCGCCCCCGCCGGCGCGGCCGCAGCGCCCACACCGGCGCCCGCCGGCGGGCCGAGCGACCTGCTCGTCACCTTCGCCTACGCGGCGACGAACGGCGCACCCGCCTCGGACGACGGTCGCGTGCGCCGCATCGCGCCGCTCCCCGGCGAGTCGATCGACGCGGCGGCGGCGCGCTGGGACGCGCAGGCCGGCGTGCTCGCGGCGATCCCCGACGTGCGCGTGGCTCCCGCCGACGCCCCCACCGATCCGCTCTGGTCGAGCCAGTGGGACCTCGCCGCCGTCAGCGCGACGAACCTGGGCTCCGCCAACGCCGAGCCGGCGTGGAGCCTGACGACGGGCAGCCCCGACGTGGTCGTCGCGGTGCTCGACACCGGGCGGATCGACCACCCCGACCTCGTCGACGCGATGCCCGCCGGATGGGGCGTCGACATGGTCTCGGATCCCACCAGCGCCCGCGACGGTGATGGGCGCGATGCCGACCCCACCGACCTCGGCTACGGGGAGAACTGCTACTACCCGAGCTCATGGCACGGCACGCACGTCGCCGGCACCATCGCCGCACAGCGAAACGGCATCGGCATCGCCGGCATCGCGCCGAACGTGACGCTGGTGCACGTCCGGGTTCTTGGCAACTGCGGCGGCGGAGGCCTCGACGATGTCGCCGACGGCATCCGCTGGGCGGCGGGCCTGGCGACCAACTACTACGGCGCACCGTGGAGCCGCTTCGGCCTGCCAACCAACGCGCATCCGGCCGACGTGATCAACCTCTCGCTCGGCGGGAACCTCGGCGTGGGCCAGACATGCGAAGGGAGCATGCCGTACCTGAGCGAGGCGATCGCCGATGCCCGCGCAGCAGGGACGATCGTCGTCGCTGCCGCGGGGAACAGCACCGTCGATGCGGGCCGGTTCGTGCCGGCCTCTTGCCCCGGCGTGATCTCGGTCGCGGCGGTCGGCCGCGGCGGTGCCCGAGCCTCCTACTCCAATTACGGCGCATCGATCGACATCGCCGCGCCGGGGGGCGACAACTGGCGCGATGGCATGGTCTTCTCCACCGTCGGTACCGGTGCAAGGGCGCTCACCGGCTATGGATACGCCGCCTACCAGGGGACGAGCATGGCGGCGCCGCACGTCGTCGGCGTCGTCGCGCTCATCCGCAGCGCGCACCCCGGCTGGAGCGCGGCGCAGGTGGAGGCGGCACTCCTGGCCGGCGTGCGCCCGTTCCCCGCCGACACCCCGGCGCTCGTCGCCGACAGCCGCCCCTGCCTCGCCCCCGGCGACCCCGCCGCGACCGGCGGGCAGCTCTGCGGCGCGGGCCTCCTCGACGCGGCGCTGGCGCTGGGCCTGCTCGACCAGGAGGTGCAGGTCGACGCCCCGGCGACGCTGGCGATCGGCGCGACGGCGACGGTCGCCGCCTCGAGCAGCGCCGGCCTGCCGGTGACCCTTGGCGTGGATCCCGCGAGCGCGGCGCGCTGCAGCCTGTCGGGCACGTCGCTCACGGCCCTGGCCGCCGGCGACTGCGTCGTGGTGGCCGATGCCGCGGGCGATGCGACGCACGCGAGCGCCCGTGGCAGCGCCACCGTGCGCATCGATGCGCTCGCGCAGTCGATCGA
>JBEGQU010000080.1:0-3643 GCA_041180765.1 Chloroflexota bacterium
GCATCAGCTGACGGGAGGGCGCGACTCGAGACGGATATGCGCGCCCACCTCAATCCGACGAGGATGCGGAGCATCTCCCGCCTCGCCCGCGCGCTCGCGCGACGCCTCGCCACGCCGTGCCCGGGGTGCGGCGCCCCCGGCTTCGGCCAGTCGGCGACCGTCGTCGGGCTGCCCTGCCGTGCGTGCGGGACCCCGACGGAGGCGGCGAGAGCGGTGGTCTGGTCGTGCCCGCGCTGCGATGCGCGTGAGGAGCGCCCTCGCCCCGACGGAGCGCAGGACGCAGACCCCGGGCGATGCCCGCGCTGCAACCCCTAGGGGCGCGCGAGCGATCTGAGCGGTCGACGCGCTAGCCGCCGAAGCGCACGTCCTTGGTCGCCAGCACCGCGGCACTCCGGCCCGGGGCGGACTGGAAGCCCCAATAGAGATTCGTGTGGTCGATGATCACCTCGGGCTTCGGCGCCCCCCAGGCGCTCTGGTCCTCGGTGGTGTGGGCGTCGCCCACGAGCGTCACGTCGTAGCCGCGCACGAAGGCGCCGTGGATCGTGGAGCGGATACAGGCATCGGTCTGCGCGCCGACGACGACCAGGTGGCCCGCACCCGCCGCGTCGAGGGCCTCCTCGAGGTCCGTCGCCTCGAACGAGTCGCCGTAGCGCTTGTGGACGAGCGGCTCGCCCTCGGCGCGCACGAGCTCCGGCACGTACTGCCAGGCGTCGCTCCCCACGGGGATCTGCTCGTCGGAGTGCTGCACCCAGATCACCGGCGTGCCCGCCGAGCGCGCGGCCTCGACGAGCCGCCGGATGTTCGCCACCACCTCGTCGCGCCGGTGCGCGGCACCGACGACCCCCTGCTGCACGTCGACGACGAGCAGCGCCGTGTTCGGCCGGTCGGCGAGGGTCGTCATGCGATCGCTTGCAGCCCTTCGAGGATCAAGAGGATCCCGAAGATGGTGAACGAGGCGACGGCGAAGGCCTTGATCGCGCGCGGCGAGACGCGCGCCGCGATCCAGGAACCGGCGCCGACGGCGAGGGCGTCGGCCGCCACCATGCCGAACGTCGAGCCGAGCCAGGTGCCGATCGGCTCGTGGGTGGCGGCGAGGGTGACCGTGGCGAGCATCGTCTTGTCGCCGAGCTCGGCGAGGAAGAAGGTGCCGGCGATCGCCAGCACCTGCCAGCGCGCCCCGCGTTCGGCGCGCGCGACGTCGGCGTCGTCGAGCTCGTCGCCGCGCAGCGTCCAGGCGGCGAAGCCGAGGTAGGCGATCCCGGCGACGATGTTGATCGGGCCGACCGGGAGGGCCGCCGCGGCGAGGCGGCCGAGCAGCACCGAGCCGGCGTGCACGAGCAGGGTGGCCGAGAAGATGCCGAGCATCGTCGGCCAGAAGCGGTAGCGCGTGGCGAAGGCGAGCGCCATGAGCTGGCTCTTGTCGCCGAGTTCGGCGACGAAGATCAGGGCGGCTGAGAGGGCGAAGGCGCTATCCATCGCGCCGATCGTAGCCGACTACGGGTTGAGGTCCTCGACCTCGCCCGACGCGAGGAAGACGATGTCCTCGGCGATGTTCGTCACCCGGTCGCCGATGCGCTCCAGGTAGTGGGCCGCGAAGAGGATCGCCGTACCGGCGTCGACCTTGCCGCTGTCGCTGCGCATCGCCGAGAGCATGGAATCGAACAGCCTTCGATAGCCACCGTCGACCTCGTCGTCGAGTGCAGCGACCCGCCGAGCCTCCGATTCGTCGGCATCGACCAGGGCGTGGGTCACGCCGCGAACGAGTTCTGCAACCTGTGCTCCCAAGTCGTGAAGCAGGGCCGCCTCATCGACGGGAGGAAGAGGCGCCAGCCTGCGCGCCTGCTTGGCAACCGACGAGGCATGGTCGCCCATGCGCTCGAGCTCATAGGCGACATGGTCGAGGGTCAGCAGGTAGCGCAGGTCCCTGGCGACGGGGTTCTGCGTGGCGATGACGGTGACGATCGCCCCGGTCGCGCGCTTCTGGAGGTCGTTGACCTCGCGATCGGACTGGATGACTTTCAGCGCGGCGGCCTCATCACGGCTGCCGATGGCGGCGACGGCGCTGCGCACTTGCTGCTCGACCTTGGCCCCCATGCGCAACACGTCGTCGCGGATCTCCGCGACGCTCTGATCGTAGGCGCTCCTCGTGGAGTGCGGTGCGAATGCCGGGTCACGTTGATCAGCCATGGTTCCCCCAACTGGCGCCGCGCGGCACCCTTTTGGGAATATAGCGCACGGCGTCTTCGAATCGGCCCGCAACGGCGCCACCATGGTTATCGCCAGGTAAACGCCGGATCACTCCTGGGCGCTGGGTCTGCGCAGGACGTAGCCGACCCCCCGGACCGTTTGCAGCAGCGTCGGCTTCCCCGGGTCGGGCTCGATCTGCTCTCGAATCGCGTGAACGTGGACGTCGACCGTTCGGGTCTCCCCCGGATAGTCCGTGCCCCAGACATGCTCGAGCAGCTGCTCCCTGGTGAACACCTGGCCCCGGTGCGCGAGGAGGTAGGCGAGCAGCTGGAAGGCCCGCGGCTTGATCGCCACCACCGCCCCGTCCTTCAGCAGCCGGTGCCCCGAAAGATCCACTTCGGCGCCGCCGATGCGAACCATCTCGCCGGAGCGGGCTGTCCGCGGCGCCGCCTCCGCCGCTCGGCGCAGCTGGGCACGGACTCGCGCCGAGAGTTCTCGCAGGCTGAACGGCTTCGCCACATAGTCGTCAGCACCCACCTCGAGGCCCAGGACCTTGTCTGCCTCCGCGTCTCGCGCGGTCAGCAAGATGATCGGAACGTTCGACTCGCGACGCATGGTCCTGCAGAGCTCGAGGCCCGAGATACCCGGCAGCATGATGTCGAGCAAGACGATATGCGGCGGCATCGTGCGGAAGCGCTCCAGCGCCTCGGCCCCGGTCGATGCCCGGATTACCTCGTAGCCCTCCGCGGTGAGCATCTCGGCCACGGCGCTGAGGATCGTCGGCTCGTCGTCGACCACGAGGATCCTCTGCGCTGGCATGTGCCGAGTATATATTGGGCACATGCGGGAACCACGCCACACATAGCCCGGAGGACCCTTGGCAGAAGCGATCGCCCTTCTGGTCGCGATGTGTTGTGGGGCGGCGATCGCCGTGCTCTTGATGCGGGTGGTGCGATCCGACACAGGACGCCCGATTGGCGCAGCCCGTGTCGACGCTTCGCCGGAACGCGATCAGCACTCCAGTGCATCCGACGCCCTTCCCCGTGCCTCTGACGCTGCCGCATGGGAGGCGGGAACCGATGGCTTGGTCGTTATCTCGCCAGATCTCCGCATCACCCGCTCAAACGGCGCAGCGCGGGAAATGTTGGGCAGGGAACTTGAGGGCAGATCGCTCGTCGAGGCGACGGTGAGCCTCGAAATCGAGGCCGCAGCACGAGAGCATCTTGCCGCCGGCGCGCCGATGGAACTCGAGATCGGACTGGAGCGAGACAGGCGCCTGGCGGTGCGACTGCAGCGCCTTGGCACCGAAGGGTCGCTGATGGTGCTGCGAGACATCTCCGAGCTGGTGCGCCTTCGACGCATCAGGACTGAGTTTGTTGAGAATCTCTCGCACGAGCTGCGCACGCCGGTCACGGCGATCGGTCTGCTCGCCGAGCTCCTCGCCGCCGAAACAGCC
>JBEGQU010000081.1:0-21052 GCA_041180765.1 Chloroflexota bacterium
CGCTCGAGCGGTACGCCGTGGCGTGCCAGGCGCGGCAGGAAGAACTCCACGATATGGCCGTATCCCGGCCCGCCGTAGGCGCGGAGGAGCGACTTGAGGAAGATGTCGTGCGACATCAGGATCCTCTCGCCGAGCCCGGCGGACACGAGGCGGGCGATGTTCCGGGCGTCGTCCTCGTCGCTCGTGCAGGCGGCCTGCTGGTCGGCGTAGAAGACCTGCATGCCGATCATGTCGTACTGCAGCCATGCGCCGCGCCGGAGCAGGCGCTCCTGGTAGGCCGCGTCGTCGCCGCTCGGGTTGGAGTGGCAGAGCACGACGCTCTCGAGTGGCACCCCGCGCGACTCGACGAAGTCGAGCACCTCGTCGCCGAGGCGGAACCAGGCCGGCATGTGGATCTGCATCGGCAGGTGCGTCTCGCGCTGCGCGGCGCAGGCGCCGGCCAGCGACTTGCGTTCGCGGGCCGTGAAGCCGCTGCCGACGCCGATCTCGCCGATCACCCCCGAACGGATGCCGGTATCGCGCACGCCGACGGTGATGTCGCGGACGATCTCGTCGGCGATCTCGCGCTCGCTTTTCGCGTCGTTCTCGGCCGGCTGCGAACCGTCCAGGTAGTAGCCGGTGCCCATGACGATGTTGAGCCCGGTTGCGCGGCTCACCTCGGCGAGCCGCAGCGGGTCGCGCCCCAGGCCGTCGGCGGTGGTCTCGATGATCGTCTTGCCGCCCTGGTCGGCGAAGCGGCGCACCTCGCGGATCGCCAGGTCGAGATCGTCCATCACGCAGTTGTCGCGACTGATGAACGGATCGTGGCGCAGCTCCCAGATGTTCGCGATCGAGACCGGCTCGTCGACGAGCTCGCGCGAGCGCGCCGAGCCATCGAGCGGCGGATGCCACCAGGAGAGGGTGTTGTTGAGGATGTGCTCGTGCGTCAGGGTCAGGCCCATGTCGGCGCTGTCGATCGGGCCCGTCACCGTCTGGATCTTCACCATGCGCGCAGCCTAGCTGGGCGGCGCAGCGCGAGGCGCCGGGTGGCGCAGGCGCCGACGGCGAGGATCAGGGCCGAGGCGGCGAAGACCGGGGCGAGGCCCAGCTCGTCGCCCGGCGACGGCGCACCGAGCGGCGCGACCGCGGCGGTGATCGCCGAGCCGGCGACGTTGCCGGCGTAGAGCGGGAAGAGGGCCAGGCTGAGGGCTGCCGAGCGGCGGACGGCCGCCACGTGCTCCGCAAGCCAGCTGAAGACGGCCGCCTGGAGCAGCGCCGAGGCGGCGGCGATCCCGGCGCTGGCGGCGGCGAGCAGCGGCAGGCTCGGCACCACGGCGAGCGCGGAGGCGGCGGCCACCCCGGCGGCGAAGCCGACCGCCGCCATCCGCGGCACGCCGATGCGCGGAGCGAGGAGGGCGGAGGCGAGCGGGGCGAGGAGGGCGCCGGCGAGGGCGCTGCATCCGAGCAGCAGCCCGACCGCGCCGGCGACCCCGGGGGCGGAGAGCGGCTCGGGGATCCCGCCGACGCCGGGACCGATGAGCACCTCGGCGATCCTCAGGGGCAGGATCGGGCGGAGCATCCGCTCGCCCGCGATCGCCAGGCCGAGCACCAGGTAGCCGGCGCGGATCACCGGATCGCGGAAGACCGCGGCGAGGCTGCGGCGCGCGACCGCGAGGACGCTCCCCCGCGGCGGTCGCGCCGGTCGCACGTCGGGGATCGCGACGACGTTCGCGACGATCAGCGCGCCGTTCAACGCCGCCGCGACGAGGATCGGCGCGCCGAGCGGGAGGCCGAGCCCGCCGATCATCCAGGCGGCGAGCAGGGGGCCGGCGGCGAAGCCCATCGGCGCGGCGGCACTGAAGAGCGCGATCAGGCTCGCCCTCGCACGCGGTGGCGCGACCTCGCGGATCGTCGCGAGCATCACGCCGGTGTTGCCGAGCCAGAAGCCGAGGGCGACCGTCGCGGCGACGACCTGCCATGCATCGCGCGCGACGGCGAACGCGAGGAGCGCCCCGAGCGCGATGAGGCCGCTGCGCACGATGACCAGCCGCCGGGAGCGCAGCTCGGCGATCGCCAACCAGATCGGCACCTGCGGCGCGCCGACGATGAAGAGCCCGGCAGTCGCGGCGCTGGCGAGCGGGGCGATCTGCGGTACGGGTACGCCGGCCCCCTCGAGCGCCAGTGGCAGATAGGCGAAGATCATGCTCACGCCGAAGATCTCGGCGAACTGCACCGCGATGTAGACCGCGGCGATGCGCCGCCATTCGGCAGGGGCGCTCCAGCGCGGGGGCATCAGAGCGTGCCCGCCTCGGCGGCACGACGCACCTCGGTCGCACGGGCACGGATCTCGGCCCTCGCCGCCGCACTCCGCTGCTCCCAGGCGCGCACCTGCGTCGCGGTCCGGGGGTTGCGGGCCAGGAGCGCTCCGTGCCGGTCGACGAACGACCAGTAGAGCGTGGTGAGCGGGCAGGCGTCCAGGCCCGCCGACCGCTTCGGATCGTACGCGCACGACCGGCAGTCGTCGCCCATCCGCGACACATATGCCCCGCCGGCGATGTACGGCTTGCTCGTGATCAGGCCGAGATCGGCGAACTGGCTCATGGCGACGACGTTCGGAACGACCACCCACGGATAGGCGTCCGCGAACGCCTCGAGGAACCAGTCGCTGACCTGCTGCGGAACGACCTCGAGCAGCAGGGCGAAATTGCCGAGGAGCATCAGTCGCTCGATGTGGTGGGCATAGCCGGTCGACGCGACCTTTCCGACGACCCTCGAGATACAGGACATCTTGGTGTCGCCGCTCCAGTACATCGACGGCAGTTCTGCGCCGTGCTCCATGCCGTTGGCGCTGCGCCAGGTCTCGCGGAAGTCGACATAGGCGTGGTGCATGAACTCGCGCCAGCCGAGGATCTGCCGGATGAAGCCCTCGATGCTCTGGAGCGGGATCTCCTCCCGCCGTGCCTCCCACTCGGCCAGTGCGCGTCGGCAGACCTCCTCCGGCGTGAGCAGGCCGAGGTTGAGCGCCCCGGAGAGCACGGAGTGGAAGAGGTACTCGTGTTCGCTCGACAGCGCATCCTCGTAGGGGCCGAACTGCGGCAGGCGCTCCGTGCAGAAGGCCTCGAGGGCGTCGAGCGCCTCAGGGCGGCTCGTCGGCCAGCGGAACGCGTCGACCGTCCCGAACGCGCGCGGGGCGAGCGCGCCCACCTCCTCGGCGGTTCGTTGCACGACCGACCTGTCGCCGAAGTGCCGGGGCTGGGGCACCGCGGCCCCCCGCGGGAGGCGCTTCCTGTTGTCGGCATCGAGGTTCCATGTGCCGCCGATCGGGCGCGCCCCGCCGTCGTGCTCCTCTATCAACCAGCCACGAGCCGCGCGCACGCGTCGATACCAGTGCTCCATCCTCAGTTCGGTCCGGCCGGCGCGATACGCCTCCCACTCGCCCCTGGAGGTGAGCCAGAGCTCGTTGGGCACGACGACCAGCTCGACCGACTCCGCCGCGGCGGCAGCGCGGATCTCGTCCAGTTGCTCCGGGGAGGCCGGTTCCATCAACAGGAGCCGCTCGATCCCCGCGGTGGTTCGGAGGTCGCGCAGCCCCGCGCGAACCTCGGCGCAGCGCAGGGTCGAGGCGGGGATCCCCTGTTGCGCCAGCGACTGGACGTATCGCCGGGCGGCGAGGACCTCGGAGACGATCGCCTGGATGTGCCGCGGGCGCGCCCACGCCGACGTGGACTCGAGCACCAACACCCGGCGCTCGGACGGATCGCCGGCGATGGCACGGGCAACCGGGCCCACCGCCTCGGTGAGCTGGTCGGGCAAGACGAGGATCGCCTCCATCAGCCGGGCCCGCGCGACTTGCAGGCGACGCTGCAGTACCTGACCTCGGCCCACGAGCGCGCCCACTTGCGTCGCCACGAGAAGGGGCGGTGACAGGCTGCGCAGGTCTTCTGCTCGCGGAGGGAGGGGACGACGTGCCTGCCGCCACGCTGTTGCGGCACGGGTCGCTCAGGCTTCATCACCAGCGCCCTCGACCGGCTTCCCCTTCTCCGTCCCCCGGCCCACGGCGGTCTGGTAGGCATCGAGCGCGCGCTGGCGTGCCGCGGCGTGGTCGACGATCGGGGCGGGGTAGTCGCGCCCGAGCACGATTCCCGCCGCGGCGAGCTCCGCCTGGTGCTCCCACGGTGCATGGATCGCCCGGTCGGAGAGGGGGGCGAGCTCGGGGACCCAGCGCCGGACGTAGGCGCCGTCGGGATCGAAGTTCCGCGCCTGCGTGACCGGGTTGAAGATGCGGAAGTAGGGCTGCGCATCGGTGCCGGTGGAGGCCGACCACTGCCAGCCGCCGTTGTTCGCCGCGATGTCGCCGTCGACGAGGTGGCGCAGGAAGTGCGCTTCGCCCTCGCGCCAGTCGATCAGCAGGTCCTTCGACAGGAAGGAGGCGCTGATCATCCGCGCGCGGTTGTGCATGAAGCCCGACTGCAGCAGCTGCCGCGCCGCCGCGTCGACGATCGGATAGCCGGTGCGTCCCGCGCGCCAGGCAGCGAGGCCCGCCGGATCGTCCTGCCAGGAGACGGCGTCGTAGGCCGGCTTCCACGCGCCGCGCGCGGCGTGCGGCGCGTGCCAGAGCACCTGCGCGTAGAAGTCGCGCCAGGCGATCTGGCTCACCCAGAGGCGCGGGCCGCTGCGCTCTCCCGCGCGCTCGGGCGGGAGCGGCAGCGCGCGCGCCACGAGTTCGCGCGGCGAGAGCAGCCCGAGGTGCAGCGCGGCAGAGAGGCGACTCGTCCCCGACGCATCGGCGAGCGTGTTGCGGCGGGCGGCATAGCGCTCGATGTCGCCGGCGAGCCATGCATCTGCGGCGGCCCGTGCCGTGCGCTCGCCCGGTAGCGGCAACAGGTCGCGCTGCGCCGTCGGCGTGCAGGCGGCGTCGAGGAGCGCGCCGTCGGCGGTGCCGGACGGCATCGCCGCGGGGAGCGGGGGGAGTCGCCGCGGCGCGGCGAGCGGACTGCCGATCGTCGACTCGACCTGCGCGAGCCAGCGCCGGAAGTACGGCGTGTAGACGCCATAGGGCGTGCCGCTCCCGGTGCTCAGCTCATCGGGCTCGACGACGAGCAGGCCGCGCACCGCATGGAGCGTGGCGCCGAGCGCCGCGAGGGCCTCGGCGACGCGGCGATCGCGGGCGCGCGCATACGGGGTGTGGTCGCGCGTCGCATAGACCTGCACCCCGGTGCCGGCATCGCGCAGCGACCGCACGAGGGCGGGGAGGGCGACGTGCGCCGGCCCCTGGAGCTCGAGCAGTCCCGAGCCGCGTCCCCGGAGCGCCTCGGCGAGTTGGGCGAGGCTCTCGCGGAGGAACCAGGCGCGGTTGCCGCTCGCCCGGGGCCCGGCGAGCAGGCCGGGCTCCCAGACGTAGACCGGGAGGAGCGGCGCCTCCCGGCGCTCCGCCTCGGCGACCGCAGCGTGCAGGGCAGGATGGTCTTCCAGGCGAAGGTCGCGGCGCAGCCAGAGGAGCACGGGCAGGGCGTTCACGCGCGTGATCATCGCACCCCGATGGGGGTGGCGAGCAGGTAGGATCCCCCCGCCGTGCGTTGCCCGGCGCAGGGAGGAGTGCAGAGAGCGAGGGAGCATGCCCGCGAGCGTGATCGTCGGCCTCCAGTGGGGCGACGAGGGGAAGGGGAAGACCACCGACTTCCTCGCCGAGCAGGTCTCCACGGTCGTGCGCTACCAGGGCGGCGACAACGCCGGCCACACGATCGTCATCGGCGACGACACCTTCAAGCTCCACCTCGTGCCGTCGGGGGTGCTCTACCCGCACATCACCCCGGTGATCGGCCCGGGGGTGGTGGTGAACCCCGCGACGCTGCTGCGCGAGCTCGACCAGCTCGCCGGGCGCGGGATCGAGACCGGCAAGGTGCGGATCAGCCACGCCGCCCACCTGATCCTCCCGTACCACGTGGCGCTCGACCGGGCGCGCGAGGAGCACCTCGGCGGGGCCAGGGTCGGGACGACCCAGCGCGGGATCGGCCCGGCCTACGAAGACCGGTCGGCCCGCCTCGGCCTGCGCGTCGAGGACCTCCTCGACCCCGAATCGGCGGCGAGGCGGCTCGAGCGGGTGCTGCCGGAGAAGCGCGCGCTGCTCGCGGCCCTCGGCGCCCGGGAGTACGAGGAGGCCGTCGACGCCGCCTCGCTGGCAGGGCTCGTCGCCGGTTGGGGCGAACGCCTCCGGCCGCACATCGTCGACACGACCGATCTCGTCCAGCGCGCCCTCGCCCGCGGCGAGCACCTGCTCTTCGAGGGGGCACAGGGCACGCTCCTCGATCTCGGCTACGGCTCGTACCCGTTCGTGACCTCCTCCCACCCGGTGGCGGGCGGCGCGACGGTCGGCGGCGGCGTGGCGCCGCTGCAGATCGACGAGGTGATGGGAGTGATGAAGGCGTATGCCACGCGCGTCGGGTCAGGACCGTTCGTCACCGAGCTGACCGACTCGATCGGCGAGCGCATCGCCGTCACCGGCCACGAGGTCGGCACGACCACCGGTCGCCGGCGGCGCGTCGGCTGGAACGATGCGGTGCCGCTCCGCTTCGCCGTCGAGGTGAACGGCGTCTCGAGCATCATGCTCAACAAGATCGACGTGCTCTCGGGAATCCCGGAGATCCTCCTGTGCGTCGCCTACGAGATCGACGGCAGGCGCGTCGACCGCTGGCCGGCATCGGGTGCCGAACTCGCGCGGGCCAAGCCGATCTACGAGCACTTCGACGGCTGGGAGGAGAACCTGACGACGGCGCGGAAGATGGACGAGCTCCCCGAGGCGGCGCGTCGCTACGTGACGGCGCTCGAGGAGGTCGCCGGCGCGCCGATCGTGCTCCTCTCGGTCGGGCCGGAGCGCACGCAGACGATCGAACGAGCGTGGCGCCCGCTGCGCCGCGGCGGACGATGATCCCGCGCTACACCACCCCCGAGGTCGCCGCGATCTGGAGCGACGAGGCGCGCTGGGCCGCGGCGCTGCGCGTCGAGCTCGCCGTCCTCGCGGCCCAGGCGAAGCGCGGCGAGGTCCCGGCCGAGGCGGCGGAGGCGATCGCCGCACGCGCGCGGATCGACGTGGCGCGCATCGCCGAACTCGAGCGCACGCTCGACCACGACGTACTCGCCTTCGTCCAGCAGGTCGCCGAGAGCGTCGGCGAGGAGGGGCGCTGGCTGCACCACGGCCTGACCAGCAGCGATGTCGTCGACACAGCGCTCGCACTGCAGTCGCGCGCCGCCGCGGACCTGCTCGTCGCGGCGTTCGACGGGCTCATCGCCGCGATCGTCCGCCGCGCCCGCGAGGAGCGGGACACGTTGATGATCGGGCGGACGCACGGCATGCACGCTGAGCCCACCACCCTGGGCGCGAAGCTCGCCGGATGGGCCTTCGAGGCGGCGCGCTCGCGCGATCGGATCGCCGACGCCGCCGAGGCGCTGGCGACCGGGAAGATCTCGGGGCCGGTCGGCACCTACAGCCAGCTCGCCCCAGAGGTCGAGGCGGCGGCGCTCGAGGCGCTCGGCCTGGCAGTCGACCCCGCGAGCACGCAAATCGTCCAGCGCGATCGCCACGCGGCCTTCATCGCCGCGATCGCCATCGCCGGCGGATCGCTCGAGCGCTTCGCCACCGAGATTCGCCACCTCCAGCGCACCGAGGTCGACGAGGTCCGCGAGCCGTTCCGCGCCGGCCAGGCGGGCAGCTCGGCGATGCCGCAGAAGCGCAACCCGATCAAGTGCGAGCGCATCGCCGGCCTCGCGCGCCTGCTGCGCGGCTACGCCGTGGCCGCCGGCGAGAACCAGGCGCTCTGGCACGAGCGCGACATCAGCCACAGTTCGGTCGAGCGCATCGTGCTCCCCGACGCGACGGGCCTGCTGCACTTCATGCTGCGCTCGATGACCGCGGTGGTCGACGGCGCCGAGGTCCGCCGCGATCGCATGGCGCGCAACCTCGAGGCCGGGCTCGGCCTCCACGCCTCGTCGCGCCTGCTCCTGGCGCTGGTCGGCGCTGGCTGCTCGCGCGACGGTGCCTATGCCCTGGTGCAGGCGGCAGCCACCCGGGCGCGCGACGGCGAGCTGCACCTGCGCGATGTCGCGCGTGCCGACGGGAAGATCTCCTCCCTCCTCGGCGAGCCGGGGATCGCCGCGGCGTTCGACGATCGCGCCGCGGTCGCCCGCGCCGGACTCCTCGTCGACCGCCTCGGCCTCCTCGGCTAGCGAGGCGCGCAGCCCGCAAAAATCAGGAGGCCGGGACCCTGGCGGGTCCCGGCCTCCCGGGTGTTGCGAGAAACTCGCGACTCAGCGCGCGGGGCGTCGGGTCGCGAAGCAGCTATCGCAATAGACCGGCTTGCCGCTCGTCGGCAGGAAGGGGACCATCGTCTCCTTGCCGCAATCCGAGCAGGTCGCCGAGTGCATCTCGCGCGGACCGCGGGGTGCACGCGGGGCGCCGTAGCCACCCGCGCTGTACGACCCGCCGCCGGTATAGCCGCCGAAGCCGCCGGCCGAACCGCCCTCGCGCTGCGCCTTGCGGGCGTTGCGGCAGGGGGTGCAGCGCTTCGGCTCGGTGAACCCGCGCTCGGCGTAGAACTCCTGGTCCCGCGCCGTGAAGACGAACTCCTGGCTGCAATCCATGCAGACGAGGTTCTTGTCAGTTGCCATTTCCGTTACTCCTAGTGCTGGCTCGCCTCGTGTTCCGATGCTGGTCTCGCGAGCCCGGTAGGGAACGGTTGACTGTTGTCGGTCGCGTGCGTGCGTTCTTCCGTCGCCCGAAGTCCGGACGACACACTGAGCATACGGCATCGGGGGTACGGGGGGAAGGGCTGCCGTACACTTCAGGCGGTCGTGGGGCCGGCAGGGCGTTCCACGCACGAAACGAGGCGCCTGCAGGAGGATCCATGCCAAGCCGCACCCTGGTCGCCGCCCTCGCCGCCGAGGCGATCGGCACCTTCCTCTTCTTCGTGGTCGGCGCGGGTGCCGTGATCGTCAACGTCTTCACCGGCGGGGCGATCGGCCTGATCGGCATCGCCCTGGCGCACGGGCTCGCCCTGGCGGTGCTCGCCACCGCCTTCGCCGCGATCAGCGGCGGACAGTTCAACCCGGCGGTCACGGTCGCCCTCTGGCTGACCGGCAAGGTGCGCACGATCGAGGGGCTGCGCTACATCGCGGCGCAGCTCGTCGGCGCGATCGCCGCGGGCCTGCTGCTGCGGCTCGCCTTCGCCGGCGTGGAGTCGCCGAACGCCTACGAGCTCGCGAACGGCGGCGCGCCGGCGCTCGACGCCGGCATCGACGCCGTGCAGGGCCTGGTGATCGAGGCGATCCTCACCGCCCTCCTCGTCTACGCCGTGCTGATGGCGGTCGTCGACGCGCGCGCGCCGAAGATCGGCGGACTGCTGATCGGCCTCGCGGTGGCGGCCGACATCCTCGTCGGCGGCTACCTGACCGGCGCGGGGATGAACCCGGCCCGCTGGTTCGGCCCGGCGCTCGTCTTCGGCGACCTCTCGCAGGCCGCCGTCTACGTCGGCGGTCCGCTGATCGGGGCGGCGCTCGCGGCACTCTCCGTGCGCTACCTCTTCGCCGAGCGCTAGCGGCGGCCCGCCATGGGGCGCGACGACTGGTCCACACCCCGTCCGGGCTGGCTGAAGGCGGCCCAGCGCGCCTTCGGCCGGCTGGTCGGACTCGTCGCGCCGCTCCACGCGCGCCTCGCGCTGGCAACGGACGGGCGCATCTCGCCGGGACTCGGCGGCCGTCCGGGGATCATCCTCGAGACGATCGGCCGGCGCAGCGGCACCGCGCGGCGTGTCGTGCTCACCTACCTTCCAGACGGCGAGCGGATCGTCGTCATCGCCAGCAACTACGGTCGCCCCGGCGATCCGGCCTGGTACTCGAACCTCGTCGCCGAACCGCGGGTTCGGGTGATCCGGCGCGGGCGATCCGAGCCGTATCGCGCGCGCGTGGCGCAGGGCGACGAGCGGCTGGCCTACCTGCGCAAGACCGACGACGCGACGTACGGCGTCTATGCCGCATACGCGCGCAAGACGGCGCGCGACATCCCCGTCGTGGTGCTCGAGCCGGCATGAGCGCCGCGATCGCCGCCCCGGCGCTCCGCGCCGCGCGGCGCCGGCTGGCGATCGACTCCATCGGCATCTGGGCGCTCGCCGTGGTGATCGGCACGATCTTCGGCTTCACCGCCCGGCAGGGTGGCCTCTCGCTCCTCGAGGCGGCCGCGTTCAGCGCCATCCTCTTCGCCGGCGCGTCGGAGTTCGCCGCCGTCGGCCTCGTCGCCGTCGGTGCCCCGTGGGCGTCGATCGTGCTCGTTGTCTGGCTGCTGAACGCACGGCACCTGCTCTACGCCGCCTCGATCGCGCCGCACGCCGCGCGACTGCCGCGCAGGGTGCGCGCCGGGCTCGCCTTCCTCCTCACCGACGAGGCGTTCGCCCTCACCAGTGCCCACATCGCGCGACTCGGGTCGCTCGACGTGGCCGGCGCCTGGTATGCGGGGCTGGCGATCTTCGTGCCCTGGAACCTCGCGACGATCGCCGGGTGGCTCGCCGGCGCGGCGCTCCCGGACCCGGCCACGATCGGCCTCGACGTCGTCTTCCCCGCCTCGATGGCCGGCCTCGCCGTCGGCCTGGTGCGCGATCGCGCGGCGCTCGTCGCGCTGGTCGCCGGTTCGGCGACGGCGGTCGCGGCGGCGCTCGCACTCGACGCCAGCGCCGCGGTGATGCTCGGCGGGCTGGTCGGCCCGATCGCCGGGCTCGCCGCGGCACGAGGGCGCCGCCGGTGAGCGACCTGCTGCGCGCGGATCTCGTCCCGCTGGCGGTCCTCGGCGCGGCGGGGACCTACGCCGCACGCGCCCTCCCACTGCTCGCCCCCGGGATCGATCGGCTCCCCGGGCCGGCGCTCGCCTACCTGCGACTCATCGGCCCGGCGGTCCTCGGCGCCATCGCCGCGGCGAACATCTTCGTTGCCGGCGGTGCGCCGCACCTCGGCCCCGAGGCGCCCGCGGTGCTCGTGGGGGCGGCGATCGGCCGCTGGCGCAACAGCCTCCTGGTGGGCATGGTGGTCTCCGTCGCGGCGGTGCTCGTGCTCCGCGCTACGATCGCCGCGTGATCGACCTCAACGGCATCGCGCTCCGCAACCGCCTGGTCACCAGCGCCAGCCTCCTCGGCTACGGCGCGCCGAAGGGGCGCCTCTCGCTCCTCGGACTCTCGCCGATCGCGAACTTCGTCGACCTGCGGACCTTCGGCGCCGTGACCGTGCGCACCGTGACGGAGCAGGCGCGCGAGGGTCACTTCACCCTCCGCGAGTCGTGGTCGCTCCGGGAGCTTCCCGAGCTGGTGCGCCTCTACCGCGGCGCGCTGCGCGAGGTCGACGCCGGCTGGCTCAACGCGTTCGGCTGGTCGAACATCGGGATCGAGCGCTACTTCGACGAGTACTTCCCGCGGACCGGGGAGCAGCAGCGGATCCTGTCGCTGGGCGGCTTCAGCGCCGAGGAGTTCGGCTCGCTCGTCGAGACGGTGAACCGCCGTGCGCGACCAGGCCAGCTCGCGGCGGTGGAGTTCAACGTCTCGTGCCACAACGTGAACTTCGACTTCGAGGCGATCGTCGAGGAGGTCCTCCGCCGCGCCGTGCCCGCCTCGCGCTTCCCGGTGATCCTGAAGCTCTCGCCCGACTTCGCCTACCTGGAGCATGCGCGCCTGGCGGAGGCGACGGGGGTCGCGGCGCTCGCGACGATCAACACCGTGAAGGGGCTGCGCCTCGACCCGCGGACGGGTCGGCCGCTGCTGAAGAACCGCTACGGCGGACTCTCGGGGCGGGCGATCAAGCCGATCGGCCTCCGCGTCGTGAGCGAGCTGCGCGAGGCGGGGGTGCGACTGCCGATCATCGCCGGGGGTGGCGTGCGCACCTTCGACGACGTCCGCGAATACGGCTGGGCGGGGGCGGACGCCGTGTCGCTCGGCTCGGAGGCATGGCTCAAGCCCGCCTGGTCAATGCCGTTCGCCCCGCTCCACGCGCTCCACGTGCGGCGCCTCGTCGGGCAGGTGCGGGGCTGGAGCCCCCAATGAGGATTGAGCCGGCCGACCTGACCCCGCTGGAGCGGCGACTCGTAGAGGAGGCGTGCCGCATCCGCCCGCGCGCCTATGCCCCGTACTCCGGGTACGCCGTGGGGGCCGCCGTCGCCGATGCCGAGGGGGGCATTCACCTCGGGGCGAACATGGAGGGAGCCGACTTCACGCTGACGGTGCACGCCGAGCAGCACGCCATGAACGCCATGCGCCTCGCCACCGATGCCAAGGCCGTCGCCCTCGCCTTCGCCGTGCGGTCGCCCGCCGAGGCTCCCTCGCCATGCGGCGTCTGCCGCCAGCGCATCCGCGAGTTCGTCGCCGACCTCAAGATGCCGGTGGTCGCCGTCTCGCTCGCCCCCGACCTGTCGGTCGAACGGCTGAACCGTTACCCGTTCGACTTCCTCCTGCCGCACTCGTTCGGCCCGGAGAACCTCGGCAAGTAGCCTGGGCGGGGCGGGCGCCCCGGAAACGCGAAGACCCCGCCGCGGCGGGGCCGCAGCGGGGTCGCGTCGCCGGTCTTCGCTAGCCGCGCAGGTCTCGATACGCTGCGTACAGCACGGGGATCATCACGATGACCCCGAGGGCGAAGACGAGCGGTTCGCTCACTTGCTCTTCTTCGCCAGCAGGTTGCCGAGCGAGAGGATCGCCGGGACCCAGAGGCCGATGTAGATGCCGTTGTTCTCGCTCTGCGGCAGCCCGATGCCGAAGTAGAAGCCGATCGAGAGCGCGAGGCTGATCGCCGCCGCGACGATGTACAGGTTCTTCGAGTCCATGGATACCTCCCTAGTCGACCCAATCATTGGACCGTGGGAGAACCCTACCCTATTCGCGCGGCGCCCCGAGCTCCCCGTTGCGGTCCCCCCCGTCGCCGAGGTCGACGTTGCGGATCTTCTCGCCCCGGGAGAGGATGCGCCCGACCGAGGTCTGTGCACCGGCGATGTCCTCGGTGGCCTGCCGGAAATGGGTCGAAAGCTTCTCGATGCGGCCCGCGAGGAGCTCCACGTCGCGCCCGAGGAGCCCCACCTCGCGCTGGATCTGCAGCGCATGCTCGCCGATCTTCGACTCGACGTGGAACATGCTCACCGTCGCGAGGAGGCCGTGGAGCGTGTTCGGCGAGGCGAAGACGACGTGCTTGCCGTTCGCATACTGCTCGAGGTCGGGGAATGCGGTGAAGAGTTCGGCGTAGATCGCCTCCGACGGGATGAACATCACCGCGATGCGGCTCGTCTCGCCGGGAATCACGTACTTGGCGGCGATCGCATCGATGTGCGCGCGCAGGGCGGTGCGGAACTGGGCCGCCGCGCCGCCATCGCCCCCGGCGAGGCGCTGGTATGCCTCGAGCGGGAACTTGGAGTCGACGCAGACGCGGTTCGACCCGGCGCCGCGCCCGACAACGCAGTCGGCGATCTTGCCGTTCGAGAGGGTGACCTGGAAGGCGTAGAGCTCGGTCGGCAGCGCATCGCGCACCAGCTCCTCGAGTCGCGCCTCGCCATACTGGCCGCGCGCCTGCTTGTTCTGGAAGACCGAGAGCAGCTCGTCCATCGGCTGGCGGAGCCGGTCGATCCCCTGCTGCGCGGCGTCGATGCGCGCAAGCCGCTCGGCGACCGACTGCAGCTGGTCCTCGACGCGCTGTGCCTGGATCAGGCTCGTGGGGTCTGCCGACGGTGCCCGGCCCGCGCGCAGGGCGGCGGCCACCGCGGCACACGCCGCGACCGCAGCGAGGAGGACGGCGACGACGAGCAGCGGATCGTTCATGCGGCTAGTCTGCCGCATCCCCGCGCCAGCTGGCTGACACGACAGCGCGGCAGAGGCGGGCGCTACAGGCCGGGGATCTTCCGTGCGCGCTCGACGAACTCGGGGATCCGCGACAGGTCGACGTTGCCGCCGCTGAGGATGACGACGACGCGATCGCCGGTGGCGACGGGAATGCGACCGAAGAGGAGCGCCGCGAGGGCGGCGGCGCCGGCCGGCTCGACCACCTGCTTCATCCGCTCCATCGCGAAGCGGAGGCCGGCGAGGATCTCCTCGTCGGGGAGGGTCACGATGCCGTCGAGGAGGTCGGCGGCCAGGGGGAGGGTCCAGGAGCCGGCATTCGCCGCGCCGAGGCCGTCGGCGACCGAGGCCGGCGTGACCGACACGATCTTCCCCGCCTCGACCGCCTGCTTCACCGCCGACGAGGCATCGGGCTCCACGCCGTAGAGGCGGATCGAGGGCTTCGCCTCGCGCAGCGCCACGGCCGTGCCGCAGAACATGCCGCCGCCGCCGAGGCCGCCGATGACGACATCTGCCTCGGGGAGCTGCTCGAGGATCTCGAGGCCGAGCGTGCCGTGCCCGGCGATGATGAACGGGTCGTCGTAGGGGTGGGCATCGATGAGCCCGCGGGCGGCGACGAGCTCGTCCTTGAGGATCCCCGCGTTTCCCATGTGCCCCTCGACGAGGTGGACGACGGCGCCATAGCCCTTGCAGGCGGCGATCTTCGCGGGAACGGCCTTGGCCGGCATCACCACCTCGACGGGGATGCCGAACTCCCGCCCCGCCCAGGCGTAGGCGGCGGCGGCGTTCCCCGCGCTGTACGTGATGATGCCGCGGCGCCGGACCTCCTCGACGCCGAAGTGCTCGACGAGGCGCATGACGCGGTTGAGCATGCCGCGCGCCTTGTAGGAGCCGGTGCGCTGCAGGTGCTCCGCCTTGAAGCGGACCCGCCCGTCGCCCAGGGTCGCGCCGAGCGAGCGCTGCAGCGCGACGGCGGCGCCGACCGAGGAGAGGAGCGGCGTCAGGTGCAGGCGGCCCGCGGTGCGGTCGGCGGCGGCCTTCACGGCGTTGAGGTTCATGGCGAACGGCTCGCCCGTCATCGGGTCGGTCGTCGGCAGCGGCGGATGCGGCACGGGCATGGCGCGAGGGTAGAGCATCGCGCGCGCACCGGGCGCCCCCGCTACCGTACGGGAATGCCCACGATCAGCATCCGCCGCGCCACGCTCGACGAGATCATCGGCCTCCGCGCGGCCGTGCTCCGGGCAGGGCGCCCCCCGGAGACCGCCCGCCTCCCGGGGGACGACGCCGGGCTTGGCGAGCACTGGGGCGCCTGGGTCGACGGCGAGCTCGCCGCCTGCACCTCCCTCTATCCCGCCGACCGCGACGGGCGCCCGACCACCCAGCTCCGCGGCGCGGCCACCGCCCCCGCCTTCCGTAGCCGCGGGATCGGCGGGGCGCTCATCGATGCGGCGATCGAGGCCTGGGAGGGCGACCCCTCCGCCCCGCGCCCGCTCTGGTGCAACGCGCGGATCGCGGCGGTCCCTTTCTACGAACGGCACGGCTTCATCGCCGCGGGCGATCCGTTCGAGATCGCCGGCGTCGGGCCGCACCGCTACATGGAACTCGCCGAGCTGCCGCGCTGATGGGCCCGCTCTTCGGCATCCTCGCCGCGTTCACCTGGGGCGGCGGCGACTTCGTCGGCGGGCTGGCGAGCCGCCGCCTGCCGACGCTGCTCGTCGTGCTGCTCAGCCAGGCCGCCGCCCTCGCACTGATCATCCCCGTCGCCGTCGCGGGCGGCCAGCCGCTCCCCGGAGCGACGGTGCTGCTGCAGACCGCCGTCGCGGGCCTCGCGGGCGGCGCCGGGATCGTCTCGCTCTACCACGGCTTCGCGCACGGGCGCATCTCCATCGTCGCGAGCATCGCCGGGACGCTCGCGGCACTCATCCCGGTCGGCGCGACGATCGTCGGTGGCGAGATCCCGTCGCCGCTCCGGCTCGTCGGATTCGCGGGGGCGATCGTCGCCATCGTCATCGTGTCAATGAGCGGCGATGGCGACGCCCCGCGCGGCACCGCACGCGCGGGTGGTGCCGCCTTCGGATTCGCCGCGGGCTGCGCCTTCGCCACCTTCAGCCTGATCTTCTCCGGCGTCGAATCGACGGCGACGGTCTGGCTCCTCGCGGTGCTGCGCATCGCGAGCGTCTCCGCGCTGACGGCGATCGTCCTCGGCTTCGCACTCGCCCGGCGCAGCGCCCCGGGACTGGAGCCGATCCGGCCCGGCGCGATCCCCCGCGACCTCGCCGGCAGGATCCGCCTCGCCCTGATCCTGGTGGCGGCGGGGAGCGGCGACACCCTCGGCAACCTCTTCTTCTTCCTCTCGGCCAACGAGAGCGGCGTCGCCGTCGCCGCGGTCTTCACGAGCATCGCGCCGGTCACCACGGTGCTGTTCGCCGCGCTCGTCCTCGGCGAGCGCGTCGGTCCGCGCCAGGCGCTGGGGATCGCCCTTGCCGCCGCCGCGACTGTCGCGATTGCCCTCGGCGGCGTCGTCTAGCGGGCGAGGGGCGACGCGCCGAAAAGGCGCGTGCACGGGGTAACAAAGCGGTCTAGAATCCCCCTCCCATGGCACTTCCATCGCACACCATCGCCTTCGACGAGTCGTCCGGCGCGCTGAGCGTCGGCGAACGACGCGTCGTCCTCACCGGAACTGAGCGAAAGCTCGTCGCCCTGCTACTCGAGCGCCTCGGCGAACCGATCTCGCACCAGGAGATCCGCGACCGGGTGTGGGGCGAGGGCTGGGACGGCGGTGACGAAGCGCTCCGCGTCGCGGTGAATCGCCTACGCAAGAAGATCGAGCTGAATCAGCGGAAGCCCGAGGTGCTGGTGAGCGTCCGCGGCATCGGCTATCGGCTGCTCGGCACCCGTTCCGCCTGACCCGCTACAGCAGCCCGAGCAACAGCGGCTTCAGGATCTGGCTCTCCACGACGAGGGCGATGTAGGCAACCGGCAGGCTGGCGAAGAGCCCGAGCGCCGCAGACCAGCCGGAGCGCTCGCTTCCGCGACCGTCGGCGCGCGGTTGGGGCACCACGAGGTAGGTGAGCAGCGTCCCCGCGACGACCGTTCCGACGACGACCAGCGCTGCGGCCTCGGTGCGCAGGTCGCCGCCGCCGGGCAGCGACAGCGGGTCGACGCCGCGGCGCAGCGCGCGCTCCACGGCAAGGTCGTAGACCAGGTAGGCGAGCGCCAGCCCCCCGCCGGTGAGGCTGTTCGAGAGGACCGCGCGGAAGACCGGCCGCGGCGCGTGCCGTAGCTGATAGGCGCGCTTCGCCACGAATCCCCGCGGGGCGGGGGGCCTAGCCATGGATGATGTCGATCGTCGGCCGCGGCGGCAGGGTTGCGGGGGTGTGGGCGGCGAAGAGGGTGATCAGCGCGAGGATCCGGGCGACCTCTTCGTCGGTGTTCCAGAAGCCCCAGGAGGTGCGCAGGGCCGGGGCCGAGGCGGGTGCGCCATCGCAGGCGGGGAGCCCCGGGACGCGTCGGGTGATCGCGAACGAGCGGCGCCCGAGTTCGGCGACGAGCTCCTCCGCCCGCCAGCCGGCCACCCGCAGGGCGACGATCGTGGCATGCCCACCCCGGGGGGCGAGCGGCTCGGCCCCGGGGATCGCCTCGAGCCCCGCCCGGAACGCGGCGGCGAGGCGGGCGGCCCGGGCGGTCGCCCAGGGGAGGCCGACCTGCATCTGCAGCCAGCCCGCGGCGCGCGCCGAGCCGACGAGCGCCGGTCGCGCGAACCCGGACATCTCGAAGCGGCGCGCATCGCGGCGGAAGCGCCCGACGCCGTCGAGCGGCGGGGCGTCGAATGCCAGGAAGCCGCCGATCACCGGGGCGAAACCCTCGTCGGAGATGGCGCGGCGCGAGGCGCGCATCCCCGCGAGCCCCTCGATGCCGAGCAGCCACTTCTGCGCCGGAAAGGCGTAGATGTCGGGGTCGAGCGCATCGATGTCGGCGCGCAGGGCGCCGACGGCCTGCGCGCCGTCGAGGATCGTCAGCACGCCGTTCGCGCGCGCGCGCTCCAGCAGCGGGGCGATCGGCAGGATTCGTCCGCTCACCCAGCTGACGTGGGAAAGGACGAGCAGGCGCGTCGGGGCCTCGAGGAGGGCGCCGACATCGGCGACGAGCTGCCCATCGTCCTTCGGTGCACCAGAGGCATCGCGCAACGAGACGGTGTGCACCGTTCCACCCGTCCTGGCGGCGAGTGCCGCGAGGCTGCCGCGCACCGCGGGATACTCCTCATCGAGCGTGATGATGCGATCGCCTTGGCTCCAGCGCATGCCGAGTGCGGGGCGGATCACCGCCTCCGTGGTGCTGTGCGTCACGGCGACGAGATCGAGGTCGGTGGCGAGCACGCCGGCGAAGACACCGCGGAGCTCGTCGACGCGCACCTCGACATCCTCCATGACATGCTCGGAGCCGCGGCCCGTGGCGAGCTCCTGCTCCTGCACCTGGCGCACCGCGGCGTCCACCTCGCGCGGCAGCGGGCCGTTGGAGCCGGTATTCAGGTAGATCCCGGCGGTGACGGCGGGGATCTGCTCGCGCAGCTCGGCGACCTTGGCCGCCTCCTCGGCGGGGGTCAGCGGCCGGATCGGGAGCGACTCAGGCGCCATGCTCGTCCAGTGTGCCCTGATGGAGGCGGCAGCGCTGCTCCACGGCGGAGAGCGTCGCCGCCTGGTCGGGGCCGAGGTCGGTCCGCACGCGCACGATCCGCGGGGAGCGCAGGGAGAAGCCGGAGACGCTCCGCTCGGCCCGTCGGATGCCGTCGAACGCGACCTCCACGACCATCTGCGGTTCGACGCTGCGGTAGGCGCCGAGTTGCGCCACGGTGTGCGCGGCGAACCACGCCGACGCCGCCGCCAGCTCCCCCTCGCCGAGGCTGGCGGGTGCGCGCCCGAGCGGGGTCAGCCGCCCCGAGAGGTCGTCGCGCACGGCGACGATGCACTCGACGTGCTGGTCGCGGTGTCGGCCGATGCCCGGCTCCACGCCGATGACGATGCAGTCGAGCGTGTCGAGCGAGCGCTTGAGCTTCAGCCATGCCGAGCCGCGCCGGCCCGGCGCGTAGGGCGCACCCTTCGCCTTGGCCACCAGGCCCTCGGCGCCGCGCATCCGCGCCGCGATGAACGCCTCCTCGATCCCCTCGGCACCATGCGCCTCCTGCAGCGTGGCGATGCGCAGCAGCCCGTCGCCCCGCGACGGGAGGTCGAGCGATTCCAGCGCCGCTCGGCGCTCGGCCCACGGCGCGCGCATCAGCGGTGCGCCGTCGAGCGCGAGCAGGTCGAACGCCACGAAGGCGATCGGCGTGCGCTCGCGCTCCGATGCGGTCTGGGCCGTGCCGGCAAGCCGCGGCTGGAGCGCCGCGAGCGGCAGGGGTCGCCCGTCGTCGAGCGCGATGATCTCGCCATCGATCGCCGCGTCGAGATCGGCGGCGAGCGCCGCGGCGACGATCTCGGGGAAGCTCGCGCTCACCTCGACGAGGTTGCGGCCGTAGATCTCCACGCGTCCGCCGGAGGCATGGAGCTGCGCGCGGACCCCGTCGTACTTGTCCTCCACGGAGATGCTCGGCGAGCTGGTGCGGACCGCGAGCTCCTCGATCCGCTCGACGATCTCGCGCGGCCCGGTCACGGGCGAGGCGAGCATCGCGGGGATCGGGTGGAAGAGGCGCATCCGCGCCTCGCCGAGCGCGCCACGCCGGGCGAGCAGGGCGACGCTCCCGGCGTCGCCCTCGAGCGTCAGGGCCCAGCGCACCGCCTCGAGGTCGGCACCGAAGGCGCTGGCGATCGCGCCCGTCAGCAGGTCGTCGCGGAGCCCCACTCGCAGGTCGCCGGCAAGGAGGCGGACGACGTACTTGGCCGCCCGCGGCGAGCAGCCGTAGAGCGCCTGGACGATCAGGTCGTGGCGCTGCCTCCCCGCAGCGGCGTCGATCGCCGCGAACAGCGCCGGAAGCTCGCGGAGGGTCGGGGCGGCGTCCCTGGACGGCGCGACGCCCGTCGCCGCCGCGAGCGCGGCGCTGCGCACCTGCTCGGCCTCCTCCGCGGCGACGAGCGCGGCGCCAGCGAGCGGGCGCTCGGCCTCGAAGAGCTCCTCGACGGTGGCGCCGAGGTCCCCGGTCGACTCCATCAGCGTGGCGAACGAGCCGGCGGGCGCCCCGCAGGCCTCCTCCGCCGCGGCGGCGATCGTCGCCCACGAGAGGGAGGTGTCGCGGCCGAGGCCACCGCGTCGCGCGAGGAGGCGGCAGGCGATCTCCAGGTCGGCGTCGTCGGCTCCGCGGAGCGCCTCGGCGAGCAGGCGGGACTTCTCCGAGGTGCGCGTTGCGCCCTCGATCCGCTCCGCCAGGTGCGTCCAGCCGATCATCTCCGCGATCGTATACCGTGCCCGCGTGACCGCATCGCAGCACGGAGCACCCTTCGGCGGCCACGACGTGGTGCTCGCCGGCGCGCGGGTCACCCTGCGGCCCCACGGGCCGGAGACGCTCCCCGCGCTCCGGCGCTGGTACGGCGATCCAGAGGTCGCGCGCCTCTCGCGGCACCGCAACCAGCCGCTCGGCGCCGACGACGTCGACCGGCTCGTCGTCGCGCGCATGCACGCCGCCGAGACGCTCGCCTTCGCCATCTACGCGCGTGTCCCCCCGCCGCCCGACGACGGGGAGCGCGACCGCCCGACCGAAGTGCTCGTGGGGAGCTGCTCCCTGGCGAACCTCGACACGGCGAACGCCGCGGCGACCTTCCACCTGCTGATCGGCGAGCCGGACTGGCGCGGGCGAGGCCTCGGGCGCGAGGCGACGGCACTCGTCGCGGCGTTCGCCTTCGAGCAGCTCGGCCTCGAGCGCCTCGCGCTCACCGCCTTCTCGTTCAACGAGGCGGCGATCCGCTGCTATCGCGCCGTGGGCTATCGCGAAGAGGGACGCGCGCGCGAGGCGATCGCCCGCGACGGGCGGCGCTGGGACGAGATCCACATGGGGCTGCTGGCGCGCGAATGGCGCGCGGCGCGCGCGGGCGACTAGGGCCGACAGGCCGCCTTCACCATGGCGATGAAGCGCTCGCGATCCGCGCGGTAGACGACGCGACAGTTCGGCTCGCGCTTCGTGGCGCCGAGGTGGTCGACCGACGATTGGCCGCGAACGTGCCCGTCGCCGAGCATGATCTCGACGCGGCGGTGCGCCTCGCGCGTGACGATGTCGGGCTCGAGGGCGACGGCCATCGCAATCGGAT
>JBEGQU010000082.1:0-3874 GCA_041180765.1 Chloroflexota bacterium
GGGGTGCCGGCCGCAACCGCCTACCGCACCTGGCGGGCGTACCAGCCGTGGCCAGGCGCCTGGGTGGAGCTGGCCGACGGTACGCGGCTCGCGCTCGTGGAGGTCGGCCCGCCCCGACCGGCGGCGGGACTCCCGGTCGGTACCCTCGCGCTGGACGGCGATACGCTGCTCCTCTCGCTCGAGGGCGGCGCGCTGCCGCTGCTGCGCGTCCTGCCGGCGGGCGGGAGGGCGATGGGTGGGGGAGACTTCGCCCACGGGCATGCGGGCCTGATAGGGCCGCATGCGAGAATCCGCGCATGAGCAGCGCCAGCGGCACGCAGCCCCCCGCGATCACCGATCTCGCCCCCGCGGCGCTCTCTGCCCTCGTGGGGCGCCTCGGCATGCCGGCCTATCGGGCGGCGCAGGTGCTCGATGCGGCATGGCGCTCGCCCGCGGCAGGCTGGGAGGAGGTGACGACACTCGGGGCCCCTGAGCGCGCCGCGCTCTCTGCCGCGCTGCGCTTCGATGCCTGCACCGTCGCCGTGCGATCGGAGGCCGAGGACGGCCAGACGACGAAGCTCCTCCTCGAGCTCGGCGACGGGCAGAAGATCGAGGCGGTGCTCATGCGCTACCCCGCCGACCGTCGCCGCGGCAGTGGGCCCCGGGCAACGCTGTGCGTCTCGAGCCAGGCGGGCTGTGCCGTCGGCTGCCCCTTCTGCGCCACCGGCGAGTTGGGCTTCGGGCGCAACCTCACCCCCGGCGAGATCCAGGACCAGGTGCGCGTGGCCCGGCGCATCCTCCGCGCCGAAGGGCGCGACCTGACGAACGTCGTCTTCATGGGCATGGGGGAGCCGCTGCAGAACGCCGACGCCGTCTTCGCCGCGATCGACGGGCTCGTCGATCCGAAGCGCGGCGGGATCGGCCAGCGCCGCATCGTCGTCTCCACGAGCGGCGTGGTGCCGGGGATCGAGCGGCTCCAGCGCGAGCGCCCGCAGGTGACGCTCGCCGTCTCGCTCCACGCCGCGCGCAACCCGCTCCGGGATCTCCTGGTCCCGCTCAACCGCAAGTGGCCGGTGGAGCGCGTCGTGGCGGCCGCGGCGGCGCACGCCCGGGCGACCGGCCGACGAACCACGTACGAGGTGACGATGATCGACGGCATCAACGACCGCCCCGAGGACGCGGCCGCCCTCGTCGAGATCCTGCGGGGGAGCGGCGCACACGTGAACCTGATCCCGATGAACGCCGTAGCGCACACCCCTTGGCGCGAGTCCGCGCCGGAGCGGATCGAGCAGATCGCCGAGCAGCTGCGCTCGAGCGGCCTCTCGGTGACGGTTCGCCGCAACCGGGGGCGCGAGGCTGGAGCGGCCTGCGGACAACTCGCGGCCGAGCGCGCCGGCACGCCGCCGCCCGCCGCCGTCGCTCGCCGGCGCGAGCAGCTCGTGCTCGCCAGCGCTGCGGCGCTGCAGGGGCGGCGCAGCCCGACGCCGCTCGCCCCCGCCGGCCCGCTCCGGGGCGACGCGTGAGCGCGGTACAAGTCGCGGCCAGCATCCTGAACGCCGACCTAGGGGCGCTCCACGACGCGGTGCGCCGCGCGGAGGATGCGGGAGTCGATCGCATCCACCTCGACATCATGGATGGTCGCTTCGTGCCGAACATCACGTTCGGCCTGGCGACCGTGGAGGCGCTGCGCTCGGCCACGACGCTGCCGTTCGACGCACACCTCATGGTGCAGGAACCCTCGCGCTGGGCGGCGCGCTTCGCCGCGGCCGGCTGTGCCACGGTGACGATCCATGTCGAGGCACCCGAGGCGCACGCGGGCACGCTCGCATCGATCCGGGCGGCGGGTGCGGCGGCCGGACTCGCGATCGACGCCGGAACGCCCGCTGAGGCGCTCGGCCCCTTCGCGGGCGTGATCGACCTTGCGCTGGTCATGACGGTGAAAGCCGGCTTCGGCGGCCAGTCCTACCAGCCCGAGGCGGCGGCGCGCATCCCCGCGGTGCGCGCGCTTCTCCACGAAGGAGCCCAGGTCCATGTCGATGGCGGGATCAAGGCCGAGCAGGCCTCCGATGCGGCCAGGCGGGGCGGGAGCGTCCTCGTGGCGGGTACGGCACTCTATGGCGCCGCGTCGATGGAGCGCGCCGTGCAGGAGATCCGCGCCGCGGTCGCGGCGGGGTAGGGGCTAGGCGCCCTTCGTCGCCGTCCGGCGGCAGCTGGTGCAGACGAGCACCCGCTTCGTGGCGCTTCCGACGGCGATCAGCGTCGGCTGCAGGTTCGCCTTGAAGCGGCGGAGGGCGCGGACGCGGTTGGCGCCGACGGACTGGGGGTTGTACCCCGAGATCGAGTCCTTGCCGCAGAGGGCGCAGAAGCGGGCCATGGTCGACTCTCCTTGCCTTGGGGCGGGTGGCTCGGCGGCACACCACGCCAGTGGTGCCGTATCGTAGCAGGAGCGGCGGACCCCGGCCCGGGGCCGTCAGGGAGGTCAAGATGCCCGCTACGGAGCCAATGGGGGGGTTCGCCCGATGAGCCGTCGCAGTTGGGACGGCGTCGAGCTCGTCGCTGCCCTGCGCTCGGCCGCAGAGCGGCTCGAGGGGCGGGTCGCCGAGGTGAACGCCCTGAACGTCTTCCCCGTCCCCGATGGCGACACCGGCACGAACATGCTCGCCACGCTCAGGGCTGCGGTCGAGGAGGGGGAGCGAGCCGTGGCGGGGGGCGAGACGGCCATCGACGTCGTCAGCGAGGCGGTCGCCCGGGGAGCGCTCCTCGGGGCCCGCGGCAACTCCGGCGTGCTCCTCTCGCAGATCCTCCGCGGCCTCCCCCAGGCGGTGCGGGGGCGGAAGCGCGCCCGGGCCGCCGAGATCGCCAGCGCCCTCTCGATCGGCGTGCTCCACGCCTACGCCGCCGTCGCCACGCCGACCGAGGGCACGATCCTCACCGTCGCCCGCGAGGTCGCGGCCGCGGCGATGAAGGATGCCGAGAGCGCAACCGAGCTTCGCCCGTTCCTCGAGCGGATCGCCGGCACCGCGCGCTCCTCCGTCGACAAGACGCCGACGCTCCTCGCCGTGTTGCGCGAGGCGGGCGTCGTCGATTCGGGTGGCGCCGGGCTCCAGGTGATCCTCGAGGGGTTCGCCAACATGCCGTCGGTCGCACCGTCTCCCTCTGCCCTGCCGGAGGCGGCTACGGCGCCCGCGGCCGTCGCAGCACCGACCGGGCACACAGCACCGACCGCCGGTGGACACGACGGCGCCGTCGGAGGCGAGGCGAGCGCGTTCGGCTACGAGACGGTCTACGTGCTCGCAGCGCGCGACCTGCCGCTCGACCTCGCCGAGATCCGTGGCGGGCTCGAGGCGATCGGCGAGAGCGTCCTCGTTGCCGGCGACGAGCGCGTCTGCAAGGTGCACGTCCACAACCTGCGACCGGACCTCGTCCTCGCCTTCGGCATCACCCGCGGCGATGTTCGCGCGGTCACGATCGAGAACCTCGACCAGCAGACGAGCGAGCGCGCCACCGGGCACGCCGCCTTCAGCGCGCTGCGCGCCGACGACGCGGGCACGGCACTCCACGAATCGTCGCGCCCCTCTGTCGGCGCGGTTCCGTCGCTCGCTTCGGGGGTGGCGGTCGTCGCGGTCGCCGCAGGCGCCGGCCTTGCCGAGATCATGCGCTCCGCGGGAGCGGCCAAGATCGTCCACGGGGGCCAGACCGAGAACCCATCGATCGCGGATATCGCCGCGGCCGTCGACGCCACGGGGAAGGCCGACGTCGTCGTGCTGCCGAACAACTCGAATATCGTCCTCGCCGCGCAGCAGGCCGGGCAGCTCTGTGCCGCACGGGTGACGGTCGTGCCGACCCGCAACGCCGCAGAGGGGGTCGCGGCCCTGCTCGCCTGGGACCCGAGCCT
>JBEGQU010000083.1:0-7604 GCA_041180765.1 Chloroflexota bacterium
GCCGCGGCGCTGCTCTCGCGGGGGGTTGCCGAGATGGCCCGCCTCGCGGAGGCCTGCGGGGGCCGATCCGAGACCGCGAGCGGCCTGGCCGGCGTGGGCGATCTCGTGCTCACCTCGTCGAACACCGGCTCGCGCAACGCCCGACTCGGCGAGCTCCTGGCCGGCGGCGCGACCGTCGCAGAGGCGGTGGCGACCATCGGGGCCACGGTGGAGGGGATCCCCACCGCGCACGGGGCGCTCGCCGTCGCCGCGCGGCTCGGCGTGGAGCTGCCGATCACGGCGACGGTCGTCGCGGCGCTCGAGCGCGGCGTACCGATCGAGTCGCTCGCCCAGGCGCTGCTCGGACGCGCCCAGGCGCAGGAGTTCCGCTGAGCGCCTGCTAGACTCGTCCGGCGCGATCGACGGATCCGCGCGACGGGGCGTAGCGCAGCTTGGTAGCGCGCTTGCATGGGGTGCAAGAGGTCGCTGGTTCGAATCCAGTCGCCCCGACCACTGCGGAAAGCACAAGGCCCCGGGGTTTCCCCCGGGGCCTTGTCGTTCGCCCGTGCGAACGAGGTTCGGTTACTTCGACGAGCCGTTCTTGATCGTCGCGATCCTCCAGATGAGGAGACCGTAGCCCGGCTTCGCCAGGATGTCGGCGATCGTGTAGCCGACCTGCTTCAGGACCAGGCCATCGCCGGCCGAGAGGCCGAGATCGCCCGAGATCGTCGGGAGCAGGTACGCGATCGGGTAGACGCCCCAGGTCGCGATAAGGACCACGCGGAGCACCTTGAAGATCCCCTGGATCTCCTTGCTCTGCTTCTTGATCGACGCATCGATCCCGCCGAACAGGTCGCGCAGGATGAGGACGAAGAAGATCGAGCTCACCGCGCCCCAGATGGTGCGCGACGAGGTGAGGACCACCGACGTCTGGGCATCCATCTCGCCGATGTAGCCCGTCGCGATCATCAGGAACGCGTAGAGCACGTTCCGCTTGATCAGGGTGCTCTCGAGCTTCTTGTCGAGCTTGAGCACGAGGATCAGCTCGGCGACGAGGAGCGGCACCGTGAGGAGCCAGTCGACGTACCGATACGCCTCGTTGAACGCGGCCGGATTGCCCGCCCCCGCCGTGGCGACCCACGAGTCGAAGATGCGGACATAGTGGTACAGCGCGATCAAGACCACCGTGGCCGAGAGCGTGACCGCCATCCGGTTCCCCTCCTTCAGCGCCCCGCGTGCGGAGACGAAGAAGAAGAAGCTCGCGCCCATCGCCGCGATGGCGAGGGACATGAAGTTGTAGACCAGCTGATATCCGTCAGCAGCCGACATGTTGCCTCCCTTTCCTTGCTGCGGTCGAAGGACCGCCCGAGGGATTATCCCCCAAACCTTGGCCGCGAGTGGCGGCGCGGGCCGAGGCGGCTCCTGTAACAATTTTCCCCCGCGGCGGCGCGAGGCGCTACGCTTGCGGTCGTAAGGAGGCCCCATGCCCGCGATCCGGCAGCTCACGCGCATCGAACCGGTCCACCTGGCGCGCATCGAGGCGCACGGGCTCTTCACCACGGGGCTGCTGCTCGAGCGCACCGAGACACCCACCCGTCGCCAGAGCCTCGCCGACCAGGTGGATGCGACGACGGAGGACGTCGATGCCTGGCGCGACGAGGCGCTACTCCTGAATCTCGCCTTCCTCGGTCCGCTTGAGCACGAGCTGCTTCTGCGGGCGGGGATCGACGGGGTTCGCGCGCTCGCCGAGACCCCCTGGGAGACCTTCGAGGCCCTCCTCGCCGAGACCGCCCGGCGTTTCGGCATCCCCGCGCCAGACCCGCTCGCCGTGCGCTCGTGGTGGGAGCAGGGGCTCGTCCTCGTCGACGCCTGATGCAGCTCGGCCGCGCGGTCGGTCGCGTCGCGCTCGCGGTCGCCGCAGCACTCGCGGCGGTCGCGGCGCTGACGGCGGCCTTCCTCGCGCCACCGGTCGTTCACCTCTTCCTCGACCTCTGCGGCGCGGCGGGGAGCCTCGGCGTGACGGCGGAGGAGGCCCACCGCCTCTCCGACGCGCTCGTCGCCGATCTCCTCGCGGGGGGTCGCTTTGCGGTCTCGACGGGAGGCGTGCCGCTCCTCGACGCAGGGGAGCGGGCGCACCTCGGTGATGTCGGGGCCCTCGTGCGCCAGGTGCTCTTGGCCGGACTCCTCTCGGCGGTCGTGCTGCTCCTCGCCCGCCGCACGTCAGGTGGCGAGCGGGTCGCCCGCGCACTCGCCGACGGGGCGGCGCTCATCGTCGGGGGGGCGACCCTGGTCGGCCTCGCATTCGCCGTCGCCTTCGACGCCACCTTCGCCTTCGCCCACTCGCTCGTCTTCGCCGACGGAACCTGGCGATTCGATCCCGCGACCTCTGGGCTCGTGCGCCTCTACCCGACGCCCTTCTGGATCGCCGTCGCCCTGTCGTTCTGTGGGGGACTCGTCGTCATCGCGCTGCTGGCCCGCCGCGCGCTCCGCCATCGCGGCGCCCGCGGGCCGAGGTAGGCCCGGGTGGGCGCACCCTACGCCATCGCCATCGCACTGAGTGCCATCGGCGTCCGCGCGCTGCTGGCCAGCCGGCGGGTCCCCCTGCGGCGCGAGGTCGCGGCCCCGCTCGTCGTCGCGACGGTACTCGCCTTCCTGCTGGTCGACGTCGTCGGCCTCGCACGCGGCTGGTTCGCCACGCCGGCCGCCGCGACGCTCGGCGAGCTGCCGGGGCGGGGGCCGCTCGGTCGCGGATTTCCGGTAGAGGAGCCCCTGCTGCTCGCCTTCCTCGCCTTCCTCGTCTATGCGCTGGCGGAGCTGAGCGATGCGGATCCCCGGGAGCGCCGCCGCATCGAGTCATCGGCGCGCGCCGGACTCGTGCGTGATGCGCTCCTCGGCCTCGCCGCGGGCCTCGTGCTGTGGCAGCTGGCGAGCGACCTCGGCGCGGGGGAGTACACGGCAGCGAGCGGCGGTCTGCTCGCCGGATCGCTCGTCGCAGCGCGAGAGCTGCTCTCCCGCCGCTCCACGCGCGTGACCCTCGGCCTCTTCCTCGCGCTCACGGTCGCCTTCGATTCGCTGCTCTGCGCGCTCGGCCTCTTCTCGTATCCGCCCGCGCCCCGGAGCGGCCTCGTCGTCGGTCTCGCCCCGGTGGAGGACCTGCTCTACGGTGCCGCGTTCGCCCTCGTCGCGCTCCGGCTGCGGGCGCACCTGCTCGGCGATGGGGGGCGGGGTTGGCGCATCCTGCTCGCCTCGCGGCCGATCTCCTGGATCAACACGGGGCTCCCGTTCCTCGCCGCCCTGGTCGCCGCCGGCGCCGGCGAGGCGCTCGGCGCCTGGCTCCTCGCGGCGGCCCTCTGGTGGGGTGGCGGCTACAACCTGTTCCTCTACGGGATCAACGACTATTACGATCGCGCGACCGATCGGCACAATCCCCGCAAGGGGGGCGCCGAGGGAGCGCTGCTCACGGATGGCGATGCGCGCGCCCTCGTCCCGGCACTCCTGCTCTTCGGCGCGCTCCCCGCGATGCTGATGCTCATCCTGCTCCCGGGAGGGCCGGCGCAGCCGGCGAACTGGATGCCGCTCGCGGCGCTCTTCGCCGCCGCGCTCTACAGCGCCCCCTGGCTGCTCCGCGCGCGCTCGATCCCGCTGCTCGACGCCCTCGTCTCGTCGACGCATTTCCTCGCCCCCGTGCTCGCGGGGCTGCTCTTCGTGCCGTTCGACGCGGACTGGCTGCCGGTCCTCGTCGCCTACGCGCTCTGGAATGCAGCGAGCCAGGTGGTCGGGGCGCTCCAGGACGAGGAGGCGGACCGGCGCTCGGGTCTGCGGACCACCGCGACGGCGCTCGGCGCGCGCGGCGCGGCACGGCTCGCATGCCTCGGCTATCTGGCGGCCGCGCTGGTCCTGCTCTTCGCGCCATGGCCGCTGATGCGCCTCGGGGCGCTCCTCCCGCTCGCGAGCGCCGGCTCGGTCGCACTCGCCCTGCGGGGGCGCTGGGGATGGCAGCGCGCCCGGGATGCGTGGCGGCGCTTCCTCTGGCTCAACCTTCCGCTGGGCGCCGGCGCGACGCTGCTCCTGCTGGCGAGCTGGCAGCAGGCGCTGCGCTAGGATCGCCACATGGCTGGCAAAGGGGTCGAGGCGGGCGGCGGCGCGGGAGAGCCGCTGCGGCGCGTGCTCATCGCGACGATCAGCGACTCGGTCGCGGGCGGCGAGCGCGAAGATCGCTCCGGGATCCTCGCCACCGCCGCCATGGAGGCGCACGGCTGGAGCGTCAGCAGGGCGGTGATCGCCGATGAGTTCAGCGAGATCCAGAAGCTGATCAAGGCGCAGGCTGGCGAGGTCGAGGTGATCCTCACCGTCGGCGGCACCGGGCTCACTGCGCGCGATGTCACCCCCGATGCGACGGCGCCGCTCCTCGAGCGCCAGATCCCGGGGATTCCCGAGGCGATCCGGATGCTCGGGCGGTCGCAGACCTCCGCGGCAATCCTCTCGCGCGGCGTCGCGGGGGTGTTGCGCGGGACCCTGATCGTGAACCTCCCCGGGGGGAGCGGTGCCGTCCGCGACGGACTGGCGATCCTCCTGCCCGTCCTCGAGCACGCCCGCGAGACGATCGCCACCGCCTCGGCGACGGAGTGACCCCTCCCCAAGATCGTGTGTAGACTCGCCCCAGCACCGCTACGGGCGGTGGGGGAGAACGGAGGACGATCGTGCGCTGCCCCTCGTGCAAGGAGCCGGACACGCGGGTCGTCGACTCGCGCGACCTCGACGAGGGCGCAGTCATCCGCCGGCGGCGCGCCTGCCGGATCTGCGGCACGCGCGTGACGACCTACGAACGAGCCGAGCAGGCGAAGCTGTACGTGATCAAGCGCTCGGGCGAACGAGAGGAGTACGACAGCCAGAAGCTCCTCGAAGGGCTGCGGCGCGCCCTCGTCCGGCGGCCGGTTCCGGTGGATGCGCCGGAGCGGGCTGTCGAGGCGATCGAGGCGGCCATCCGGGCGAGCGGCGCGGGCGAGATCTCCTCGGCGCGCATCGGCAGCCTGGCGATGGCGGCACTCCGCGAGGTCGACCAGATCGCCTACATCCGCTTCGCCAGCGTCTACCAGTCGTTCGAGGACCTGGCAACGCTGAAGCGCGAGGTCGACGAGCTCGTCGCAGAGAAGGAGAGCGGGGGCGGTAAGCGCCGCCAGAAGGGGCTCGAGGTGGGCGCGTGAGCGTGCTCTCCGACGGTGACCTCCGTCGCGCGCTCGTCGCGGGCGAGATCTCCATCGTGCCGTTCGACGACGCAGACATCCAACCCGCCTCGATCGACCTGCACCTCGACAAGAGCTTTCGCGTCTTCCGGAACAACCGCTACGGGTTCATCGATCCGTCCGTCGACCAGCCCGGGTTGACCGAGCTCGAGATCGTCGAGGGGGCAGAGCCGTTCATGTTGCATCCCGGCGAGTTCGTCCTCGGCCAGACGCTCGAGCGGATCAGCGTCGGCAGCGCGCTGCTCGGCCGCCTCGACGGCAAGTCCTCGCTCGGGCGCCTCGGCCTGCTGATCCACTCGACCGCGGGATACGTCGACCCGGGCTGGGTCGGCAACCTGACGCTCGAGCTCGGCAACGTCGCGAGCCTGCCGATCGCGCTCTACCCGGGGATGAAGATCGGGCAGATCTCGTTCCATCGGATGTCGTCCCCCGTGGAGCGCCCCTACGGGAGCAAGGAGCTGCGCAGCCGCTACCAGGGGCAGGCGGAGCCCACCGCCTCGGCGATCCACGTCGACTTCGATGCGGTGCGCCAGGAGACCGAGCGCTAGCATGCCCCCCGCCTCGCCGCAGGCACAGCGTCGCATCGACCTGGGCGGGGTGCAGGTCGACCTGCTGCGCATCGGTACCTTCCGGAGCGACGCCGGGACGATCTTCGGTCCGGTCCCGCGGACCACCTGGGAGCCGCTCGTCTCGGGCGAGCTCGACGGGCGCGCTCGCCTCCTACAGGCGCTGAACCTGCTCCACATCCGGACGCCGGGGCAGTCGCTGCTGCTCGAGGCGGGGATGCTCGCTGCGGGCACGGTGGCGAGCGACGAGGGGGTCGACGCGCTGCCGGCCTACGAGGGGCTCGCCGCCGCGGGGCTCGACCCCGCGGCGATCGATGTCGTCGTGCCGAGCCACCTGCACCGCGACCATGCCGGCGGGCTTGTCGACGGCGCGGGGGCGGCGGCCTTCCCCCGCGCGACGATCGTCGCCCCCGGACGCGAGATCGAGGCGGTGGCCAGCGACTCGCTCCGGGCCCGCGCCGCCTACGACACCGGGGTACTGCGCGCCCTCTTCGCCGCCCATCCGCCCCGCGCCTACGAGCGCACGAACGCGCCCGATCCGCTGGTGGAGTTGCGCCTTCTCGCGGGCCACACGCCGGGGAGCCAGGCCACGATCGTCCGCGGTCGCGAACGGACGCTGCTCTTCGCCGGCGACCTGTTCATGCGCCCGTGGCAGGCCAACCCGCGCTGGGTCACCGCCTACGACGACGAGGCGTGGGCCTCGGTCGACGCCAAGGCGGGCATCTTCGCCGAGGCGGCGCGCGGCGAGTGGCTCGTCGCGCTCAGCCACGAGATCGAGGCGCCGCTGGGGCGGCTCGTCGCAGAGGGGGAGCACTTCCGCTTCGTGGCCGAGTAGCGCCGCGCCCGCCGCTACGGAGCGAGGAGCGGCTCGATGAGCCCGGGACCGTCGGCGACCGTGAACGGCCGCGGCAAGACCGCGATGACGCGGCCGCCGGCGTCGAGCAGCACCTTGGTCGGCAGTCCGCCCGCCGCCGCGGCGCGGAAGAGCGCGCCGTCGACATCGAGCGCGATCGGGTAATCGAGTCCGTAGCGCGACGCGTAGGCGGCGACGTCGTCCGCCGCCTCGCCGACGGAGACCCCGACGATCAGCAGGCCCCGCTCGCCGTAGGTGCGATCGAACGAGCGGAGGATCGGGGTCTCCTGCTGGCACGGTGGGCACCAGGTGGCGAAGAAATCGACGACGATCAGCCGCACGCCGGTGTGCCGGTCGGCCGCATCGACCCAGCTGCCGCCACGCGCGAGCGGCTGGGTGGCCGGGATGCTGAAGGTGCTGCCGACAGCCGGTCCCGTCGCCCCGGGGTCGGTGACATACCTGCCGCTGTCGACGGGGGCGGTCGGGATGCTTGTCCCGGCGAGTCCGAGCAGGAGGGCGGCCGAGAGTGCGAGGCCGCCGATGGTCACGAGACTGCGACGCGGGAAGGGACCGATCATCAGAGCCCCTGGAGCCCCGGCAGGAGGCGGGAGAGGAGCGGCAGCGAGCCCGTCGCGATCAGTGCGCCGATCGCGGCGACGAGCAGGCCGCCGACGCGCCCGGCAATCGCCGTCGCGCGGCGCATTCGCCGCAACAGCCGGTCGCCGAGGGAGGCGAGGAGCAGGAACGGCAGGCCGAGCCCGAGCGAGTAGGCGAGCAGCAGCACGACCGCACCGGACGGGTTGGAGCCCGCGGCGGCGAGCGAGAGGATCGCCCCGAGGACGATCCCGATGCAGGGGGTCCAGGCGGCGGCGAAGGCGACCCCGAGGAGGAGGCTTCCCACCCTGCCGCCGGCACCGACGGGGAGCGGGCCGCTGGTGCGGTCGAGCAGCGGGATGCGCACGA
>JBEGQU010000084.1:0-4803 GCA_041180765.1 Chloroflexota bacterium
ACCGTGCTCTCGGGGCAGTTCATCGGCTTCAGGCTGTACTCCTCGCCCTCCGACTCGATGAGGAACATGTTCTCGCGATAGAGCTCCCAGTGGCCGGACTGCTCCCAGAGTCGCTTGCTCACGACGATCGGCGTCGACACCTCATCGTAGCCGCGGCGCTCCTGGAGCTCGCGCATCGCCCCCTCGAGGGTGCGCCAGAGGCGCTGCCCCTTGGGGTGCCAGAAGGCGCTCCCCGGGGAGACATCGTGGAATGAGAAGAGGTCGAGGGCAACGCCCAGCCGCCGGTGATCGCGCTTTCGCGCCTCCTCGCGTCGCCAGAGGAACTGGTCGAGCTCCGCTTGCGTGGCCCACGCGGTTCCGTAGATGCGCTGGAGCATCGGGCGGTCGCTGGCGCCGCGCCAGTAGGCGCCGGCGACCGAGAGCAGCTTGAAGGGGCCGATCTTCCCGGTGCTCTCCACGTGCGGTCCACGGCAGAGATCCTGGAAGCTGCCGTGGCTGTACGTCGTGACGTTCGGCGCGGGCTCTCCCGCGGCCGCCGCCCTGGACGCGAGGTCGTCCATGATCTCGACCTTGAAGGGCTGGTCGAAGCGCACGAGCGCCTCGCGCGCCTCGGCGAACGGGTATTCGTCGAGGCGGAACGGATGGTCCGCCGCGATGATGCCGGCCATCTCGCCCTCGAGCGCGGCGAGATCGTCGGGGGTCAGGGGGCGATCGAGCAGGAAGTCGTAGTAGAAGCCGTCGGTGATCGCCGGGCCGATGCCGAGCTTCACCCCGGGGAAGCGGCGCATCACCGCGTCGGCCATCACGTGCGCGGCGGAGTGGCGCATCCGCCCGAGGAGGTCGTCGCCGCCGGCCCCGGCGTCGAGCAACTCGTCGGCCGAGCCACGGAGCGGTGCGTCGAGCAGCTGCTCCTCGTGCGCCTCCGGCGCCGGATGCTCGGCCATGCTCCCCGCGCCTCCTTCCCTGGCGCCCGCGCGCCGCTGGTGGGCGATACAGGACTCGAACCTGTGACCTCAGCCATGTCAAGGCTGCGCTCTAACCAACTGAGCTAATCGCCCGAGGGGTGGAGGATAGCCGATAGACTGCCCCGCATGAGCCACAGCGACCCCGCCCCGCACGCCCCGCTGATCCTCTCCGTCGGCGACCTGATCGACGAGGTCGCCGTGCGCCTCGACGCCCCGTGGCGCCGGGGCTCGGATGCCGCAGCGCGCATCACCCGCCGCCGGGGCGGGAGCGCGGCGAACGTCGCGGTCGCCGCCGCCGCCGCCGGGGGGCGCAGCAGGTTCCTCGGCGCCGTCGGGGCCGATGCGACCGGCGACGCGCTCGAGGCGGCGCTCCTGGCTGCCGGCGTCGAGCCGAGCCTCCAGCGGCGCGGCCGCAGCCCGTCGATCGTGGTGATCGTGGAGCCCGACGGCGAGCGGACGATGCTCCCCGACCGGGGCGTCGCGACGAGCCTCGAGCACCCCGGGCGGCAGGCCCTCGACGACGTCTCGTGGCTCCACGTCCCCGCCTACTCCCTCTTCGGCGAGCCGCTGGCGACGACCGCGCGCCGGTTGATCGCCGACGCGGCGGCAGCGGGGCTGCAGACCTCGGTCGACGCCTCCTCGGTCGGGGCGCTCGAGGCCTGGGGCGGCGCCCGCAGCCGCGAGGAGCTGGCGGCGCTCGGCGCCGGCCACCTCTTCGCGAACGAGGAGGAGGCCGACTACCTCGGCCTCCTGACACACCCGCTCCCCCGCCTGACCTGCATCATCAAGCGCGGTGCGGGGGCGGCGGAGGTGCGGGACCCGAGCGGTGCACTGCTCGCCAGCGCCATGCCGCCGCAACTGCCCGACGGGATCGACACGACGGGCGCCGGCGACGCCTTCGCCGGCGGCTTCGTGGTCGCGCGGGCGGCCGGCGCGCCATGGGAAGATGCGCTGCACCAGGGCCACGGGGCGGCAGCGCGCCACCTCATCGCCCAGCAGGGCGCCACGGCGGCGCAGGGGGAGGAGCGATGAGGCAGGTACGGTGCTCGCGCGAGGTCGCTGCGGCCCTGGCCGCGGGACAGCCCGTCGTCGCCCTCGAATCGACGATCACCTCGCGCCTGGGCCTCCCGGCCCCCCACAACCGCTCCTGCTACGACCGCGTCGAGGCGGCGATCCGCGCGCGGGGGGCCGTCCCCGCAGTGACGGGCATCCTCGACGGGGAGCTGGTGGCGGGCGTCGAGCCCGACGAGGTCGAGCGCATCCTCGCAGCGGACTGGAAGGTCGCCGAGCGCGACCTGCCGGTCGCCCTCGCACGCCGTGCCCCGAGCGCCGTCTCCACCGTCTCCGCCACGGTCGCCATCGCCGCGCTCGCGGGGATCCGCGTCTTCGCGACGGGCGGGATCGGCGGCGTGCACCGCGGCGCGGAGCAGAGCTTCGACGTCTCCTCGGACCTCGGCGCCATGGCACGCCACCCGGTGATCGTCGTCAGCGCCGGCGCGAAGGCGTTCCTCGACCTGGCGAAGACCCTCGAGGTGCTCGAGACGCTTAGCGTCCCCGTCGTCGGCTACCGCACCGCCGAGTTCCCGGCGTTCTGGAGCCGGGGCAGCGGCCTCCCACTCGCCCACCGCGTCGACGAGGCACGCGAGATCGCAGCGGTCGCCGAGGCGGCCCGCGACGCTGGCTGGGGCGGCGGCATGCTCGTCGCCAACCCGATCCCCGAGCCCGACGAGATCCCCGCCGAGGAGATCGCGGCGGCGATCCAGGAGGGGCTCGCCGTCGCCGCCAGGGAGGGGGCGACCGGGCCGCACGCCACGCCGCGGATCCTCGCGGCGATCGCCGCCGCCACGGCATCGCGCTCGCTCCCCGCGAACCTCGCGCTCGCCGAGTCGAACGCGTCGCTCGCCGCCGAGATCGCGGTCGCGCTCGCCGCGCGACGCCGCTAGCGCGGGCGGCGCGGGCCGAAGAGGATCGAGAGCGCGGCCACGGCGAGGATCAGGATCCCGACGCCGAAGAGGGTTGCGGTGCCGCCGATCGAATCTGCGATCGGCCCGACGGCGATGATCGGCAGGAAGCTGCCCAGGCTCACGAGCATGTTCAGCACGCCGAAGACGCGCCCGCGCACCGCCTCGGGCAGCTCCTCCTGCAGGGCCGTCTGCGCCGGGATCGCGACGAGGCCATAGGAGGCCCCGGCGAAGTAGGCGACGAAGATCACCGTGGCCAGCGCGGAGGCCCCGGCGTCGATCGGCAGCTCGCCGAGCAGGCTCGCGCCGTTCGAGATGGCCAGGCTGATCGGCTTCGCCAGCGCGAGCAGCGCGAGGCCGGCGCCGACGCCGAGCAGGCCTCCCTCGATCAGCCGGCGCCGGGCGATCGCCTTCCCCCAGCTGTTCAGGGCGAGGATGCCCGTGACCACGCCGAGGCCGATCGGCAGCACGACGAGCCAGAAGTCTCGCGCGGCCAGTCCGAGCGCATCCGCGACGTAGGTCGGCCCGAGGACGCCCATGACGCCGACGACCGACGCGGCGATCGCCAGGTAGAGCAGGGACCAGATCACCGAGCCGTTGGCGCGGATGTAGCGCAGCCCCTCGACGAGCTCGCTCGTCGTCGTGCGGGTGGTGTCGCTCGTCGAGGCGCGGAGGCCGCGTGCCTGCTTGGCGGGTGGGTCTCCCGGGAGCCCGATGCACAGGAGCCCGGCGAGCAGGAAGAGGGCGGCGACGAAGGCAATCGAGGCCTCGGGGCCCGCGATGCGCACGATCGCCGGCCCGAGCAGGGCGAAGCCGAGCGCAAAGGCGGCGTTCAGGGTGAAGGTGAAGAGCCCGTTGGCGGAGGTGAGCTGGTCGCGATGGACCAGGCGGGGGATCATCGCCAACTCCGCGGGGGCGAAGAGCGTCGTCATCACGCTGGCCAGCACGTTGAGGATGAGCACGCTCGAGAGGCTGTCGACGCTGCCGAGCATCAGGAAGAAGGCGCCGGCGCGGGTCAGGTTGGCGACGATCAGGACGAGCCGCCGATCGAGCCGATCGACCCAGACCCCCGCGATCGGCGAGAGGAGCACCGCCGGGACGAGGAAGCTGAGGAAGAGCGCACTCAGCGCTGCGGTCGACCCACTCCGCTCCGCGACGAGCACGGTGAGCCCGTAGAGCACGACGTTGCCGCCGATCTGCGTGAAGACCTGGGCTATCCAGAGCCGCAGGAAGGCACCGTTCCGCAGGACGTGGATGTCGGGGGGCTGCTGGAAGTCCGGGATCTCCTTGGTGAGTTGCGACCGTTCGCCCACCGCTCCCCCTTTCCGCTGTGCCCCGCAGGTCGATGGTGCCCCCGGCCGGAATCGAACCAGCGACGCCCGCCTTAGGACGGCGGCGCTCTATCCACTGAGCTACGGGGGCCTCCCCCGATGGTAGCCGACGGGTCGTGGGAGAATCGCCCCATGAAGCCTCGGAAGGTCACCCTCTACAGTCGCCCCGCCTGCCCCCCGTGCGACCTCGCGGCGAGCCTGCTCGAGGCCCTCGGGGCCTCGCTCGAGGGGGGGCTTGCGGTCGAGCACGTCGACATCAGCACCGACCCCGAGCTGCTGGCTGGCTACGGCGCGCAGGTACCCGTGCTCCGCAGCGGCGAGCGCCTCTTGCCCCATGCCACCACGCGCCTGCGCATCGAGCGCTTCCTCGCAGGCGCCGAGGAGGGCGTGCGCCGTGGGTGAGGTCAGCCTGCTCGTGGCACTCGCGGCGGGGGCGCTGAGCTTCCTCTCTCCGTGCGTCCTGCCGATCGTGCCCGCCTACCTCGGGCGCCTGGCGACGCTCGCCGAACGCGAGCGACCGACCGTCCATGCCGCGCTCTTCGTCGC
>JBEGQU010000085.1:0-7251 GCA_041180765.1 Chloroflexota bacterium
ACCGAGTCCGGGAACAACCTGGTGATCGTCCACGTCTCCGCCGTCGAGCAGCGGCCGCTCACCCCCGAGCAGCGCACGGCGATCACGGGCAACGGGTTCGGCGTGTGGCTCGACCGCTACCGCGCCGCGGCCCGCGTCGCGATCGACGGTGCGGTCGTGCAGGAGGCCGGGGAGTCGCCCACGCCGTGACCGGCGCGCCGCGCGGCGGCGCCGCCATCGACGCGTACCTCTCGGCCGCCCGGGCCGCCGGCATCGACCTGGACCGCGGTGTCGCCGCGGTGCCGCTCGCCGCCCTCTCGACCGTGGCCATCGATCCCCGGCTGCCGCTGCTCGTCGTGCCGCTCGCACCGCAGCCCGCGGCGGCGGATGGGGCCGGGGGGCTCCCCGGGCGGCGCGGCCACGGCGTCGGGCTCCTCGTCCGGCTCTATGGCGCCGCGCACGAGGCACTGCTCCTCCCGTCGGGCGAGCGCGTGGCGCTCAGCCGACTCGACGAGGCCCTGCAGCGCGTCGGTGCCGACGCGGCGCTCGCGGTGCCGCCGCTCGCGCCCCTCGCCGCCCTCGCCTCGCCGTGGGCGATGCCCTGGCTCAGCGCCCGGCTCCGGGCCGCCGACGGCTGCCCCTGGGATCGCGAGCAGACCCACGGTTCGCTGGCGAAGCACCTCATCGAAGAGGCCTGGGAGCTGCACGATGCGATCGAGGCGCTCGAGGCGGCGAGCGCCGACGAGCGCCCGGCGGCGCTGCAGGCGTTGGCCGGCGAGCTCGGCGACGTGTTGCTGCAGGTCGTCCTGCACGCGCAGATCGCCGAGGAGGCGGGCGCGTTCGACCTGACCGACGTGCAGGAGCGCCTCGCCGCGAAGATCGTGCGTCGGCACCCACACGTGTTCGGCGACGCCGAGGCGAAGACGGTGCGCGACGTGCAGCGCAACTGGGAGGCGACGAAGGCGCGCGAGCGGGCCGCGGCCGGCGACGCGGGATCGGCGGGCGGATCGGCGCAACAGCAGGGGGCGCTCGACGGCGTGAGCCGCGGGCTGCCGGCGCTGGCGGCGAGCCGCGAGCTGCAGGACCGCGCGAGCGCGGTCGGCTACGACTGGCCGACGCTCGGCGGCGTGCGCGAGAAGATCGCCGAGGAGCTTGCCGAGCTCGACGAGGCGCTCGCCGCGGCGGGCAACCCCGACGTGGTGACCGGCGTCGCGCCGAGCGGGGCCGCGGCGCTCGCCGCCGCCAAGGACGAACTCGGCGACGTGCTCGCCGTGATCGTCAACCTCGGCCGCCGCAGCGGCATCGACGCCGAGGCGGCGCTGCGCGGTGCGAACGACAAGTTCCGCCGCCGCTTCGGCGAGGTGGAGCGGCGCGCCGCCGCGCGCGGCATCTCCCTGCGCGAGGCAGACTTCGCTACCTTGGACGCACTCTGGGACGAGGCCAAGGCCCACGAGGCGAGCGCCCGCGGGGCGCGGGCCACGGAGTAGCCGCCGCGGGCGGGGAGAGGCAGGAGACGAGATGAACCAGCCACTGCGCGCCGATGGCCGCGCCGCGAACGAACTGCGCCCGCTCAAGGTGGAGCTCGGCGTGCAGAAGTGGGCCGAGGGCTCGGCGATCGTCTCGGTCGGCAACACGGTGGTGATCTGCTCGGCGTCGATCGAGGAGCGCGTCCCGCCGCACCTGCGCGGCAAGGGCACCGGCTGGGTCACCGCCGAGTACAGCATGCTGCCGCGCGCCACGAACACGCGCTCCGATCGCGAGGCGGTGCGCGGCAAGCTCGGCGGGCGAACCCACGAGATCCAGCGCCTCATCGGCCGCTCGCTCCGCCAGGCGGTCGACCTCGGCAAGCTCGGCGAGCGCTCCGTGCTCATCGACTGCGACGTGCTCGTCGCCGACGGCGGAACGCGCTGCGCGAGCATCACCGGCGGCTGGATCGCCCTCGCCCTCGCCCTCCGTGCCAAGAAGCTCGACCAGCACCTGGTGCGCGGCGTTGCCGCCGTCTCCGTCGGCATCGTCGACGGCCACCCGGTGCTCGACCTGCCGTACGAGGAGGACAGCCGCGCCGACGTCGACCTGAACGTCGTCGCCACCGACGCGGGCGGTTACGTCGAGCTGCAGGGCACCGCGGAGCAGGATCCATTCGACCGCGCGGCGCTCGATGGGCTGCTCGCCCTCGCCGACAAGGGGATCGCCGAGCTGATCGCCTTCCAGCGCGCCACGATCGCCGGCGCATGAACGCGGCGCGCCCGCGGCTGCTCGTCGCCACCGGGTCGGCGCACAAGCTCGCCGAGCTGCAGCGCCTTTTCGGCGACCTGCCGCTCGACCTGGTGTCGCTGCGCGATGCCGGCATCGCCGACGAGGCACCGGAGGACGGCGAGACGTTCGAGGAGAACGCGCTGCAGAAGGCCCGCTGGTACGCGGCGGCGACCAGGCTGCCCACGCTCGCCGACGACTCCGGGCTCGAGGTCGACGCCCTGCGCGGCGCCCCCGGGGTGCGCACCCGCCGCTACGCCGGCGCATCGGCCACCGACGAGGAGAACTACCGGAAGCTCCTCGCCGCGCTCGACGAGATCCCCGATGGCGCGCGTGGCGCGCGCTTCGTGTGCGTCATGGCCTTCGTCGACCTGGGCTCGGGCCTCGAGGAGACCTTCCGCGGCGAGTGCGCCGGCACGATCGTCCGCGCCCCCCGCGGCGACCACGGCTTCGGCTACGACCCGGTCTTCGCCGTCGACGGTCGGACGATGGCCGAACGGCCACCCGCGGAGAAGGACCGGCTCAGCCATCGCGGCCGCGCCGCCGCGATCGCCGCCGCCGCGCTCAGGTCGAGGTTCGAGCCGATCTCCTGATCGGCGGTCTGCGCCCAGCGCCTACGGAGAAGGCTCGCAGGCGTCCCCCGTGCCGTTGCCGTCGCTGTCGAGCTGGTCGGGATTGGACACGCTCGGGCAGTTGTCGGCGCCATCGGCCACTCCATCGCTGTCGCCGTCGGCTGGTGGCGTTTCTGTCGGCGTCGGATCGCTCGTGGGGTCGGGCTCCGGCGTGGAGCGGGGCAGGGAAACGTTCGCGTTGCAGCTGATCAGCCGCTGGTAGGGGCGCGGGGCGGTGCTCGGCGAGGGGGTGGGCGAGGGGGTCGGCGTCGGCGAGGCGGCGGCCGAGCCGCTCGCGGCCGGCGTGGCGCTCGGCGTGGGTGTCGCGACGGCGCCGAGCTTCGGATCCCCCTTCGCCACCGGCCACGAGTAGGGGCGGGTCCCCGGCTCCGGGAAGAGGCGCTTGCCGAGCAGCGACATCTTGACCGGATCGAAGAAGACCACCGAGCCGAACCTGCTCACCTCGCCCTTGTGGCGGTAGCGCAGGATCCCGTCGCCGGCGCGCATCTCGCCGCGGATCACGTGCGACACATCGATGCTGCCCGCCCCATCGGCAAGCTGCGGCAGCAGGGCCGGGTTCAGGTCGGTGCGCACGCCGTCGCCGAGCGCATTGAGCAGCGCGAGGCCCTTCGCCAGGATGTTGCCGCCGCTTGCGAGTTGGTCGCGGATCGCCACCAGCAGCTGCTGCTGTCGCGCGCCGCGGCTGAAGTCGTCGGTCCCCGCCGCCTTGCGGATGCGCGCGTAGGCGAGGGCGCACTCGCTGTCGAGGTGCCAGTTTCCCTTCGGCAGCCGCACGCCGCGGAAGCCGCGCTCGCGGTAGCGCGGGTCGAAGATCTCCTTGGCGATCGTCACGTCGACGCCGTCGATCTCGTCGACGAGGGTCAGGAAGGTGGGGATCACGATCACCGCCGTGGCGTCGATCTTCACGCCGAGCATCGTGCCGAGCGCGGTCGAGAGTGCCGCCGCCGGCCCATCCGGGAAGAGCTCCTTGTGGCGTCGGGCGTACGACCAGAGGCTGTTGATCTTCGGCTCGTAGACGTCACCGTTGCCGAGCGGCACGTTGACGATGTCGCGCGGGATCGAGATCGTCGAGACCCAGCCGCCGACGCGATCCCAGCTGGCGACGATCATCGAGTCGGTGTTGTACGAGGTGCGGTTGCCCATGGCGTCGGCACCGACGAGCAGCACGGTGAAGCGGTCGCCGAGCGGCGGCGGCGTGGGGGTCGCCGAGTCGCCGGGCGACGGGCTGTCGAAGCCGGAGAAGACGTCGTCGGCGGCGCCCTGCGCGCGGATCGCGATCGCGGAGGCGCCCGCCTCGGGGGCGACGGCGAGGACCAGGGCGAGCGCGAGGAGCAGCACCGAGCGGCGCGAGCGCTCGCGCCCGCGCGCCGCGTCGAGCACGACGGCGATCCGCCAGGGGATCAGGGCCGCGAAGAGGAGGGCGAGCAGCCCGAGGCGACCGGGGGTGGCGAACTCGGCGGCGAGCTTGACCAGGCCGATGGTGGCGATGCCGAACGCGGCGGCGGCGACGAGCACGACGAGCGGCGCGACCGCGAGGAGGGCGGCACGGCGCCGGCCGGCGATGAGCTGGCCGAGCCCGGGGAGCAGCCCCGAGGCGAGGATCTCGAGCCCCTGGCGGTCGGCTCGCGCGGCGGGGCGTTTCGGCGAGGTGCTCATCCCGCGATGATGCCACCGCGCGGGGGCGAGCGTTTACGATCCAGGGGTACGGGGCGTAGCGCAGCTTGGTAGCGCGCCTGCTTTGGGAGCAGGAGGTCGCAGGTTCGAATCCCGCCGCCCCGACCAAGTCCCGGAAGGCCGCCCCCTCGGGGGGCGGGAACCCCGACCGCCCGCCGGGCGTTCTGGGGGTGATGGCGGGTCTCCGCCGCATAGCTTGAGGTGGTACCGATGCGACGCGTCTTCTCGCTCCTGCTCCCCTTCGCCCTGCTCCTCGCCGTCGCCGCCCCGGTCGCGGCGGCCGACGAGAGCCCGGCCCCCGACGCCCCAGTCGCCGCCCCCGAGGGGGTGCTCTACGCCACCCGCGGCTACGAGGGCGCCCTGCCGATCACCACCCCCGAGGAGGCGCATGCCGCCGTCGTCGCAGCGGGCGCCCCGTTCGCGGCGTTCGTGCCCCTCACGAGCGACCTGGTCGGAGCCGACAGCTGGTACGAGGTGAAGGGCGAGGCGGGGAGCGACGCCCTCTGGACGGTCGTCTACACCTACGGGTGGGGTGACTGCCCGGCGGGCTGCACGTCCACCCACTCCTTCGTCTACTTGGTCGATCCGCTCACCGGCGCCGTGACGTTCGACTCGCACGCCGGCGACGAGCTCCCCGCCGACGCCCCGGCGGACCTGGTCGCGCTCACCGGCCGCTCGGGCGGCGTGGTGCCGCAGCCGGAGTGGCGCACCCTCACCGGGGTCGCCCCGGAGGCCTGCCCCGCCGGCATCAACGAGCCCGACGCGAGCATCTCGAGCGACGTGGTGCTGCCCTGCCTGCTCCCCGACGGGAGCCTCTTCCCGATCGCCGTCGACGATGGCAGCGCCGCCGACTGGGCCGCCCGCTACGACCAGTGGATGGCGGAGTACCGCGCGACGCTTCAGCCGTGCGCCGAGGGGGTCGATCCGAACGACATGACGATCGCCGCCTGCCTGCTGCCCGACGGCTCGATCGCCGGCCCGGTGCCGCTGTTCGCGATGGCCGCCGACGGCACCGCGGCGGAGGGCGGTTGGACCTCGGCGCTGCCGGGGATCATCTTCGCCGGGCTGATCGCCTGGATCCTGGCGGCGGCGTTCGTCGGCTGGCGGCGAGAGCGCGCGGCGTAGGCCGCGCGGCGGGAGCGCGCGGGCCGCTCAGGCCTGCGCGGTGCCCCACTCGTAGTTCTGCTTGAGGATCCGCAGGTAGACGAACGTCTCCGTCTCGAGGACCCCCTCGATCGACCGGAGTCGCTCGGTCAGGAACGTGAGCAGCGCCTCGTTGTCTTCGCAGACGACCTCAACGAGCAGGTCGTGCTCGCCGGCGACGACGACGCAGTAGCTCACCTCGGGGAGCGCCTCGAGCGCCTTCGCCGTGTCGAGCAGCGAGCCGGCAGTGCAGCGGACGCCGATCATCGCCATGAGCGGGAAGCCGACCCTGAGCGGATCGACGACGGCGAGCACCTTGAGCACGCCGCGGTCGGTGAGCGCCTTGTAGCGCGCGCGGATCGTCGACTCGGGAACGCCGAACGCCGCGGCGATCTCGGTGAACGGGCGGCGGCCGTCGGCCTGCAGCACCTCGATCAGCCGGCGATCGAGTTCGTCGACCGCCCCCGCACCCTGCGCCTTCGCCATGTCGCCCTCCGTGTCGGCTCGCCGGGGGCACCGAGCGGTGTATCGGCGAGCGGGGCGAAGGCTACCATCAGCGCGTGGATCGCCAGCCCCCCTCCCGATCGTTCGCCCGCAGCCTCGCCGGCCAGGTCTACGCCCTGCTCGTCGACGTCCGCTTTGCGATCGTCCAGATCGGGATCCTCGTGGTGGCGGCGGCGATCGGCATCGCCCTCCGCCAGCTCCCCGACTACGCCCTGCAGAACCCCGGCGACTACGCGACCGAGATGGCGCGGCTGCGCGCCGCCTACGAGCCGACGCTCGGGCCGCTGGTCACGCTCTTCGAGCGGCTCGGCCTCTTCCGCATCTTCACCGCCCCCTGGTTCAGCGCGCTGCTGCTGCTGCTGACCGTCTCGATCGCCGTCTGCACCTGGGACCGCCTGCCGAAGATCCGCGCCGCCACCGCGCCGTCGCGTGCGGCGCAGCCGGGTCCCTTCTTCGACCTCGCGCTCCCGGGCCGCGGCGCTCTGGCGCTGGCGCGGACGGCGACCGCCGCATCGCTCGACGCCGATGCGCAGGCGGTCGCCGCGCAGATGCGCCGCGCCGGCTTCGAGGTCGAGATCGCGAACGACCCGGAGCGCGCCGACGGGCGCGTCATCCTCGGCGACCGGCACCGCCGATCGGGCCGCTTCACCCTCGTCTCGCACGCCGGCCTGATCCTGCTGCTCGTCGGCGCGGCGGTCTCGGGGATCTTCGGCTACACGCAGGGGGTGCTGCTCACCGACGGCGAGGCGCTGCCGATCGGCCGGATCGGCGCGGCGGGCGGGATCGTGATCAAGAACCATGCCTTCAGCGCGCCGCGCGACGCATCCGGCGCCTTCATGGATTTCGCTACCGACCTCGGGATCGTCGTCGACGGCGTCGAGGTCGCGCGCCAGGTGGTGCGCGTCAACGAGCCGCTCGCCTACGCGGGGTGGAGCTTCCACCAGAATTTCTTCGGCCCGGCGGTGGCGGTAGAGCTGCGCGACGCGGCGGGCGAGCTGCTCTGGTCGGGCGACGTGCCGTTCAGCGCCGTGGTCGACGGCGCGCCGTACGCGACGCTCCCCGTCCC
>JBEGQU010000086.1:0-9959 GCA_041180765.1 Chloroflexota bacterium
CTGCTCGACCGGGATGCGCAGGTAGAGCTGGTCACGACCTCCATTCCCGGGGAGAACGCCACGGGGACCCAGACGCTCATCGCGGCCACGACCGGCCGCGCCCCGAACGCCGCGCGCATGACGGTGGTGCTCGACCCCGAGACCGACCTCGGCGCCGCGAAGCAGCGGCTGATCGACCTCCTCGCCCCGGTCGGCGTCGACGGGTGGACGGTCACGATCGAGGAGGTCGGATTCGCCGCCGGCTCCAACGCCATCTCGGTGATCATCACCGGCGCGCGGGCCGCCGACGTCGAGGCGGCCTCCGATGCGGTCGTCGCCAAGCTCGGCGCCAACGGCGACCTGCTCAACGTCAAGAGCGACCTCGTGAAGGCGGGTCGCCAGGTCGAGATCACCGTCGACGCCTCGCGGGCGGCGGCGGTCGGGCTCTCGGCCGCGCAGGTCGCCGGCGAGGTCCGCAACCTGCTCGTCGGGGCGAGCCTCGGCCAGATCGAGGTCGACGGCGAGAAGGTCAGTGTCTCGATGAAGGTCGACTCGGCACTCGTGACCGACGTGGCCGCGCTGGGCGCCTACCGGGTCGGCGCCGCGAAGGTGCCGCTCGCGTCGATCGCCGCGGTGGAGGAGATCTCCGTCCCCTCGAGCATCACGCGCATCGACCAGTCGCTCGCGGCCAACGTCACCGCGGAGATCGCGAGCGCCGACACCGGCGCCGTCAACGCCGCGGTGAAGGCCGCCGTGCAGCAGCTCGAGGACGCCGGCAGCCTGAGCCGGGTCGACGTGCGCCTCGCGGGCGTCACCGAGCAGCAGAACGAGTCGTTCAGCGGCCTCTTCACGGCGATGGCCGTGGCGATCCTGCTCGTCTACCTGACGATGGTGCTGGTCTTCAACTCGCTCGTCGATCCGCTCGTGATCATGTTCAGCCTGCCGCTCGCGGTGATCGGCGCCTTCCCCGCGCTGCTGATCACCGATCGGCCGATCGGCATCTCGGCGCTCATCGGCTTCCTGATGCTCATCGGGATCGTCGTCACGAACGCCATCGTGCTGCTCGATCGCGTCGAGCAGCTGCGGCACGAGGGCGTCTCCACGAAGGAGGCGCTCCTGCGCGCCGGCGCGACGCGCGTCCGCCCGATCCTGATGACGGCGGTCGCCACGATCCTGGCCCTCCTGCCGCTCGCGGCGGGTCCGAGCGAGGGGTCGATCATCGCCGCCGAGCTGGGTACGGTCGTGATCGGCGGGCTCCTCTCCTCGACGCTGCTGACGCTGCTCGTGGTGCCGGTGGTCTACAGCCTCGTCGACGGGCTCAAGTCGGCGCTCAGCCGCGGTGGGAGGGGCGCGGCGGTCGCCTGATAGGATTGAGGGCGTCGGGCGCCGCCACCATGCGGCGCAGGCACCCACGTCGGAAGGAGGCCGCATGACGATCGCCAAGCCCGATCTCCGGGACGAGCGCGAGCAGTACGCCTTCCACGACGACATCGCCTACCTGCGCGAGACGAAAGCGGGCCTCACCGAGGCGACCGTTCGCGAGATCTCCGAAACGAAGGGCGAGCCGGAGTGGATGCTCGAGTACCGCCTTCGCGCCTTCAAGCACTTCGAGGCGCGGCCGATGCCCCACTGGGGCGGCGACCTGACCAGGCTCGACTTCTCGAAGATCGTCTACTACCGCAAGCCCTCCGAGCGCGAGGAGCGCTCCTGGGACGACGTCCCCGAGCAGATCAAGAAGACCTTCGAGCGCCTCGGGATCCCCGAGGCCGAGCGCAAGTACCTCGCCGGGGTGGGGGCCCAGTACGACTCCGAGGTCGTCTACCACTCCGTCCGCGAGGACCTCGAGCGGCTCGGCGTCGTCTTCATGGGCACCGACCAGGGGATGAAGGAGTACCCGGAGATCTTCCGAAAGTACTTCGGCACCGTCGTCCCCGCCGAGGACAACAAGTTCGCCGCGCTCAACTCCGCCGTCTGGTCCGGGGGCTCCTTCGTCTACGTGCCGAAGGGGGTCGACGTCCCCCTCCCCCTCCAGGCCTACTTCCGCATCAACGGCCAGAACACGGGGCAGTTCGAGCGCACGCTCATCGTCGTCGACGAGGGGGCGAGCGTGCACTACATCGAGGGCTGCACGGCGCCGAACTGGGCCACCGACTCGCTGCACGTCGCGGTGGTCGAGGTGGTCGCCCTCCCCGGCGCCAAGGTGCGCTACACGACGATCCAGAACTGGTCCAACGACGTCTACAACCTGGTGACGAAGCGCGCCCACGCGCACGCAGGGGCGACCGTCGAGTGGATCGATGCCAACACCGGCGCCCAGCTCACCATGAAGTACCCGGGGATCTTCCTGCTCGGCGAGAAGGCCCACGCCGAGATCGTCTCGGTCGCGGTGGCGTCGAAGGGGCAGCACCAGGACACCGGGGCGAAGGCCGTGCACCTCGCCGCCAACACCACCAGCCGCATCGTCGGCAAGTCGGTGAGCAAGGATGGTGGCGTGTCGACCTATCGCGGCACGGTGAAGGTGGCACCCGGCGCGACCGGCGTGACGACGAGCGTCCGCTGCGATGCCCTGATCCTCGATGAGGGGAGCCGATCCGAGACCTACCCCTACATCGACATCCAGGAAGATGACACCTCCATGAGCCACGAGGCGACGGTGGGTCGCGTCTCCGACGATCAGGTCTTCTACCTCATGAGCCGCGGCATGACGGAGAACGAGGCCACCAACCTCATCGTGCAGGGCTTCCTCGAGGTGTTCACGAAGGAGCTCCCCATGGAGTACGCACTCGAATTCAACCGGCTCATCCGCCTCGAGATGGAGGGGGCGCTCGGGTGACCCGCCGCGGCCCCGCCGATCTGCCGCTCGCCTGGGCGAGCGACGCGACGGTCGCCTCCCTGGCCGTCACCCCCGGGGCCCTTGCCCAGCGCGCTGCCGCACTCGCGGCCTTCGCCTCGCTCCCGACCGAGTCGAACCTGCTCTTCACCGGCTACGTCGACCTTCGCGCCCTCGACCTCGACGCCGCGCCGCCCGCGCGCATCGACCCGGCCATCGGGCAGCTCCCCGAGAGCGAGCTGCCGGCGGGCGCGGCGGCGGTCATCGACATCTCGGCCGGCGGCATCGCGGCGCATGTTGGCGCACCGGCGCGCGCCCTCGGGCTGCAGGTCGCCCCGCTCGATCCGGCCGCCCCGCTTGCGGGCGCGGATGCCGACCGAGTGACCGCGCTGATCGCCGCCTGCTGGAACGTCGGGGTCGCGATCAACCTGCCGGCGGGTCGGCTCGAGGCGCCGATCATCATCCGCCTCGACGCACCCGCGGCCGGCGCGTCGCTCCTCGCCCGCGTCGCCATCTCGCTCGGCAGTGGCGCCTCGGCCCGGATCGTCGAGGAGATCGGCGGCACGGCAGCCGCCCCCGGCCCAGCACGCTCCCTGCTGGCGGCGACGAGCGAGGTTTCGCTCGCCGACGGCGCAACGCTCGATCTCTCGTCGATCCAGAACCTCCCCGAGGATCGGGCCTACCTGAGCGTCCGGCGGCACGCCTTCGGCGCCGGGGCGACCCTCAACATCGCCGCCGCGCAGGTGGGCGCGCGCCTGGTGCGCGGTCGCATCGACCACGAGCTCGCCGGCCGGGGCGCCACCGTGCGTCAGGTCGAGGTCGTGTTCGGCGCGGGAGAGCAGCTGCACGACCTCACCACCTACAGCCTGCACTCCGGCGAGAAGACGGTCGGCGACCTCCTCGCCAAGGGGGTCTTCGCCGGCACGGCGCGGGGGTTCGTGAAGGGCGTGACGACGATTCCGCGCAGCGGGCGTGGCACCAACTCGTACCTCGGCGAATTCGGCATGCTGCTGAGCAAGACCGCGCGCAGTGTCGCGATCCCGTCGCTCTGGATCGACCAGCCCGACTGCGAGCGCGCCGCCCACGGCAGCTCGGTGGGACCGATCGACCCCGCGCAGATCTTCTACCTTCGCGCGCGCGGCCTGACCGATGCAGAGGCGCGTCGGACGATCGTCATGGGTTTTCTCGAGCCGGTGGTCGCCGCGCTGCCGCTGGAGGCCGAGGCAGACCGGCTGCGCGAGGTCCTCGCGGCGAAGCTCGACGCCGCGCTCGCCGCGGTGGGCGATGCGCTCGCCGCCGGCGCCGCCTAGCGTGGCGGAGCGGCTCTTCCCGCTCGCCGAACTCGCCGAGGGGACCGCTCGCCTCGCCTGGCCGGGCGGCGCACCGGTCCTCGTGGTCCACCGCGCCGGGCGCCTCTACGCGGTCGGCGGCGTCTGCACGCACGAGTACTGCGAACTCGACCGCGGGTTCGTCGCCCCGCCGGCGGCGGCCCGCGCCACCGTGACCTGCCCGCTGCACCTCTCGCGCTTCGACCTGGAGAGCGGCGAGCCGCTCGATCCTCCCGCCGAGGAGCCCCTCGTGACCTACCCCGTCTCGGTCGACGCCGAGGGGTGGGTCGTGGTCGAGGTCTAGCCCCGCGCGGGGCAGCGCTGCTCCGCCCTCGTCGCGCGCTACGATGCGCACAGCATCGCTCGCAGCAGAAGAGGAGGTCGGCCGTGCAGGAGATCAAGGACCGCGCAGCGAGCCTGGCGGGCCTCGCGCTCGAGCGCGACGCCATCCACCTCTACCAGCGCCTCGCGGCGATCGAGAAGGATCCCGGACGGCGCGCCGCCTTCGAGCGGATCGCGGCGAGCGAGCAGCGGCACGCAGCCATCTGGGAGGCCAAGCTTGTCTCCCTTGGCGAGGCGGTTCCCGCCCCAAGGCGGCCGAGCTGGCGCGTGCGCCAGATCGTGCTCCTTGCCCGGCTGTTCGGCACGCGCGCCGTGAGCGACATGGTCAAGGCGCTCGAGGGGTTCGAGGAAGATGTCTACGGCGAGCACGCCGATGTCCCCGAGGTGAAGGAGATCGCCAGCGACGAGGCCAAGCACGCCGAGATCTGGCGCGAGCTAGACGGAGCCGGCAAGAAGGGGAAGGGCGAGGCGGCGCATCGCGCCGCGGTCGCCGAGACGAAGGCGCGCGAGCCGTGGCACCGCGCCGGCGGCAGCGGCACGCTGCGCGCGACGATCTTCGGGGTCTCCGACGGGCTGGTCTCCAACGCGGCGCTCGTCTTCGGCATCGCCGGGGCGACATCGAGTGCGCAGGGCGGTTTCGTCGTGCTCGCCGGCATCGCCGGGCTGCTCGCCGGGGCGTTCAGCATGGCGGCGGGCGAGTATGTGTCGATGCGCAGCCAGACCGAGCTGCTCGAGCGCCAGATCGAGCTGGAGCGCGCCGAGTTGGAGGCCACGCCCGAAGAGGAGGAGCGCGAGATTGCCGCCGTCTACCGGGGACGCGGGTTCCCCGAGGAAGAGGCGAACGCCATCGCCAAGCGCCTGATGGCCGACCCGAAGGTGGCGCTCGAGACGCTCGTGCGCGAGGAGCTCGGCCTCGATCCGGAGGAGCTCGGCTCGCCGTGGGGCGCCGCGATCGGCTCCTTCATCGCCTTCTCGATCGGCGCACTGGTGCCGCTCGTGCCATTCATCGTCTTCGGCGGCGGGATCGCCCTTCCCGCGAGCATCGGCGTCACCGCGGTCGCGCTCTTCGCCGTCGGCGCGGCGGTCAGCCTCATGACCGGGAAGTCGGCGCTCTATTCGGGCGCGCGCCAGCTGGGCATCGGCGCCGCCGCGGCCGCCGTCACGTTCCTCGTCGGCAGCCTCATCGGCGTCAACGTCTAGGCGGTCTCGTCGGTGATTCCGCTGCCGCCCGACTCGGTGCTGCTCCAGGTCGGGCCGATCGCCCTTCGCTGGTATGGCGTGATGTACGCCGTCGGGCTGTTGGTCGCGTATCGCTTCATGTTGCGCGAGGCGCGCCGGCGCAGCCTCGACGAGCGCCTGCTCGTGAACGGCATGATCGCCGTCTCGATCGCGGCGCTCGCCGGCGGGCGCCTGTACCACGTCATCGACGCCTGGGAGCGCTATGCGTCGAACCCGATCAGCGCGATCATCCCGCCGTATGAGGGACTCGGCGCCCCGGGCGGCCTGCTCACCGGCACCCTCGCACTCGCGCTGCTGCTCCGACGCTGGCGGCAGTCGCCCTGGGGCTGGGTCGACGTGGTGGGGCCGGCGATCCTCGTGATGCAGGCGATCGCGCGCTGGGGGAACTGGTTCAACCAGGAGCTCTACGGCCTGCCGACGGAGCTCCCCTGGGGCCTGGCGATCGACTGCGCCCACCGTACCGCGACCACCTCGTGCGCCGCGCTCGGCGAGGCGGCGCGCTTCCACCCGCTCTTCCTCTACGAGTCGCTGTCGGGCCTCGCCGGGGCGCTCCTTCTCCCCGCGCTCGGCTGGCGCCTCCGCGCGCGCCTCGCCCCCGGGATCGTCGGCCTCACCGCCGTGGCCTGGTATGCCGTCACCCGCCTCGCCCTGGAGGGGCTGCGCCTCGACAACTGGAAGGTCGGCGGCGTGCCGACCGCGATCTACGTCATGGGCACGGTGCTCGTGGCGGCGCTCGCCCTGGCGGCGTGGCGTGCGCGGGTCGGGCGCCCCGCCCCCCGCGCGGCGCGCGGGCGCGCACGGCGCTAGGATCTCCGCGGGCGCCGTCCGGCGCCAGCGGAGGAGGCAGCATGGCGCGAATCCAGCGACGCAAGGTCACCGTCATCGGCGCCGGCAACGTCGGCGCGACAACCGCCCAGCGCATCGCCGAGTCGGGGCTCGCCGACGTGGTGCTCGTCGACATCGTCGAGGGGCTGCCCCAGGGGAAGGGTCTCGACCTCGCCGAGGCGGCGCCGGTCGTCGGCCACGATGCCCGCGTGATCGGCACCAACAGCTACGACGACACGGTCGGGTCCGACGTGATCGTGGTGACCAGCGGCATCGCCCGCAAGCCCGGGATGAGCCGCGACGACCTGATCAGCACCAACGCGGGGATCGTCCGCGGGGTGGTGACCGAGGCGGCGAAGCGCTCGCCCGACGCGATCCTGGTGATCGTGACGAACCCTCTCGACGCAATGTGTCACGTGGCGCTCAAGGCCTCGGGATTCCCGAAGGAGCGGGTGATCGGCATGGCCGGTACGCTCGACTCCGCGCGCTTCCGCACCTTCATCGCCTCCGAGGCGGGCGTGAGCGTGGAGGATGTGCGGGCGTTCGTCCTCGGCGGCCACGGTGACACCATGGTGCCGCTGCCGCGCTATTCGTCAATTGGCGGCATCCCGCTCCCGGAGTTCCTACCGGCCGAACGCATTGAGGCGATCGTCAAGCGGACGCGCAGCGGGGGCGCCGAGATCGTCGAGCTGCTCAAGACCGGCTCGGCCTTCTACGCCCCGGCGGCGGCGACCTTCGAGGTGGTCGAGAGCATCCTGCTCGACCGGCGCCGGCTGATCCCCTGTGCTGCGCTGCTTGAAGGGGAGTACGGCGTGCAGGGCCTCTACGTGGGCGTGCCGGTCGTGATCGGCGCGGGCGGCATCGAGCGGATCGTGCAGATCGAACTCACCGCAGACGAGTCTGCCGCCTTCGCGAAGTCGGCCGCCGCCGTCAAGGAGCTCGTCGACCTGCTGTAGCCACGCCGATGGTGGCTAGAACCAGCGGCTGGTGATGACCTTCTTCGTGGTGTAGAACTCCACGCCATCGCGCCCGGTGGCGTGGAGGTCGCCGAAGAAGCTCTTCCGCCTGCCGCTGAACGGGAAGAAGGCCATCGGCGCGGCGACGCCGATGTTCACGCCGAGCATGCCGGACGTGGCGCGCCGCTTGAACTCGCGCGCGGCGCGCCCCGAGGCCGTGTAGATCGAGCCGGCGTTGCCGTAGTCGTTGGTCTCCGCCATCAGCCGCAGCGCCTCGTCGAGGTCCTTCGCCGCGAGCACGGAGAGGACCGGGCCGAATACCTCCTCCCGCGCCAGAGGCGAGTCCGGGGCGATCTCCAGGAGGGTCGGACCGACGAAGAAGCCCTTCGCGGGGACCGCCCCCCGCCCGTCGCGGATCATCGTCGCCCCGGCGGCGACCCCCTGGTCGACCAGCCGGTGGATGCGCTCGCGCGCCTCGCCGCGGATCACCGGACCGAGCCCGACGCCCTCGTCGAGCCCCGAGCCCATCTTGATCGTGGCCGCGTGCTCGACGAGCCGCGGGAGGAGTCGCTCGCGCGCCTCGCCGACCACGGTGAGCACCGACCCCGCGAGGCAGCGCTGCCCGGCGTTGCCGAACGCCGATTCGGCGATGTTCGGCACGCTCTGCTCGAGCACCGCGTCGGGCATGGCGATGATGTGGTTCTTCGCCCCACCGAGCGCCTGGACGCGCTTGCCGTTCTTGGCGGCTGTCTCGTAGACGATGCGCGCCACGCGTTCCGAGCCGACGAAGCTCACCGCGTCGACGCCCGGATGGCCGATCAGGCCGGTCACGGTCTCGACCGCACCATGGACGAGGTTCACCACCCCCTCCGGGATGCCCGCCTCCTGGCAGAGCTCGACGATCCGCTGCGACGAGAGCGGCGTGCGCTCCGAGGGCTTGAGGATGAAGCTGTTGCCGCAGGCGATCGCCAGCGGCAACATCCACATCGGGACCATGAACGGGAAGTTGAACGGGGTGATGCCGGCGACGACGCCGACCGGGAAGCGCACCATCTCCGAGTCGATCCCCCGCGACACCTGGTCGAGGTTCTGCCCCATGAGCAGCGTCGGCGCCCCGCAGGCGAAGTCCACCACCTCGATGCCACGGCGCACCTCCCCCGCCGCGTCGGAGTAGACCTTGCCGTTCTCGGTCGTCACCAGCCTCGTGATGGCATCGCGGTTGTCGAGGAGGGCCTCGCGCAGCCGGAAGAGGTAGGTGGCCCGTTCCGGCGGCGGCATCTCGCCCCAGTCGACCGCAGCGGCACGGGCGGCGGCGACCGCCGCATCCACGTCGGCGGCGGTGGAGAGCGGGACGAGCGCGAGGGGCTGTTCGGTCGCCGGGTTGGGGACGAGGAGGGTTTCCGCAGAGGCTGCGGCGACCCAGCGACCGCCGATGAAGTTCTGCAGGGTCTGCGGCGCGGCCTGCGCGGCGAGGGATTCGATCGTCGTAGCCATGCGCGCATCCTGCCCGTTCCGGGGCGCGGGTGCCGTGGCGGGGCGAATCGTCGCGCGCTGTGCGACGCCGCCGCTGCGGCGGAGGGGTATCCTCGCCCCATGGCGGGCGCTGCGCCCGCATCCAGGACGGGAGGTCGAGATGGCGGGGAGCACGGGGCAGGGGGGCATGAGCGGCCCGGAGATCGTCGCCCTCTCGAAGCGCCACACGATGACCGAGTGGTCCGCACAGGCTGCGGCGAACCCGATCCCGATCGCGCGCGCCAAGGGCTCCTGGTTCTGGACCCCGGAGGGGGAGCGCTTCCTCGACTTCAACAGCCAGCTGATGGCGACGAACATCGGCCACGGCGACGAGCGCGTGGTGCGCGCCATCGCGGAGCAGGCGGGGCAGCTGGCCTACGCCAACCCCTTCATGGCGACGGAGCCGCGGGCGCGCCTCGGCGCGAAGCTCGCCGAGATCTGCCCCGGCGACATCGACGCGTTCTTCTTCACCAACGGCGGCGCCGAGGCGGTGGAGAACGCCGTCCGCATCGCACGGCTCTACTCGGGTCGCCACAAGATCGCCGCGCGCTACCGCACCTACCACGGCGGCACCGCCGGGGCCCTCAGCCTGACGGGCGACCCGCGTCGCTGGTTCACCGAGCCCGGGATGCCGGGGATCTTCCGCATCCCGGACTTCCACGACTACGGTGCCGACGAGCCGCGCCCCGCAGCGGAGGTCCTCGCCGAGACCGAGAGGATCCTGCAGTTCGAGGGCCCGCAGAGCGTCGCGGCGATCATCGTGGAGCCGGTCGTCGGCACCAACGGGATCCTGATTCCCCCCGACGGATACATGCAGGGGCTGCGCGAGCTCTGCGACCGGCACGGCATCTTGCTGATCGCCGACGAGGTGATGGCAGGGTTCGGCAGGACCGGCAGGTGGTTCGCGATCGACCACTGGGGCGTCGTCCCCGACATGATGACGATGGC
>JBEGQU010000087.1:0-7271 GCA_041180765.1 Chloroflexota bacterium
GGCGGCGCCTGCGTCCTGACGATCGTCGTCGAACCGTTCGGCGCCCGGACGTCGCTCGTCGTCTATCTTGGCGAAGGCTGCCCGCAACCATGATGCGTCGCGACGGTGCGCCGCAGCGGGCAGTGCAAGGAGCGTGGCGATGGCACCGAAGCTGAAGCGCGACGAGATCCGCGGACCGATCCACCTGCTGCTGGTGCTCGCCGCGCTGATCGCGCTGCTCGTCTTCCTCCAGGCGCGCTAGCGCGTCGAGGCGGCGCCGCTAGCCGCGGCGCCGCTGGCCGCGGCGTTCACGCGCCGCCCTCGACGGGGACATCGCGCGCAGGAAGCGGTTGTACCAGCCGGCGAACGCACCGGCGAACATCCCGGCCACGGCGACGAAGTAGAGATCGCTGAAGATCGCCGCGCCGCCGCCCGCGGCCCGGGTCGCGATCCCCTCGAGCATCGTCCGGACCGGATTCGTCGCCTCCATTGCCGAAAGGTCCGCGGCGTTGGCGACGAAGATCGCGGCGCCGTACGAGAGGAGGCCGAAGAGCGCTCCCATGAGCCACGCGCCGCGCTTGGTGAGCATGCCGGCGATGAAGGCGAGCACGAAGGCCGGCGGCAGGAGCACCGACTGGACCGCCAGCTGCACCCACTGCGATGCGAGCGCGCCCGACTGCAGGGCGACGATCGCGACGAGGAGGGTGACGGCGAGCGGCACGGCGAAGGCCCGCGTCCGGAGGATCCCCGGGAGCGCGGCGACGTCGCCGCGGATCGGCGCCATGCCGAACGAGCCGCGCAACGCGGCACGGAAGCCGAGCGGGGCGGGGGCCGCGGGCTGCGGGGCGGGGGCCGCGGGCGCCGCCACGGCGATGCCGAGCGCCTCGGCCTCGCGGCGCTCCTTGGCCGCCAGGCGATTGCGGCGGCGGATCTCTGCGCGGTCCGGGTGTTCCTGGGTCATGGCTCCTCCTCTGCGTGCACCGCGGGCTCCCGCCCGTATGCGAAGCGTACCCTTGCGCGGCGATCCTCCCCTCCCGGCCGTCCCGCCCCCGCCAGGAGGTCCCATGCGGCTCGCGCTCTCGACCCATCGCCGCGCCCCCGTCCGCGTCGCCGTCGCACTCGCGGTCCTGCCGTTGCTCTTTGCGCCCGCCCCCGCGGCATCCGGCACGCCGCTCGGCGCGCCCCTTGCGGGCGAGCTGCTGGTGGTCGAGGTCAAGACCGGCGGCGCAAGCGCGTCGGACGAACGCATCGTCGTCGAGTCCACCGCCGGGCTCCCGCGGGCGCTCGACGGCGTTGTGCTCTCCTACCGTTCGGCGAGCGGCGCGACGAACCGCACGCTCCTCGACCTGGCACCGCTGGGCGCGATCCAGCCGGGAGAGCGGTTGATCTTCGCCAACGCAATCGGCTGCTTCGCGCCGGCGTCTCGCGCCACGTGGAGCGACGGGCTCGCCGCGACGGGCGGCGCCGTCGCGGTGGCGGTGCACGGCAGCCTCCTCGACGCCGTGGCGTGGGGGAGCGCCGTGGCGTCGGCTGGCGGCGAGGGGTTGCCGGCGATCGCACCGGGTGCGACCGCGGCACTCGCGCGTCGGCGCGATGCGCTCGGCGCGCCGATCGACACCGGGAGCAACGCCATCGACTTCGAGGTCGTCGCGGACGGCGCGCCGCCAGCCCCGTCGCCGACCCTCTCGCCCAGCCCCGTGCCCCCGCCGTCGACGGCCCCCGTCGAACCGCTCGCCGTCGGGGAGGCACGGCGCTCGGTTGTCGGCACGACGCTGCTCGTGCGCGGCGTCGTCCTCGCCGCGCCGGGCGACCTTGCCGACGCGCGGACGTTCGCGATCGCCGACCCGTCGACCGGGGAGGGGCTCTTCGTCCTCGGGGCGACGGGGCAGGGGAGCCTCCCGTCGGGGGCGACGGTCGACGTCGTCGGGCGGCTGGTCCTGCGCTACCAGAGCCTCACCCTCCTCGCCAGTAGCCCCGCGATCGAGCTCCCGGGCGCGGCGGCACCGCCCGCGCCCCTCGAGGTGCCGTCGGGCGACACCTCGGGCCCTTGGGGGTGGGAGCCCTGGGAGGCGCGTCGGGTAACCCTCGTCGGCACGATTGCCGGGAGCGCGTCGCCCCTGGCGGGCGGCGCGCTGGCCGTGCGCCTCCGCCGCCCCGACGGGTCGATCCTGGCGCTCGGTGCGTCCGCGGCGGCGGTCGCGGACCTGCCGGCGGGCCTCCTCGTGCGCGGGGCGATGGTCCGGGCAACGGGGTTGATCCTGCAGCGGGGTGGCAGCGCGGGGGGTGGCTACCGCCTCTGGATCGAGCAGGTGGCAGGGCTCGTGCCATGGCGTGTCGCCCCGACGACGAAGCCGAAGGGCGGCGCCGGCCCAAGGGGCCGCGCGGATGGCACGAGCCGCGCCACACCGCCGCACCTCCCACCCCCCGACGTGCCCAGCATCGCCTTCGCGGCACAGGACGTGCCAAGGGAGGAGATGGCGGAACAGCGGTTGGCGGTCCGCGGCGGGGACCTCGTGCTCGGCGCCCCGGGGCCCCTCGTGCTCGTCCAGCTCCCGCCGTGTGCTCCCCCGAGCGTGGTTCGTGCGGGAGATCGGTTGACCGTGCGTGCTCAGCGTGCGTATGCTCAAGCACGGTAGTGGTCCTGGACGGCGCGCCGCGCCCCCAGGGCACGCTGCGCCCGGCCGTCGGCCGAGCGTGCATGCGCCCCGCGGGGGGTCAAGTGGGCCGACGCTCGGCGTCGACCCGTTGTGGAGGGACTCGGAATGCCCCAGGTGTATTGCGTCAAGTGCAAGGCGAAGAAGGAAGCCGTCGACACCAAGAAGGTGACGATGAAGAACGGCAAGCCCGCCCTCGAGGGCAAGTGCCCCACGTGCGGCACGAAGGTCTTCAAGATCGGCGGCTGATGACAGCCTGCGATCACCGCAGGTGATCGCGTAGCGGCGAACGGCCCTCGACCGGGAGACCGGCGGGGGCCGTGCCGTTTCCCCCCTCGCATCGCGCACTTATCCACACGGAGGCGCACTTGTCCACAGTCCCGCTGTCGGCGACCGTCCTCGGGCTCGACCTGGGTGGCACGCAGATCCGCGCCGCCCTCGTGCGCGCCGACGGTTCGCGCGTCGGTCGTGCCTCGGCGGCAACGCCGGTACTCGAGGGACCGCAGGCGATCGTCGATGCCTGCGTGCGCACGCTCGCACTCGCCCGCGCCCTCGCCGCCGCCGAAGATCCGCTTGCGGTGCAGCAGCTCGTGGGCATCGGGATCAGCGCACCCGGGCCGATCGATCCCTGGACCGGCGTCGCGGTGGAGCCGGCGAACCTCGGCCCTGCGTTCCCCGGAACCGAGCTCGCCGGGCCAATCGGCGCGGCCCTCGGGCTCCCGGCGTTCCTCGAGCACGATACGAAGGTGGCGATCCTCGGCGAGCAGGCGTTTGGCGCAGGGCGCGGGATCGATGACCTGCTCTATCTCACGATCAGCACCGGGCTCGGCGCGGCCCTCATCAGCGGCGGTCGTCTCGTGACCGGTCCCGACGACACCGCGCTCGAGGTGGGACATGCGCCGCTGACGCTCGATGGGCCGCGGTGCACCTGCGGGGGGATCGGCCACCTCGAGGCGCACGCCTCCGGGGTGGCGCTCGCCCGTGTGGGTGCCGAGGCGGCGACCAGCGGGGCGAGTCCCTGGCTGGCGGGCTGGGTCGCGGCCCACCCGGGCGAGCAGGTCACGGGGAAGGTGGTGGCCGAGGCCGCCGCAGCGGGGGACGCCGCCGCAGCCGGGCTGATCGACCACCTCCTGCTGGCGATCTCCCGTGCCGTGGCCGGCTTCGTCAACGTCTTCAACCCGACGCGCATCATCATCGGCGGCTCGATCGCCGAGGGGCACTGGAGCCGGCTCGGCCCCAAGATCGCGGCGGAGATCGAGGGGCAGTCGTTCAAGGTGCCGTCGCGCCGCGTCAGCGTCCACCTTGCCGAACTCGGGGCAGACGTCAGCCTCGTGGGGTGTCATCCTGTGGTGACGAGCCGACTCGGCGACCCCTCCTGGGCGTCTGCCGTCGCCGCGCGGAAGAGGGGGGCAGGGCGATGACGCTCCGCGTCGCGATCAACGGCTTCGGGCGGATCGGACGCCAGACGCTGCGCGCCCTGATCGAGCGCACCCCCGACGTCGAGGTCGTCGCCGTCAACGACCGGGGGACGGCGGCGCAGGCCGCCGCGCACCTCTTCAAGCACGACTCGACCTACGGCGCCTACCCCGGGAGCGTCGCCCTCGAGGGCGACACCCTCGTCGTCGATGGGCGCCACATCGCCGTGTTCGACCAGGCGGATGCGGCCCAGCTCCCCTGGGCGCGCCTAGGCGTCGACATCGTGATCGACGCGACCGGGGCGTACACCGACGGCCGCAAGGCCGCCGCGCACCTTGAGGCCGGCGCGAGGCGCGTGATCATCACCGCGCCGGCGAAGAACGAGGACGTGACGATCGTGCTCGGCGTCAACGAGCGGCGCTATGACCCGGCGCGCCACCGGATCATCTCGAACGCCAGCTGCACCACGAACTGCCTGGCTCCCACGGTCAAGGTGATCGCCGACGCCTTCGGCATTGAGCACGGGCTGATGACGACGATCCACAGCTACACGAACGACCAGCGGATCCTCGACGTCGCGCACAAGGACCTGCGCCGCGCCCGCGCCGCGGGCCAGAACCTGATTCCGACGACCACCGGGGCCGCCTCCGCGCTCGCCCTCGTGCTCCCCGAACTGGCGGGGCGCTTCGACGGGTACAGTGTCCGGGTGCCGACGCCGACCGTGAGCCTCGTCGATTTCACCGTGCAGCTGCAACGTTCGGCGAGCGTCGATGCGGTGCATGCGGCCTTCCGCGCCGCCGAGGCCGGTCCGATGGGCGGGATCCTCGGCGTCTCCGACGAGCCGCTCGTCTCCACCGACTTCCGCGGCGACCCGCGCTCGGCGATCGTCGATGCGCCGAGCACGATGCTCTCCGGGGACCGGTTGCTGAAGGTCGTCGCCTGGTACGACAACGAGTGGGGCTACAGCTGTCGCGTCGCCGACCTCGTGCGCCTGGTGGGGTCGCATGGCTGAGAAGAAGAAGGGCATCCTCTCGCGCCTGATGCGGAGCGAGCCCGCGGCGAAGTCGGGGGCGAAGTCGTCGACGAAGCCCGCGGCGAAGCCCCCAGTGAAGGCCGGCGGCAAGGGTCCGGCGAAGCAGGCCACGGCGGCGAAGCCGCCGGTGCCCGCGACGAAGCCCGCGGCGAAGGCCCCGACGTCGGTGCGCCCGGCGGCCCCGCAGCCCGGCAAGCCGAGCGTGCCGCCGCGACCGACCGGATCGCACCTGGCCTCGAGCCGGCCGGCGAACCGGCCGCAGCTGAAGCCTGCCCCCGTCAACCCCGCGGCGGCGCCGCGCCCGAGTGCCATTGGCACGCCCGCCTCGAGCCGTCCGGCGAACCGCCCGGCGCCCGCTGGCACCGCGAAGCCCGCCGCCAAGGCGAAGGCGTCCGCCAAGCCGGCCCTCCGCCCCGCCCCCCGCCCGCTGCCGCGCCTCGCGCCGCCCAGCGGCGGCGCCCGGCGCGTGGTGCCGCCGATCGTCTCCGCGACGGGGAAGCGCACGATCCGCGAGCTCGATGCGAGTGGCAAGCGGATCTTCCTCCGCGTCGATTTCAACGTGCCGCTCTCGGACGGCCGCGTCGTGGACGACTCCCGCATCCATGCCGCCGTGCCGACGATCCGCGACCTCCTCGCGCGGGGCGCCTCGCTCGTCCTGGCGTCGCATCTCGGCCGGCCCGAGGGGCGCGTGGTCGACGGCCTTCGCCTCCGCCCCGCCGCGGAGCGGCTGGCCCAGATCCTGAAGGTGAACGTGCCGATGACCGGCGACGCCCTCGGCGTCGGCACCGAAGATGCCGTCCGGCGCCTCCGACCCGGCGAGCTGCTGCTGCTCGAGAACGTGCGCTTCCACGCCGGGGAGGAGCGGAACGATCCGGCCTTCGCCCAGCGCCTCGCCTCCTACGCCGACGTCTTCGTCAACGACGCGTTCGGCACGGCGCACCGCGCACACGCGAGCACCGTCGGGATCGCCGGCCTGCTCCCGTCGTACGTCGGACTCCTGATGGAGCGCGAGGTCGAGGCGCTCTCGAACCTGCTCGACGCACCGAGCCGCCCCTTCGCGGCGATCGTCGGCGGCGGCAAGGTGTCCGGGAAGGTCGCCGTGCTCGAGGCGCTGGTGAAGAAGGTCGACCTGCTCGTGCTCGGCGGCGGGATCGCCAACACGTTCCTCGTGGCGACCGGTCGGAGCGTCGGCAAGTCGCTCTACGAGCCGAAGCTCGTCGACGATGCCCGGCGCATCATGAAGCTCGCGCAGGAGCGCGGGGTCTCGGTGCTGCTGCCGGCCGACGGGGTGGTCGCGAAGGAGGTGACCCGCGGCACCGAGTTCAAGGTCGTGCCCACCGACAAGCTCCCTGCCAGCTGGCACATGGTCGACCTCGGCCCGGCCTCCGTGGGCGCGATCCGCGAGGCCCTAGTGCCGATCAAGACGATCCTCTGGAACGGTCCGCTGGGCGTCTTCGAGATCCCCTCGTTCGCCCTGGCGACGCGCGAGGTCGCCAAGATGGCGGCCGACAAGGCGGATGCGGGCGCCACCGTCGTGGTGGGCGGGGGCGACAGCATCGCCGCGCTGCGCCAGCTCGGGCTGGCGGAGAAGATGACCCACCTCTCGACGGGCGGCGGCGCCTCGCTCGAGTTCCTGGAGGGCCGCGATATGCCCGGACTGGCGGTGATCCCGACCGCCGGCTCGCCCTACGAGACGCTACCGATCGCCTGGATCCCGCCGGTCTCCGCGAAGTCGCAGGCCAAGCCGACGGCCAGGTCCGCATCGAAGCCGAAGTCGAAGGCGGACGAGACCGGGAAGCCGTGAGCGCCCGGATCGCACGGCTCCGCGCCCGCGAGATCCTCGATTCGCGCGGCAGCCCCACGATCGAGGTCGATGTCGAGTTGGCCGGCGGCGTCCGCGGCCGTGCAGCTGTCCCCTCGGGGGCGAGTACCGGGGCGCACGAAGCGGTCGAGCGTCGCGACGGCGATCGCGCCCGTTTCGGCGGCAAGGGGGTGCTCGCCGCCGTGGCGGCGGTCAACGGGGAGATCGCCGATGCGATCGTCGGCAGCGATGTCGACGACCAACGGGCCCTCGACCTCCGCCTCACGGCGCTCGACGGGACACAGAACAAGGGGCGCCTGGGGGCCAACGCGATCCTCGGCGTCTCGCTTGCGGCGGCGCACGCGCGCGCCGCGCTCGGCGGGCGGGA
>JBEGQU010000088.1:0-6129 GCA_041180765.1 Chloroflexota bacterium
GGCGGCGCCTCGGCGCTCCTCCTCACCCACCTGGGCGCCGAGGTCGACCCCGATGCCGCCGCGGCCGCCGCGGCACGGAACTACACGGGGCCAATCCGGGTGCTGCGCGAGGGCGACGAACTGGGCCTCTGACCCACCGGCGGGCCGGCGTTCAGTTGGGCGGCAGCGTCGGATCGGCGTTCGAGAATCCGCGCTCGACGGCGAGCAGCACCTGCCCCTGCTGGTCGACGAGCACGTAGGCGCGGATGATGTCGAGCGAGTCGCCGGCGGGGATCGCCATGCTGGGGCGGACGTCGTCGGTGACGATCAGCCAGTAGACGCCACCAAGGCCCGGGCCGTCGGTGCCGGCCGACGAGAGGTCGACCAGTCGCACGAGCGGCGCGGCGCCAACGGGGGCGTCGGCGGTACGGGCCGCGCGGACCGCACTCTGCGGCGAGATCCCGGCCAGCACGGTATCCGCAGAGACGGCGCCCCACCCGGCGGGGAGGGGGACGTCGAGGTCGCGGATGCGATCGGCCTGTGCGCGCAGCAGGAGCGCGCCGATGGCGAAGGCCAGGACGAGCGTCACCCCGACGCGGAAGACCTGCCCCCGCGTCACCGGTTCCGGCCGCGGCAGCGCCGGACCGCCCGTCGCGCCCGTGCCGTTCCCCGCGCCGCTCTCGCCCATGCCGCCATCGTGCCAGAGTTCGCCGCTACGATCACCCCATGACCGCTCGCCGCTCGACGACCCTGCCCCGCGACCCGCTCCTCGGAACCCCGCTGCGCCGCGTCGTCGGGGAGGCGGTCGGCCGCGCCCTCCGGCGCGCCGTCGCCGCCGGGGCGCTCCCCGCCCCCGACGAGCCCGCCGCCCTCGCGGCGCTCGTCGCAGGGCTCGAGATCGAGGTGCCGGCGAACCCGGAGCACGGCGACTACGCCGCCAACGTCGCGATGAAATCCTCGAAGCTCTTCAGGCGCCCGCCCGCACAGGTGGCCGCCGCGATCGCCGCCGAACTCGCCGCCGAGGCGGCGGAGCGGCTGCACGGCGCGGCGGGGTCGATCGGCCCGATCGCCGGCGCCGAGGTCGCGGGGCCCGGCTTCCTCAACCTGACGCTGCGCCCCGGGCTGCTCGAGGAGTTGCTCGACGCGATCGTGGCGCAGCCCGCCGCATGGGGCCACCTCGCCGAGTCCGACGCGCCAAAGCGCACCAACATCGAGTTCGTCTCGGCCAACCCGACCGGGCCCCTCACCATCGGCAACGCGCGCGGCGCGTTCGTGGGCGACCTCCTCGCCCGCGTGCTCGAGGCCGCGGGCCAGCGCGTGACGCGCGAGTACTACTTCAACGACTTCGGCGAGCAGGTGCGGCGCCTGGGCGAGAGCGTCATCGCGCTGCGCGACGGCAGGCCGGTGGCCGACGATGGCTATCGGGGCGATTACGTCGCCGAACTCGCGGCGGCAATCCCGGCCGATACCGCCGCGCGGGCCGCCGATGCTGCGGGATCGGGCGTCACAGACCCGAACGCCGACGAGGTTGCGATCATCGGGCGCTGGGCATCGGCGCGCGTGCGCGACGGCATCGAATCGTCGCTCGCGGCGCTCGGCGTGGAGTTCGACGTCTGGCGATCGGAGGGATCGCTCTACGAGCGAGGGCTCGTCGACCAGGCGATCGAACGGCTGCGCGCCGGCGGCTGGCTCGAAGAGCGCGATGGCGCGCTCTGGTTCAAGAGCACGGAACTCGGCGACGACAAGGACCGCGTGATCCGCAAGTCGAACGGCGCCTTCACCTACTTCGCCTCCGACCTCGGCTACCTCGAGGACAAGTTCGGCCGTGGCCACGACCACCTGATCTACGTCTGGGGCCAGGACCACCACGGGACGGTCGCGCGGGTGCGCAACGCCGCCGAGGCGATGGGCTACGACAAGTCGCGGGTCGAGATGCTGCTCGTCGCCTGGGTCAGGTTCCTGCGCGACGGCGTCGAGACGAGCATGTCCAAGCGCGCCGGGACGTTCATCACCCTCGACGAGCTGCTCGCGGAGATCGGCGTCGACTCGGCCCGCTGGTACTTCGCGAGCCGCAGCGCGAGCACGGCGATCGACTTCGACATCGAGGCGGCGAAGGCCCAGGAGAGCGAGAATCCCGTCTACTACGCCCAGTACGCCCATGCGCGGATGCAGTCGATCCTGCGCAAGGCGGCGGCAGAGGGGATCGCCCCCGCCCCGTCGCTCGACGGGGCGCTGGCCGACCCGGCCTCGCCCGAGGCGCGCCTGGCGCGGACGATCGTGCGCCTCCCCGAGGTGGTGGAGGACGCCGCAGCACACCACGAGACGCAGGGGGTGACCGCCTACGCCACCGAGCTCGCGACCGCCTTCTCCGCGTTCTACCGCGACGCCAAGGTCGTGGACGCCGCCGCCCCGGAGCGGTCGGCGCAGCGCCTGCGCGTCGTCTCCGCCGCCGCGGCGGGGCTGGCCGCCGCCCTGCGCCTGCTCGGGATCTCGGCCCCCGCGGAGATGTAGCGGGCCCCCCGGCCAGGATTGCGACTTCTTCACCCCCCTCGCAGCGGTGGATTCACCCTGCCGCCCCAAGATTGGCACTGGATCGCGGACCTCCCTCCGTCGATCCGACCTCCCGACCGGGCGGGACCAATGGGCATCGGGCCCGCCCGGTCAACCTCCCCTCGCGGCACCCCCGCGATCGCCGCTCGATAACGGCGCCGTCGCGACGCCCGTGGGAGAATGACCCCCATGGAGATCACCTACTACGGGCGCACCTGCCTCCGGATCCGCGGCCGCGAGGCGACGATCGCCTACGACCCCTATACCTCGATCGTGGGGCCCACCGGCCGGGGCATGAGCGCCGACATCGTCACCCTCAGCCACCCGGATGACGCGCCGCTCTCGCGGGTGAAGGGGCGCCTCGCGCCGCGCGACCAGCGCACCCCGATCGCCACGAGCCTCGACGGCGCGGTGATCCTGGAGGGCCCCGGCGAATACGAGGTGAAGTCCGTGCTGATCACCGGCGTGCGCAGCTACCGCGACGGGCACCGCGGCGCCGCTGCGCGCCACAACACCGTCTTCTGCGCCGAGATCGACGGCGTCCACGTCGTCCACCTCGGCGACCATGCCGAGGGGCTCGGCGCCGAACAGCTGAAGGAGCTGCCGGGCGCAGACGTGCTCCTCGTCCCGGTCGGCGGCGGCCTCTCGCCCGCGGCGGCGTCGGCGCTGATCAGCCAGCTCGAGCCGAAGATCGTCATCCCGATGCCCGTCGCCAGCGAGTCGAACAAGGCGAACGCGGCGATCAAGGCCTTCTGCAAGGAGGAGGGCCTCGCGGCGGTTCCCGAGGCGCTGCAGAAGCTGAGCGTCAGCATCTCGGGCCTCCCCGAGGAGACGACGACCATCGTGCTCGAGGCGCGTGCCGAAGGGTTCGGCGGCGACGGCTCGCCCGCATCCGGGTCGCTCGGCCTCTAGCCCCGCTGCCGCCGCAACGCGCCAGGAAGCTGGCACGGTTGCGTGGTGAGATGCGGTCATGGATCTCGATGGATCGGGTGACTTCGGGGGCGACGACGGGTTCGGCGGCGGCGATGCCGGCCACGATGCCGGGCCGCTCGATCTCAACCACAACGGCTCGCTCACAGACGAGTTCATCCTCTTCGCCCTACTGAGCGAGAACGCCAACGGCCGTCGGCGCGCTGCTCCGGGGGGCCGGCCACGGGGCGGGTGCGGCTGCCTGATCCCGGCGACGATCCTGCCGCTTGCCCTCGCGCTGCTCCTCCTCGTCTAGCGCCGCCCGGCGGCAGCGGCGCGTCGCTCGAGCGACGCGCGTTCCCATCCGCCCCTGATCGCGAGCGCCGCCGCCTCGCCGCCGGCGGCGAGGAGCGCCTCGGGGAGCAGGCCGACGATCTCCGTCTCGCCGATGCGCACCCCGTGCCGGGCGGCGAGCGCGCCGATGCGCGCGCGGATCGCATGGAGCGTGTCGCCGCGCTTGGCGGCCGCGGCGGCCTCGTGGAGGTTCATCGACACCTGCGCGCAGCCGCGGCTCGCGAGCGGGAAGCCGAGCGCCTGCAATCCCGCAACGCCACCGGGCGCCGATCCGCGGATCGACGCGGCGATGGCACGCGCGGCACGCAGCTGCGCGGGGAGCGGGGCGCCGGCCAGCTCGACGTTCCAGGCGACCATCGCCGGGCGCGCACCGACCGCCACCGCCCCGGCCCGCTCGTGCGGCAGCGCCGGACCGTCGTCGGGCGCGCCGGCGGCGGTCGCCTGCGCGGCGACCAGGCCCTCGAACCCGCCGCGGCGGATGTTCGGCAGGGAGCGCCGCTCGGCGCTGCGCGCGATGGCGGCGTAGCGGTGGACCGACAGGCCGAGCTCGCCGAGTCGCCCCGCGATCGTCCGGGCCAGCGCCGCGGCGCTCTCGATCGTCGCGTCGGGACCGATCGGCACGACGGGCACCACGTCGAGTGCACCGATCCGCGGGTGTACCCCCGCCGCCGCCCCGTGCTTCCCCGGCGCGCGGAGGTCGATCGAGGCCATGGCGACGCGCGCGAGCGCGATCGTCGCCCCGACGAGCGCCACATCGTCGCCGACGTAGGTGAGCACGCAGCGATCGTGGTCGACGTCGGCGTGCCGATCGAGGAGGACGGCCCCGGGCACGGAGCCGATGGCGTCGGCGAGGCGCTCGAGCAGCGCGGGGTCGCGCCCCTCGCTGACGTTCGCGACGATCTCGTGGCGCAGGGGGATCACGGCGAGGGGCGTTGCCGCTAGGCCAGGTCGCGTCGCATCACCGGCCATCGGCCATCGGGGCCGGTTGCCGCGACGCGGAACCCGAGGCGCTCCCAGAAGCGGCGCGTCGCCGCCGACGTGGCATCGGCATCCGGGGCGCTCTCCGGCTCCTCGGGGTACGCCTCCGCCGCGGCGAAGCCCGCCGCACCCAGGCGCGCGAGGACGCCCCCGACGAGGGCGCTGCCCAGGGCGCGGCCGCGCGCCTCCGGGACGACCGAGATGCAGGTCACGACGGCGGGGGGCGGCGTGTCGGGCAGGTCGGGGTAGCGATCGCGCAGGCGCTGGGCGCGGGGAAAGGCGGAGATCGGTCCCGCCTGGCAGTAGGCGACGGCCCGCCCCTCCGCCAAGAGGATCCAGCCCATCGGCCCGCTCACGGGCAGCTGCCGCGTCAGGAGCCGGAGCTTCGGCGGCTGGCCGGGGGCGGCTGCGGCATCCCGCAGCGCCTCCTCACGCGTCGGCGCCTCGGGGGCGAAGGGGTTGTAGGCGGGCGCCGTCTCCTCGTCGACGCCGAGGAAGGCGGCGAGGGCGCCCCTGCCGCCGGCGGGCGCCGTCGCGCGCGCGACCGACGGGGCCGCCGGGGCGGCGGCGACCTTGGCGCCGCGGTCGGCATCCTCCCACCAGGTGCAGGTCACATGATCGGCATCGGCGCGCGCGCAGGGCGGCGCGAGCCGTAGCTCATCGGCGGTCTCGATGCCGACCAGCTCGAAGCCCTCGCCCAGCGCGATTCTCATCGTCTGGGATACTACGCCGCATGGACGACCACGCAGCGACCGGTCACGGCGACGGGCACGACGGACACGGCGCGGCGCCGCTCGGCGCTCCCGACTGGCGCGCCTGGGGCGCCGGCCTCCTGGGCGTCGCCATCGGCCTCTTGACCGTCGCGATCATCGCCCTCTCGGTCGGCGCCCCCTAGCGCGGGGTTCCGCAGCCTCCGCGGCGAGCGACTAGCGACGCGGTCGCCGGCGCGCGGTCGCGGGCGAGGAGCCGATGCCGACGAGGCGGACGAGCAGGCGCCCGAACGAGGGTGCCGCCCGACCGATCAGGCCGCCGAGCAGCGCGCCCACGAGCGCGATCGGCAGCGCGACGACGAACAGGTTCAACCCCGCGACGATCGCGCCGCGCGCGATCGAGACGAGGTTCGCCAGCGCGGCGTTGAACTCCCTGCCGAGGTCGAAGCCCCCGACGAGCGGCGAGGCGGTCTCGGCGAGGCGAACGGTGACCGAGGTCATCGCCACCAGATCGGCGAGCTGCGCGCGCTGCGCCTCGTACGACTCGATGTCGCCGCGCACGCGGGTGAGCTCCGCCTGCACGGCGAGGATGTCGGCGACGGAGGTCGCCTTGTCCATCAGCGCGAGGTAGGCGCTCTCCGAGGCACGA
>JBEGQU010000089.1:0-8499 GCA_041180765.1 Chloroflexota bacterium
TACGTCGGCCCGGACCTCGCGTACGAGATCGCCTGCAGCGGGCAGGTGCCGCGCATCTTCCTCTGGAACCGCCAGCACGGCGGCGAGCGCCTGATCGGCCCAGGCTGCGGCGGGCTCACGCTACCAGACGGCTACGTGCTGCCGAGTCCGTCGCTCTCGCCCGATCCCGGCCCCAGCGGCGAATCGTCGCCCTCGCCGAGCGCAACCGAGAGCGCCTCGCCGAGCGACTCGCCTAGCGCCACGACCAGCTCCTAGCGGCCACCCTCGCGCGCGCGGCGGGGATCGCCGCGCCAGGTGCGATAGGCGACGAACGCGACCCCCGGCAGGCTGCCGACGAGGCCGAGCAGCAGCACGGCGATCGCCGGCGCACCACCGATCACCGCGCCGACGAGCACCGTCGCCGTACCGGTGGCGAGCCAGGCGCGGCCGGCGACGCGGTGGGCGGCGTCCCATGCCGCCTCCGACTCGATCGTCCACGGCAGGCGCACGCCGACGGTGTAGTTGCGGCGGATCTGCGGCATCACGCTGCCGATGACGGCGATCAGCGCGCCGATCGCGACGGGGGCGAGGCGATCCATCGGCACGAAGATCCCGTAGCCGCTCGCGGCGATTGCCAACTGCACCGCCGCCAGCAGCGCCAGGATCGCCGCCACGCTGACGCCCACCGCGCGGGCGCTGCGCACGATGTTGTCGCGACGTGGATCGAAGCGGATCGCCAGGGCGACCAGGGCCGCGACGGCGACGCCGATCAGCGGCACAAAGAGGAGCGCCTCGCGGCCGGCGAAGCCGTCGGCGGTCCCGTCAGGACCCCAGTGGATGGTGAACGTCGCCCCCGACCCGGCGCCCGACCAGCTCGCCGCGGTGAGGGCGGCGATGAACCCGGCGATCAGCCAGGAGAGGCGCGCCGTGCCCCGGGTCATCGATCTGGCGGGGCTAGAGCCCCTTGACCTCGGCGACCACCTGCGAGAGGACGCCCTTGGCGTCGCCGAAGAGCATCGAGGTCTTGTCGAGGTAGAAGAGCTCGTTCTCGATGCCGGCGAAGCCGGTCGCCATGCCGCGCTTCACGACGATCACCTGCTCCGCATCCTGCACGTTGAGGATCGGCATGCCGTAGATCGGCGATCCGGGATCGTTCTTGGCGGCCGGGTTGGTCACGTCGTTCGCGCCGATCACCAGCGCCACGTCGCAGGCGTGGAACTCTTCGTTGATCTCCTCGAGGTCGAACAGGTGGTCGTAGGGGACGTTCGCCTCGGCGAGGAGCACGTTCATGTGCCCAGGCATGCGCCCGGCGACGGGGTGGATGGCGAAGCGCACGCGGCCCCCGCGCTTCTCGATCAGCTCGGCGAGCTCGCGCACGGCGTGCTGCGCCTGCGCGACCGCCATGCCGTAGCCCGGCACGATGATCACGTTGCGCGCGTAGCCGATGCGCATCGCCGCATCCTCGGGGGTGACGGAACGCGTCGTGAGGCCCTCGGCGCTCTTCGCCGAGGCCGCGGCCTTCTCGCCGCCGAAGGCGCCGAAGAGCACGTTGGCGAACGATCGGTTCATCGCCTTCGACATGAGGATCGACAGGATGAAGCCGCTGGCGCCATCGAGGGCGCCCGCGACGATGAGGATGTTGTTCCCGATGGCGAAGCCGGTCGCGCTCGCCGCGAGGCCCGCGTAGGAATTGAGGAGCGAGACGACCACCGGCATGTCGGCGCCGCCGATCGGCAGCACGAGGGTCACGCCGATGACCAAGGCGAGGAGCGTCATGGCGGCGAACATCACCACGCCCGCATCGCCGGCCGAGCCCCCCGACTGGGTGAGGACGAGCGCGACGTAGAGCCCGAGCGCGCCGAGGAAGATGGCGGCGTTGACGACCTTCTGCCCCGGGAAGGTGATCGGCCGGCCCGGGATGATCCCCTGGAGCTTGCCGAAGGCCATGAACGAGCCGGTGATCGTCAGGGCGCCGAAGAGCGTCTCGAAGCCGAGGGCGACCATCTTCACCGCACCCGGCCCGCCGGCGATCTCGCGGTAGTGGAGGAACTCCGCGGCACCGACGAGGGTGACGGCGAGGGCGCCGAACATGTGGCTCACCGCGATGCGCTGGGGCATCGCGGTCATCGGCACCAGGAGGCCCATCGGCAGGCCGATCGCCGTGCCGACGACCAGGCCGACGAGGATGAACTGGTAGCTCACGATCTCGTGGTTGACGAGCGTGCCGACGATCGCCAGGGCCATGCCCAGGGCGGCGAGCTGCATGCCGCGCCGCGCGGTGTCGGGCCTGGTCAGCCCACGCAGCCCGAGGATGAACGCCGCCGAGGCCCCGAGGTAGGCGGCCTGGACGAGGAGGGCGCCGATCTGCTGGTCGATCACTTCGGCGCCTCCGTCTTCTTGAACATGCGGAGCATGCGATCGGTGATCACGAACCCGCCGACGACGTTGATCGTCGCGGCGGCGACGGCGACGGCGCCCATGATGTTGATGAAGAGCGGCCGTTCGGCCCCGGCGATGACGATGCTCGCCACGAGGCTGATCGCCGAGATGGCGTTGGTCGCCGCCATCAGCGGCGTGTGCAGCAGCGGCGGCACCTTGGTGATGATCTGGTAGCCGGTGAAGGCGGCGAGCAGGAAGACGTAGATCTCGACGATCTGCATGTCGACCAGGGTGGTCGAATCGGTGCTCGCCCCCGTCGCGAGGGTGGTGAGCGCCGCCGCGGCGCCGATGGCGGTGAGGATCGCAGTGCCCATCTCTCCCCCTACTTCTTCGCGACCGGCTCGCCGGCGTTCACGACGATCATCGGACCGGCCACCTCGTCGGCGGCGTCGATCTTCAGCGCCCCGCCCTCGCCGCTGAGGTGCTGCAGGAGCGTGCGGACGTTCGTCGAGAACATCTGCGAGGCGTGGAAGGGAACCGACGCCGGGACGTTCGCCGCGCCGACCACGTTCACGCCGTGCAGCAGGACCGTCTCGCCCGGGCGCGATCCCTCGACGTTGCCGCCCGACTCGGCGGCGAGGTCGACGACCACGGACCCGGGGCGCATCGTGGAGAGCATCGCATCGGTGACGAGAACCGGCGCCTTGCGCCCGGGGATCAGCGCGGTGGTGATCACCAGGTCCTGCGACTTGATGTGGTCGGCGATGATCGCGGCGTTCCGCGCCGCCTCGTCGTCGGTCTGGGCGCGCGCGTAGCCGCCCGTCCCCTCGGCCTTGGCTGCTGGCTCGACGAACTGCGCGCCGAGCGAGCGCACCTGCTCCCCGGCCGCTGAACGCACATCGAAGCCGCTCACGACGGCGCCGAGGCGGCGCGCGGTGGCGATCGCCTGCAACCCGGCCACGCCGGCGCCGAGGATGAAGGCCTTCGCCGGGGCGATCGACCCGGCGGCGGTGGTGAGCATCGGCAGGAACTTGTCGAGTGCCGCCGCGCCGATGAGCGCGGCCTTGTAGCCGGCGACGCCGCTCTGCGACGAGAGGACATCCATCGACTGGGCGCGCGTGATCCGGGGGACGAGCTCGAGGGCGAGCGCCGTCACCTTGCGCGACGCGAGCGCGGGGAGCAGCTCCTCGTTGGCGCCGGGGGTGAGCAGGGCGATGAGCGCCGCCCCCTGCGGGAGGGCACCGGCCTCGGCAACGGAGGGCTTGCGCACCTTGACGACGACCTCGGGACCCGCGGCGGCGACCGCCGCGGCGTCGGCGACGAGCGTCGCCCCCGCCTTCTCGTAGAGCGCGTCGGGGAAGCCGGCGGCGGCGCCGGCGCCGCGCTCGACGACGATCGCGTGGCCGCCCGCGACCAGCTTGGCGACGGCGTCGGGGACGAGGGCGACGCGCCGTTCGCCGGGCAGTGTCTCGCGCAGGACTCCGATCCGCATCAAATCCCCCCTGGTGGCGGCGCAGGGTGCCCGATCGGCACCCCCTGTCGGCGCCCAGTCTATCGCGCGGCTAGGCGGGCACGTAGGGCCGGTAGGCCGGGCGCCACATCACGGCATCGACCGCCTCGGCGGCACGCTCGGGCGCGAGGTCGGGGCCCCACCCCTCGGCGGCGCCAGCCGCCAAGACGGCGAGGGCGATCGTGCGGCTGACCGCGCGCAGGTCGGCGAGCTTCGGATAGAGCGCCGCGCCGTCGCGCGGTGCGAGCGCCGCGAGCGCCGTCGCGGCGGCGACGAACGCCTCGTCGGGGATCGCGCGCAGGTGACCGGCGACCGCCGCCAGCCCGACGCCCGGGAAGATGTACACGTTGTTCGCCTGGCTGATGATGCGCGGCCGTCCGTCGACGATCACGGGCTCGAACGGCGAGCCCGACGCGACGATCGCCCGGCCGCCGCTCCAGGCCATCAGGTCGGCGGCGGTCGCCTCGGCGCAGGAGGTGGGATTCGAGAGCGGCCAGATCAGCGGCCGCGCACTCACCTCGCCCATCGCCCGGACCGCCGCCTCGGTGAAGGCGCCCGCCTGGCCGCTCGTGCCGATGAGGATCGTCGGCCGGAAGGCGCGGACCACGTCGGCCAGCGGGGCGGCGAGGACGCCGTCGAGGCCGAGGGCGGCGAACTCCTCGGCGTAGGTGGCGAGTTCCGCCTTGCCGTCGGTGAGATCCCCGCGCCCGGCGTGGACCAGGCCGTGCGAGTCGATGGCGACGATCGGTCCGGAGCCGGCGCGGCGCAGGAGGCGGGTGATCCCGAGCGTCGCCGCGCCGGCGCCATAGAAGAGGATGCGCTGGTCGCGAAGGCTGCCGCTCCCCGTCCCGCCGCCCGCGGCGAGCGCGGCGATGATGCCGGCCAGCGCGACGGCTCCCGTCCCCTGGATGTCGTCGTTGAACGACGGCACGTCCTCGCGGTAGCGCTCGAGGATCGCGATCGCGTTCTCCTGCTTGAAGTCCTCCCACTGGATGACGCACCCCGGGGCGGCCGCCTCGACGCCGCGCACGAATGCCGCGATGAAGTCGTCGTACGCCGCGCCGCGGAGCCGCGGATGCCGCCAGCCGAGGTAGGCCGGGTCCTCGAGCAGCTCCTGGTTGTTCGTGCCCACGTCGAGCGAGACGGGGAGCGACCAGGTGGGGTGGATCCCCGCCGCGGCGGTGTAGAGGGCGAGCTTGCCGATCGGGATCCCCATCCCGCCGACGCCGAGGTCGCCGAGGCCGAGGATGCGTTCGTTGTCGGTCACGACGATCAGCCGCGCATCCGCGCCGTTCATCGCGTTGCGCAGCAGCTCGGGGATGCGCTGCACGTCGTCGGGGGTGATCCAGGCGCCGCGCGGGCGGCGCCAGATCTGGCTCCAGCGCTTGCAGGCCTCGCCGACCGTGGGCGTGTACACGATCGGCAGGAACTCCTCGACGTTGTCGGCGAGGAGCCGGTGGAAGAGGGTCTCGTTGCGATCCTGGAGCGCGGCGAGCCCGATGTAGCGCTCGAGCGGATCCTGCTTGCGGCGGATCTTCTGGAGTTCGACGGCCACCTGCTCCTCGAGGATGAGCGTCGACGGCGGGAGCAGGCCGTCGAGGCCGAGCAACCGGCGCTCCTCCGGCGAGAAGGCGGTGTCCTTGTTGAGGCTCGCGCGGGTGAGGAGCGCCTTGCCGCGCTCCTTGATCGCGAGCGGGGGCAGCGCGGCGTCGCCCTTGGATGCGGAGGTTGCGCTCATCGGATGGGTAAGGATAGCCCCGCCGCGGGTGTAGCATCGTCGGCATGTCTGGAACCATCCTCGTCGTCGAAGACGATCCCGCGGTCGCCCTTGCCCTCGAGGTGGCCCTCAAGGGGGAGGGCTACACGACGCTCGTCGCAGGGAGCGGCGACCGCGGCCTGGAGCTGGGGCTCGCCGAGGCCCCGGACCTGCTGATCCTCGACGTCCGCCTCCCGGGCATGGACGGCTTCGAGCTGTTGCGGCGCCTGCGCGCCGGCGGCTCGAAGGCCCCCGTGATCATCCTCACCGCCCGCGACGAGGAGGTCGACACGATCCTCGGCCTGGAGCTCGGTGCCGACGACTACATGACCAAGCCGTTCCGGGTGCGCGAGCTGCTCACGCGCGTGAAGTCGCAGCTGCGCCGCGCCTACGGCGAGCTCGCCGATGCCCTCGGTGGACGGGTGATCCGCGCCGAGGACCTGGTCATCGACCTCGACCGCCGCAGGGTCACTCGTGGCGGCACGCGCATCTCCCTCACCCCGACCGAGTTCGAGCTGCTGCGAATCATGGCCGAGAAGCCGGGGCGGGTCTTCAGCCGCCGCGACCTGCTGGAGCGCGTTCGCGACTACGACGCCGCGCTCGCGGGCGACGAGAAGACGATCAACGTCCACGTCAGCCACCTGCGGGAGAAGATCGAGCCCGGAGAGGCCGCACCCCGCTTCATCACCACGGTCCGCGGGGTGGGCTACTCGTTCGCCGATCGCGGCGAGCGACAGGGACGCGACGAACGGGGCGGCAGCTGATCTCCCCCGTCGACCGCGCCCTGCGGCGCCTCTTCGACGTGCCGCCGCGCGGCCTCCGCGCGCGCCTCACCGTCGCCTTCCTCGGAACGGTCGCAGCGGCGCTCACCCTCTCCGGTGTCCTCGTGGTGCGCGGGATCGACCGCGAGCTGCGCGCCCAGGAGGTCGCGCTGCTGACCGCGCGACGCGAGGCGGTGGTCGCGGTGGTGCGGAGCGTGGCGCTCGACGCGGCGGCGGGCGGCGCGGTCGTGCGCAGCAACGGCACGCTGGCGCGCGCGGTGCGCAATCGCTTCTCGCTGCAGAACCCGGAGCTGCAGGTCCTGGCGACGACGATCGCCCGCGCCGACGTGCGCATCACCTTCGGCGCCTGGGATGCCGACAAGGAGAGCTTCCAGGCGATCCCCGACGGGGAGTTCCTGATCAGCTCGGAGGGGATCGAGGCGACGGCCGACGAGGCACGCGCGGGCGTGCTCGTCGACCCGCAGGTCGCCACCTTCGGCGGGTCGACCCTGGTCGGCGCGGTCGAGGTGCGCCTCGAGTCGCCGCTCACGACCCGCGTCTCGCGCCTCCGCGAGGTGACCAACCTCGTCATCCTGATCGGCCTCGCCGCCATGGGCCTCGCGATCGGCCTCGCCGCGCTCTCGGCCCGCCGTTTCGCCCGTCCCGTCGGGATGCTCGCCGCGGCCGCCACCGCGATCGGCGACGGCGACCTCTCCGTGCGCGTGCCGACCGGCCCGGAGATCGCCGCAAACGACGAGATGAAGGCGCTGCTCGAGAAGTTCAATCTCATGGCGAGCCGGCTCGAGGCGACGGTGCGGGCCCTGCGCCGCGAGCGCGACCGCGGCCAGGAGCACCTCGCCGACGTGTCCCACGAGCTGCGCACCCCGCTCGCGGCGCTGCGCGCCTTCGTCGACCTGCTCGCCGACGCGGGCACCGCCGACGAGGCGACCCGCAAGCGACTGCTCGACGAGGCGGGCCGCCAGCTCGAGCGCATGGATGCGCTCACGGCGAACATCCTCGAGCTCTCGCGCTTCGATGCGGGGATCGCGCGACCGGTCTTCGTGCTCGCCGACCTGCGCGCCAGCGTCCGGGCGGCGATCGAGCAGGCGGCCGTCGCGGCGCGGCGTCGCGGCGTCGCGGTGGAGGAGCGGCTTCCGGCGCGCCGCGTGATGGTGCGGCACGACGCGGCGCTCGTCGGGCAGGCGGTGTCGAACCTCGTCGCGAACGCGCTGAAATTCACGCCGCGCGGCGGCATCGTGGCGATCGAGGTGCAGCCGCTGGCGACCGGCGCCGCACGCATCGTCGTGCGCGACAGCGGCGTGGGAATCTCCCCAGACGAGCTGCCGAGGATCTTCGACCGCTTCTACCGCGGCACGGAGGGACTGGCCGCGGCGGGAACCGCGGCCCGCGCCACCGGATCCGGGCTCGGGCTCTCGATCGTCAAGTCGATCGTCGACATGCACGCCGGGCGCATCGTGGTCGAGAGCCTCGTCGGCACCGGGACCACCTTCACGCTGACGCTGCCCATCGACCCGGAGGCGACGAGCGCGGAGCCGAGCGAACCGCCGCCGAGCCAGGCGAGCGCCTCGCTCGTGAGCGTGGGGCGCCGCGCTGCGGCGCTCCTGGGCGAGGTTGCGAAAACTTCACTGCGCCTTCGGCGCGTCCTTCAAGCCGAGCCGCCATCCTCTACGGTTGAGCAGGCGGACGGCCAAGCGGATGCAGAACCGCCTGCCGGATCGCCGACGCACCCGACACAGGGAGAGGAGCACCGACCATGACGACGAGGGGATCCGCCGCGGGAGACCGCGAACCGACGCGCTTCGAGCCGGAACCGGCCGACGCCGCGCCCTGGGCTGCCGAGGAGGCCGTGGCGCCGGCGCCGCGGCGCCGGCCGACCGGCGCCGCGCTCGGTCGCCTGCGCGACCGCAGCACCGTCGGCCTCCTCGCGATCTCCCTCGCCGCCGGTGCCGCGGGCGGTGCGGGGGCGACGGTTGCGCTCCTCGGCGGGTTCGACCAGCTCGGCGGCGACCTGACGACGCAGATCCGGCAGACCCTCGTCTCCGAGCAATCGGCGATCGTCCGCGTGGCCGAGAAGGTCTCGCCGGCGATCGTGA
>JBEGQU010000090.1:0-18898 GCA_041180765.1 Chloroflexota bacterium
AGTTAACCCGCCTCGTTCGCTTGACTGATCTTCCGCGTCCACCCGTCGTCGCCGAGGCGCGATCTCCCTTCACGACGCTGCGCGTCGCGTCGATCCTGCTCGTGCGTCCGCGCGGCGGCGAGGAGCGCATCGCCGCGATCGTCGACGCGCTGAACGCCGCGCATCTCGACTGGATGTTCGAGTCGCGTGTCGTCGCCGACGAGTTGCTGCAGCTGCAGGCGAACTGGTTCGGCGACTTCCGCACCACCACCGGCTTCATCGTCGAAGACGGCGAGCGGGGTCCCGTCATTGCCCTCGAGGACTCGCCGCGCATGGCCGGCTGGCTGGAGCGCCAGGTGGCGAAGGCGCACGAGGCCTGCCGCGCCGAGCTGCGCGCGTTCGCCCAGAGCGATCGCGCCCGCGGCGATCGGTAGCGCGCGTGCAGCGCGACGACCTGATCCGCCAGACCCGCGCCCTCGTGGAGGAGGGCGAGCGCATCGAGCGCGCCCCCTCGCGCGCGGCGCTCAACACCTGGCTCGCCGCGAGCGACGCCCTGCTCTCCGACGCCTGGGGGCAGATGGACCGCTACCACCAGGCCTGGCTCGACGTGGGGCGCATCGCGCAGCCCCTGCGCGGCCGGCAGATCTCCGCCGACGAAGAGGCCGCCGAGGTGCGCGCCGTCGCCGCGGCGAAGGGGGCGGTGCTGCGCGCCTCGCTCGACGCGGTCGAGCGGCTGAACATGCCGTTCCTCGGCGAGACGCGCGGCAGGGCGCGCGAGGAGCGCGCCGGGCTCCCCGACCACCTCCACGAGGCGCCGCACGGCCTGGTCGGCGGCGCGTCGGCGCTCGAGGCGGCGATCGAGCGCGCGCGCACGGCGGCCGAGGCGCACGAGGATCATGCGCTGAACCGCCGGCGGACGCCGCAGAAGAGCGACCGCACCGACCTCTGGTGATCCCGCCGGCCCGCGCCGCCGCGCGCCGCCGCGGGTCACGCACGCTCTGCGCCCTGCTCGCCGCACTCCTGTGCGCGGTCGGCACCGCCGCGCCCGCCGGCGCGGCGAGCGTCGCCCCACCCCCGACGATCGAGCAGCTCGTCGGCCAGAAGCTCATCGTGCGCATGGAGGGTCGCGTGCCGTCGCCGGCGCTGCTGGGCCGGATCCGGCGCGGCGAGATCGGCGGCGTCGTGCTCTTCTCGTTCAACCTCGTCGACGCGGCGGCGCTCCGGCGCCTCACCGCGCAGCTGCAGGGGGCGGCGCGCGAGGGGGGCCAGCCGCGACTGCTGATCGCCGTCGACCAGGAGGGTGGCGGGGTGCGGCGGATCCCCTGGGCCCCGCCCAGGCGCAGTGCGCCCGCCATCGGCCGGCTCGGCGTCGCCGTCGCCCGCGCCGAGGGGCGAGCGACCGGCGCAGCGCTGCGGGCGCTCGGCATCAACCTCGACCTCGCACCGGTCGCCGACGTCGATCCGTCGGGGCGCGGCTTCATGGCCCGCGCGGGGCGCACCCTCTCGGCGAACCCGGCGCGGGCGGGCGCGGTCGCGACCGCCTTCGCGCTCGGCCTGCAGGCGGAGGGCGTCGTCGCGACGGTCAAGCACTTCCCGGGCATCGGCCGCGTCGCCCAGAACTCCGACCGCTTCGTGTCGTCGGTCGGCGCGTCGCGCGCCGACCTGGAGCGCGACCTGCTCCCGTTCCGCGCGGCGATCGCCGGCGGCGTGCAGGCGATCATGCTATCGAACGTCGCCTACGACGCGTACGACCCGCGCGCCGCGGCCGGCTGGTCGCATGCCATCGCCACGACGCTGCTGCGCGACACCCTCGGCTTCCGCGGCGTGACGATCACCGACTCGCTCGACGGGACGGCGCACGCCCGCGGCGTGGCGGCGCGCGCGCTCGCCGTGGCCGCCGCGCGGGCGGGGAGCGACCTGCTGCTGCTCACCGGGAGCGAGCAGACGAGCGCCGCCGCGTTCGACCTGCTCTGCGCCGAGGCGCGCGCCGGGCGGCTCGCCCGCGGCACGCTCGCCGCCGCCTACGGGCGGATCCTGGCGCTCAAGGCGGGGGCTGGTGGTACGCTCGCGCCATGAGCCACCCCCTGCACGGTGCCCGTCCGCTCGACAAGACCGCCGGCTTCCCCGCCGCCGCGGCGCGCCTCACCGCCGACTGGGAGTCGCTCGCCGGCGCGGCGCTCGTCGCCGCCGTGGAGCGCAACCCCGAGCTGCGCGACCGGCTCGGCGAACTCGGCCTCCGCAGGCTGATGCGCGACGGCGAGGTGGTGCTGCAGAAGCTCGGCGAGAGCCTCGCCGCGAACACGGTCGCTCCGCTCCGCAACTTCACCGAGCACGCCACCCCCACCTGGCGCCGCCGCCGCATCTCGATGGACGACGTCACCGATCTCTACGAGGGCCTGCGCATCGCCGTCCCCGCGGTGCTCCCGGTCGAGGCGCAGCCACTCGCCGACGAGGCGCTGCGCGAGGGGATCGCCGTGCTGAAGTGGCACCGGCGCCTCGGCGGCGACACGCGCAAGCGCAACGCGCTCCTCAAGGCGATCTACAAGGGGGCCTGACGATGGCGGGCGCGCGATGACGATCAAGTGGGTGATGCTCGATCCGCTGGTGATGAACGGCGAGCCGTTCCTCTACGGCACGCGCCTCACGGTGCGTCGCCTGCTCGAGCTCCGCGCCGACGGCTACGACGTGCCGCGGCTGCTCGCCGAGATGCCCGAGCTGCGCGTCGTCGGCATCGCCCGCGCCTACGAGTACGCCGCGGCGAACCGCGAGCACTACGCCGAGTTCTTCGACGCGAGCGGCAGCCTCAAGGGTCCCGGTCTCACCCCGGCCGAGGCGGCGGCGGTCGGCGGATGACCGAGGAGACGCTCGCCACCACGCCGCACGACGCGCAGCGCCGCGCCACGGAGCTGGCGATCCTCGACGCGCTCCGTTCGGTCGTCGACCCCGAGATCGGCATGAACGTCGTCGAGCTGGCGCTCATCCGCCAGGTGCTCGTCGGCGAGCACGAGTCCGAGGTGAAGATGATCCTCACCACCCCGTTCTGCCCGTACGCGGGATCGATGCTCGCGCAGGTGAAGGAGGCGGCCGAGTCGGTGCTCGAGCACCCGGTGAAGGTCACGCTGCTCGCCGAGCGCTGGGACCCGAAGGACGCCGGGCTCGCCTGGTGAGCGACGAGCTGCGGCTCCCGCCGAGCAAGGTCGCGACCGGCAAGGGCGACGCGGGCACCACCGGGCTGCTCTTCGGCGGCGATCGCATCTCCAAGGACGACGTGCGCACCGAGGCCTACGGCACCGTCGACGAGGCGACCGCCGCGCTCGGCATGGCGCGGGCGGCGCTGATCGGCGTGCAGGGCGAGGGGATCGCCGCGCTCGACGAGACGATCCTCTCGATCCAGCGCGACCTCTTCGTCGTCGGCGCCGAGCTGGCGACCAACCCCGACGCCTGGGACCGCCTCGTCGAGGGGCGCACGAAGGTCTCGCCGAACATGCTCGCGCGGATCAACGCGCTCCTCGCCGCCACCGAGGCGGCGATCGTCTTCCCCAAGGACTTCGTGATCCCGGGCTCGAGCCGCGCCTCGGCGGCGATCGAGCTCGCGCGCACGATCATCCGCCGTGCGGAGCGCTGGTGCGTCACCCTCGGCCGGGAGGGGCTCCTGCCGGGCGACCACCTGCTCGCCTACATGAACCGGCTCGCCGACCTGCTCTGGCTGCTGGCGCGCCAGGCCGAGGCGCTCGAGGCCGCCGCCACGCGGCAGGTGTCGCAGACGCCCCTGCGCGACTAGGCGCGGAGCGGGAGCGCCTCAGGAGAATTCTGCATCGCCGAAGATGTAGCGCACCGCGCCATGGCGGCGACGGTATCCGATGCGGCCATAGAGAAGATTCGCGCCGGTGAGCGACGCGGTGTCGACGCCGAGCATCGATCCCTCGTAGCCCGCAGCCGCCGCGCCCTCGAGGTGACGCTCGATGAGCGCCGTCGCGATGCCCTTGCTCCGATGCCCTGGGCGCACGCCGAGTTTGTCAACCCAGAGCACGTGTCCGGTCGTGCCGAGGTCCTGGGGGAATGCCGCCGCAATGAGGTAGCCGACGAGCGTTCCGTCTTCGGCGACGACGATCTCGCTCTGGTCGAGTCGTTTGCTCTCCTCTTCGAGGAAGTGGTCCCATGTCTCGGGCGCCATCTCCGAACTGCCCCAATGATCGGCGAAGCAGGTGTTGTGGAGTTGGCGGACGAGCTCCCGTTCCGTCCCCGCCAGCGGCAGCGCAGCGTACCCGTCTGGAAGTCGGCCGGCGACAGCGCCGGTCGGTGCTACTCGGGCGGAGAAGCGGAGCTCCAAGTCCTCGAACCACCGGATTGGGCGCCCGTTCGCCGCTTCGTACAGCCGCCTGGTGCGCAGGTCGTCGTCGCCGCACTGTGCCTGGATCGTCCCCAGTGGGTGCGGTTCCAGGATCTCGCGGGCGCGGTCGCTTGACCAGGCCAGGAGCGCACGACCGACGCCTTCGCCCCAGTGCCGGGGCGAGGTGGCACCGAAGAGGAAGACGCGCGGCTTGGCGCCGTCGACGACTCGATAGGCCAGGGCATAGCCGGCGAGCGAGCCGTCGTCGGTCTCCGCCGTGACGCCATCGACCTCGAGCTCGACAAACGGGTCGGACAGGCTCTCCCGCACATCGCCCTCTGAGTCGAGGAACGGATCGCCGATCGCACCTCGCCCGTCGTTGACGAGCGTCGCGATCTGGGCGGCATCTTGCAGCGTGCAGGGTCGTGCTCGAATCCCGCTCGGCAGGTTTTGCCGGAGAGCCCGGAGTCGCCGCTGGTGCGTTTCCATGGCGGGATGGTGCCACAGGAGATTGCGAGGGGCCTCGGCCCGCCCCTGCGGTTCCGGGCAAGATCGGCGATGATAGGGGCATGAGCGACACCTCCAACCACCTGGTCATCAAGGATCTCGTCGTCGCCCCCGCGAGCGATCCGTCGAAGCACATCCTCGACGGCATCACCCTCACGGTGAAGCCGGGCGAGGTGCACGCGATCATGGGGCCGAACGGCTCGGGCAAGACGACGCTGAGCTACGCCCTGATGGGGCACCCCGGCTACGAGATCGTCTCGGGGAGCGTCACCTGGAAGGGGCACGACCTGCTCGAGTACAGCCCCGACCAGCGCGCGCGCCTCGGCCTCTTCCTCGCCTTCCAGTACCCCACGGCGATCCCGGGCCTCTCGGTGTCGAGCTTCCTGCGCACGGCGATGAACGCCCGCCGCTCCGGCCTGGAGCGCGATCCCGAGTACGACCCGTCGGACCCGGTGAAGGGCGGCATGCTCATGGGCGAGTTCCGCAAGCTCGTCAAGGAGAAGCTCGCGCAGCTCAAGATGGACGAGCGCTTCATGACCCGCTACGTCAACGACGGCTTCTCGGGCGGCGAGAAGAAGCGCCTGGAGATGCTCCAGATGGCGCTGCTGAAGCCCGAGATGGCGATCCTCGACGAGACCGACTCCGGCCTCGACATCGATGCCCTGCGCATCGTCGCCGAGGGGGTCAACACGATGCTCTCGCCCGAGCTCGGCGTGCTGGTCATCACGCACTACCAGCGCCTGCTCGACTACCTGAAGCCGCAGTTCGTCCACGTGCTCGCGCGCGGCCGCATCGTCGCCTCGGGCGGCCCGGAGCTGGCGCACCGCCTCGAGCGCGAGGGGTACGCGCCGATCCTCGCCGAACACGGCCTCACGCCGACCGCCGAAGAGGTCGCCACACCGCCCGCCGGGTCGCCCGCATGAGCGCGGCGCAGCGGATCGCCTCGGTCGCGGGAGAGCCCTCGATCTGTCATCGCCCGTTCGTCGCCGCGTAGCGACCGAGACGGGCCCCGCGTCGCTTCGCGCACACCACCGGCGCCCTGCGCCGGCCCGGCCCGCGAACGACACGAGGTGAAACCATGGACCAGATGACCGATGCACGCGGGGCGCGCTCCGGCGCAGCGCTCAGCGTCGCCCTCCTCTCCGCCGCCGCGCTCGCCGAGCTGGGCGGCGCGCGCGCCGTCGCCGAGCTGCTCACGCTCGCCGTCGGGATCGCGCTGTTCGTCAGCGCGGCGACCGCGCTGCGCGTGAGCCTGCTGGCCGCGCCGTTCCGCGCCCTGCGGGCGCGGGGCATCGTCGCCCCGCCCCGCCCCCACGAGCTGGAGCCGGTGATCGGCCTCCGCCTCGCGCAGTGGATGGGGGGCGGCATGCTGCTCGCCGGGTCCCTCGCCGGGCTCCTCGGGCTCCCCCCGATCGCGGTGGCGCTCGTCGCGGTCGTGGCGGCGCTGCAGTCGTTCCTGGCGATCACGGGGATCTGCATCGCCTGCCGCTTCTACGGGCTGTACGCCAGGTTCGCCCGGCGCTGAGCCGCCGCGCTACCCTTCCGCCATGAGCGTTTGGCTGGAGGGTGTTCGCGGGCTGCTCGATCGGCTCGAGGCGACGCAGGGAGCGGCACTCGACGCGCTCGCCGACGCCGGGGCGGCGACGATCGCCGCCGGCGGCGTGGTGCACGTCGCCGGAACCGGCCACTCGGCGATCGTGCCGCTCGAGGCGTTCCATCGCGCCGGCGGCCTCGCGGCGATGAACCCGCTCTGGGATCCGGTGACCCTGCCGCCGACCGGCGCGCGCCGCTCGTCGCTCCTCGAGCGGGAGCCGGAGCGCGGGCGCGACGCAGTCGCCGCCGCGGGGATCCGCCCGGGCGAGCTGCTGCTCGTCGTCAGCCAGTCGGGGATCAACGGCGCGCCGGTCGAGACGGCGATCGCCGGCGCCGAGGCGGGCGCGGTCGTCGCCGCCTTCGTCAGCCGGCCACACTCGCAGGGCCTCGTGAGCCGCCACCCCTCGGGGAAGCTGCTCGCCGATGTCGCCTCGATCGTCGTCGACACGGGCGTGCCGCGCGGCGATGCGCTCCTGCCGCGACCCGATGGCAGCAGCGCGCTGGCGGCGAGCACGATGATCTTCACCGCCGCCTGGTACCTCTTCCTGGAGCGGCTCCTCGCGCGCCTCGACGCCAAGGGGATCGAGACGCCGGTGTGGAAGTCGAGCAACGCGCCGGGCGGCGACGAGTGGAACGCGCGCTTCGTCTCGCGCTACGCCGACCGGGTGCCCGCCCTGCGCGAGGGGGCCTGATGCCGAGCGACGGCCGCCGCTCGGCCATCCGCGGCGACGCACTCATCAACGGGCGCGTGGTCGAAGATGCGCTCATCGAGATGGAGTCGCGCGGCGCCGAGCGCGTGATCGTCGCCGCCGGTCCCGCCGGTCGACGTGCCGCGGCCGCCCGTGCCCAGCGGGTCGATGGGTTGATCGCGCCGGGCTACGTCGACATCCACCTGCACGGCGCCGCCGGGCACGATGCGCTCGGGCCGCGCGGAGCGCAGGCGCTGCTCGAGGCGACGCGCGGGCAGAAGAGCCCGGAGCGCGACATCGTCGCGTCGCTGCGCTCCATCGCCGCTGAGACGGCGCGCCACGGCTACGCGGCGATCGTCCCCGCGTCGGTGAGCCTGCCGCTGCCGAGCCTGCGCATCTGGGCGCGCGCGGTGGCGACCGCCCGGGCGGAGCAGTCGGCCGACCGCGCGGCCCGCCGCGGCTCCAACGAGGCGATCATCCTCGGCGGGCACATGGAAGGGCCGGCAATCGCCCACGCCCGCAAGGGGGCGCACGACCCCACGGCGCTGGTCGACGGCGGGCGCCTCCTCGCCGCCCTCCAGGATCGCGAGCACGACTGGTCGGCGATCCGCGTGGTGACCCTCGCCCCGGAGCTCAAGGGGAGCGATGCGCTCATCGACCACCTGGTGGCGCGCAGGGTCGTCGCCTCGGTCGGCCACAGCACCGCCACGTTCGAGCAGGCCACGGCCGCCTGGGGGCGCGGCGCCGCCTCGACGACGCACCTGTGCAACGGGATGGATCCGCTCCACCATCGCACCCCAGGTGTCGCCGCTGCGGCGCTGCTGCATCCGCGCGCGCGGGTCGAGATGATCTGCGACGGCGTGCACGTCGACCTGCGCATGGCGGCGCTCTTCGCCCAGCTGCTCGGGCCGCGCCTGGTGATCGTCTCCGATGCCTGCCCCGCGGCTGGCCGCGGCGACGGCGACTTCATGCTCGGCGCGATGCCCGTTCGGGTGAAGGGGGCGCACGCCACGCTCGCCGACGGCACGCTCGCGGGGGCCGTCTCGCTCGTCGACCGGGGGGTGCAGAACCTCGTCGGCGCGGGCACCCCCCTGGCACAGGCGCTCACCGCCGCGACCCGCACCCCCGCCGACCTGCTCCGCGCCCCCGAGCTCGGGCGCCTTGCGCCGGGAGCCATCGCCCGGCTGGTGAGCGTCGACCCGACGACGGGCAAGCTGCTGCGGAGCAGCCTCTAGCGCTCGGTCCCGGTCCGCTGGGGGGCTACGCCGTGAGCGAGGCCCGGTCGCCGCGCCGGTCCCAGAGGGTCTTGGCGCCGGCGACCAGCGCGCCGATGCCGAACTTGAAGAGCAGGTCGGCCTCCACGATCTGCGCCATCGTCACCAGGTCGTAGCCCGGTTCGCCGAGGAAGGCGACGACGGTGAAGGCGATCGAGTCGAGCGGCACGCTCACCAGGTTGCTCGAGAGGACGCGGACCAGCCAGGAGCGGTCGCGCAGGCGATGGTAGATCTCGGTGTCGACGCTCTCCGAGAGCAGGATCGCGCCGAACGAGGCGACGAGGAAGCGTGCGGGGGTGGCCAGCAGCGCCGCCACGGCGATGTTCACCACGGCGGCGACGCCGATCATCGCGAAGATCGGCCGTCGCCCCAGGCCCGCCCTGGCGCTCGACTGGTGTGCGAGGTCGCGCAGGGTGAAGGTGGCCCCGAAGGTGAGCGTTCCCGCGGAGAGCATGCCGAACGTGCCGAGGTCGATGAAGACCGGGATCAGCAGGTTGCTGATCGCCACGGCAACCACGTAGAGCGCCGCGACGATCCAGAGCGCGGCGACGTGGCGCGATCGCGGCGTGCGCTGCGCCCGGCGCATCAGTACATCACCGTGCGCGTCAGGTGATGCGGGTGGTGCGTGGCGTGGTAGCTCTTCCAGAGGCGGTAGTCGACCTGCGGCGAGACGAGCTGCAGCCGCTCGGGTCGAAGGGCGTTGATCTCGTCGGTGAGGCGCGCCACGGCGTAGATCGAGAGGGCGCGCAGCTCGACCTCCTCCTCCGAGTCGCGCGGCACCTCGCGCCCCTCGTCGATCGCGGCTGCGAGCGCCGGTGACGGGTGCATGATCCCCATCACGCGCAGCGCGACGGGGACGATGTAGTCGGCAAAGGCGGTGGCGAGCCAGGGGTCCTCGATCGCCGAGCCGCCGACGCGCGACAGGTTGAGGTGCAGCGACCAGAGGCCGAGCTGCGCGAGCTTCATGAAGCGCACCCGCTCGCCGCGCCAGTCGCTCGCATCGTCGAAGCGCGGGAACTCGGCGGCGAGCCGCTCGAGCAGCCCGTCGCCGTCGGCATAGAGCGACGGTGCGCAGGAATCCACCCATGCGCGCCACGAGCCGCCGTATCGCCCGACCAGCGTGGCACCGACCTCGTTGAGGATCTGCGCCCGATCGTCGAGCATCGGCATCTCGATGCTGCCGCGGAAGATGCGGGCCAGTTCGGCGCGCGTCGCCCGCGCCGCCCAGGCGCCGTCGAGCAGCGGCTCGCCCGCTTCGATCGCGCGGTGGAGCGATGCGACCATCGCCTCGCTGTCGACATAGTGCGCGCCGCGGTAGTCGGCCTCGAACTTCTGCGACGTGGCGAAGTCGGTGAAGGCGAAGTTCAGCGTGTTCACGAGCATCGTCATCGCGGTGATCCGCGCCGGGTCGGGGCCGACGTCGAAGGGGCCTGCCGGCGCGGGCCCGACCGGGGCGAACTCCTCGTAGGCCATCCAGCCCGCGGCGCGGCGGAGCGCCTCTTCGTCGATTTGGACGTGCCGCGCGGCACCGGCCACGGGGAGCGTGGAGGCGAGGACCGGGCTCGCCCAGATGCGACTCTCCCGCATGGTTTCCCCTCCCTGCGCCCCCGCGTGCACGCCCCGCGGCGAAGCGGCATCATCATCGCAGAGGCTGCCGCCGGACGGCCGCGGCAGGGCGCCATCGGCGCAGGGGAGGGGAGATGGGCGCAGCGCGGATCCTCGTCGTGGGGAGCACGATGATGGACCTCATCGCCTACGCCACGCGCCTCCCCGAGGCGGGCGAGACGCTCGTCGGCACGCGCTTCCAGATGGGCTTCGGCGGCAAGGGAGCCAACCAGGCGGTGATGGCGGCCCGCTTCGGCGCGCCGGTCGCGATGGTCAACGCCGTCGGCAACGACGCCTACGGCGCGGCGCACCTTGGGAACTTCGCCAACGAGGGGATCGACACCACCTGGATGCGCACCGTCGAGGGTTCGAGCGGCGTCGCCCCGATCTGGGTCGACGGCCAGGGGAAGAACCGCATCATCATCGTCCCCGGGGCGAACGACGCCACCGACCCGGCGGTGGCCGCCGCCGCGGTCGCCGAGTTCCGCCCCTCGATCGTCGTCGGGCAGTTCGAGATCCCCCAGGCGACGACCCTCGCCGCCTTCCGTGCCGCCCGGGCGGCGGGGATCACGACGCTGCTCAACCCCGCCCCCGCCGCGTCGATCGACCCCGAGCTGCTCGCCGCGACGGACTGGCTGGCGCCGAACGAGCCGGAGTTCAGCGCGATCTTCGGCGGGGAGACCCGCAGCGAGCGCGCCGACGACGACATCCGCGCCGCCGCCGACCGCTCCGGGGTGCGCCTCGTGGTGACCCTCGGCTCCGCAGGGGCGGCGATCGCGCTCCCCGGCTCGCCGGTGCGCCGCATCCCCGCGCCCAAGGTCAAGGCGGTCGACACCACGGGGGCCGGCGACGCGTTCCTCGGCGCCTTCGCCTTCGGCCTCTCGGGCGGCCTCGAACCCGAGACGGCCGCCCGCCTCGCCGTCGCCTGCGCCTCGTCGAGCGTGGAGCGGCTGGGCACGCAGAGCAGCTACCTGAGCCGCGAGGAGGCCGCGGCGCTCGCGGCCCCGTACCTCGAGGGAGCACGCTGATGGCGATGACCGAGCCGGATGGCCGCAAGCACCACATCGGCCTGAAGGCGGGCGAGGTGGGGCGCTACGCGCTCCTGCCCGGCGACCCGGACCGCGTCGAGGTGATCGCCCGCCGCTTCGACAACCCGCGCAAGGTCGCGCAGCGGCGCGAGTACACCACCTGGACCGGCGAGCTCGACGGCGTCCCGGTCGCCTGCACCTCCACCGGGATCGGCTGCCCGTCCACGGCGATCGCCGTCGAGGAGCTGCGCGACCTCGGCGTCGACACGTTCATCCGCGTCGGCACGTCGGGGTCGATGCAGCACCACATCAAGCCGGGCGACATCGGCGTGATCAACGGCGCGATCCGCGACGAGGGGACGAGCCGCCACTACCTGCCACTCGAGTTCCCCGCCGTCGCCGACCTCGACGTGACCCTCGCGCTCCGCGAGGCGGCGCGCGCGAGCGGCCACGCCTGGCACCTCGGCGTCGCGCAGTCGAAGGACTCGTTCTATGGCCAGCACGCGCCCGAGCGCATGCCGATCGCCGAAGACCTCCAGCGTCGCTGGAAGGCCTGGATGGCCGGCGGCGCGATCTGCTCCGAGATGGAGGCGGCGACGCTCTTCATCGTCGCGGCGACGCTCGGTGCCCGCGCCGGCGGCGCGATGCTGATCCTCGGCAATCCCGAGCAGCGCCCGATGACCGAGGCGGAAGCGGCCGCCTGCGACGTGAACCGCGTCATCGACGTCTCCGTCGACGGCCTGCGGCGCCTGATCGCCGCCGATCGTGCGGCGGGGCGCATCTAGCAGCCGATCCCGCCCCGCGCCGCTATCCTGAGCGCATGAGTGCCCTGCGACGCCACGCCATCACCCTGATCCCCGGCGACGGGGTCGGCCCCGAGGTCTCGCTCGCCGCCCGCCGGATCCTCGATGCGGCCGCCGGCGCCGCGGGCGTCGCCTTCGACTGGGAGGAGGCCGAGGCGGGCGCCGCCGTCTTCATCAAGGGCGACCAGACGGGGGTGCCGCAGGAGACGCGCGACAGCATCGAGCGCACCCGCGTCGCGCTCAAGGGGCCGCTCGAGACCCCCGTCGGGTTCGGCGAGAAGAGCGCGAACGTCACCCTGCGCAAGCTCTTCGAGACGTATGCCAACGTGCGCCCGGCGCGCGAGCTCCCGGGCATCCCGACGCGCTACAAGGGCGAGGGCGTCGACATGGTGATCGTGCGCGAGAACATCGAAGACCTGTACGGCGGGATCGAGCACCTCCAGTCGCACGATGTTGCGCAAGCGCTGAAGATCATCACGCGCAAGGGCTCCGAGAAGGTGATCCGCTTCGCCTACGAGATGGCGCTTCGCGAAGGGCGGAAGCGCGTCACCACCGCGAGCAAGGCGAACATCCTCAAGTTCACCGAGGGGATGTTCAAGCAGATCGGCGAGGAACTGGCCGCGGAGTACGCGCCGATCGAGGCGAACCACCTGATCATCGACAACGTCGCCCACCAGATGGTCAAAGACCCCGCGCAGTTCGACGTGATCGTCGCCACCAACCTGCACGGCGATATCATCAGCGACCTCGCCTCCGGGTTGATCGGCGGTCTCGGCTTCGCCTCGAGCGCCAACTACGGCGACGGGGTGGCGATCTTCGAGGCGGTCCACGGCTCGGCGCCGAAATACGCCGGCAAGAACGTCATCAACCCGACCGCGCTCGTCCTCTCGGCGGCGATGATGCTGCGCCACATCGGCGAGCTCGACCTCGCCGACCGCGTCGAGGACGCGGTGCTCGTCACGCTCGAGGAGGGGAAGGCGCTGCCGCAGGACGTGGTCCGACAGCAGCGGGGCGATATCGAGGCGGCGGTCAGCACCACCGGTTTCACCGATGCGGTGATCGAGAACCTGGGGCGAAGGCCGGCCAGCGTGCCGGCGGCTGCAAGCCGGCCCCGCCCCACCGCCCCCAACCCGCACAAGCGCTGGCCCGACGGCGAGGCGCGCCGCGCGGAGGTCGGGCCGGCGACCGTGGTCGGCGTCGACGTGTTCGTCGAGACGCTGATGCCCCCAACCGAGTTCGGCACCAAGCTCGCGGCGCTCGCCGGGCCGGATTTCGAGCTGCGCATCGTCTCCGCGCGCGGCACGGTCGTGTGGCCGAAGATGTCCCCGGCCTTCGACCACCCGGGCTTCTTCCGCTCGCGCTTCGTCGCGCGGGAGAAGGGGAAGCCCGTGACGGACGAGGCAATCCTCGCGCTGGTGACGCGCGTGGCGGGGGTTGGCGCCTGGTTCCACCTCGAGAAGCTCCGCTCCTGGAACGGCGAAGAGGGCTTCAGCCGCGCCCAGGGCGAGTGACCGGCCGGCGATGCCGGAACCGGGCGGCCGACGGATGCAGCTGATCGCGCTCGGCCTCTTCATCTTCGCCGCCGGCGTCGGCTCGTCGGTCCAGGCGATCGTCAACTCCGAGGTCGGGCGCCGCTCGGACCCCGTCACCGCGGCGATCATCTCGTTCATCGGCGGCCTGGCGGTGCTGATCGCCTTCGGGCTCCTGAGCGGGCGCTTCGCGCTCGCCGTGGCGACGGAGGTGCCGCCGCTCCTGCTCACCGGCGGCCTCTTCGGCGCGCTGATCGTCACCGGTTTCGCCACCGTCGTGCCGGTGCTCGGCGTGACGCAGGCGACGCTGATCTACATCCTTGGCTCGCTCGGCGCCGCCGTCGCGATCGACGGGCTCGGCCTCTTCGGCGCGCCGGTCACCCCCGTGACGCCCGCCCGCGTGCTCGGCGTCGGCCTGACGATCGCCGGATTCCTCCTCGCCCGCCGATGAGCGGGGCACAGCGTCCGTCGCACCACGACGACGAGGCGCCCGACGCGGGGGAGCTGCTCCGCGAGGTGCTGATCGACGAGCGCTACGAGCCGGGCATGCTCGTCCTCGACCGCCAGCAGGTGCCGCTCGCCGACGACGGCCTCCCCGCGTTCGTCCCGGAGACCGCGCCGACGCCGCTCCGCGGCACCTTCATCTACCTGAGCGTCGTCGCGCTGGTCAGCGGCACGATCGTCATCAGCGCGTTGAACCTGGGCGCACGCTGGGCAGACCCGATCGTCAAGATCCCGCTCTTCGTCGGTGCGATCCCGCTCTACGTCACGATGGGCGAGGCGGCCCTGCGCATCGCGCGCTCCGTGCCCGCCTGGTGGCCGATCGATCGCGGGCGTGCCCTCTTCCGCGTCGGATGGGTGCTGATGATCGTCGCCCTGGGGGGCGTGGTGGCGGCCGCCCTCTGGGTCGCGGCGAACGCCTAGGAGGCGAGCCCGGCGATCAGGCGCTCGATCGAGGCGCGCAGGAAGGCCTCGACTCGCTGCCCCGCCATCACCGCGAGGATCGGGTCGAGCTCGCTCGAGCTGCGCCAGGTCGCATCGGTCGCCCGCGGGTCGTCGCCCGCGGGGCGCAGGTCGACGAGGGCGGCGACGATCGCGTGGCCGCCGATGTCGGGGCGGACCTTCAGGCGCAGGTGGAGCCGCGTCGCGCCATCGTCGAGGCGCTCGACGCTGCGGCGCACCGAGACCGCCGCCGCGACCGAGATCCCCGCGACCTCCGTGGCGAGGCGACCCTCGATGTGCTCGGCGTCGATGCGGTGCAACCCCTCGCACCCGGGGAGGAGTCGGGCGATGGTCGACGGATCGTCGCTCGCCGCGACCAGTTCGTCGACGCTGCGCGCGAGGCGGGCGCTGCCGCTCGCCTCGGCCACTAGTAGATCGCCACCGCGTCGGAGGGTCGCTCGACGGCGAAGGCGCTGTCGGGGATCGCCGCGCCGATCTCGAGGTCGGTCGCGACGGCGCTGCGCACGAGCGATTCGCCACGGAACTCGGCGACCGCGAGGAGCATCCCGGTCGCGCGGTCGACGGCGACGCGGTAGCTGAAGTCGGCCCGGTCGCCATCGAGGCCGACGGCGCGCGGCGCCGCCGCCTCGAACACCAGCGCCGTGCGGCCGAGCACCTCGTCGGCGCGCACCGCCGAGAGCGTCGCGCCGCCGAGGACCGCCGTGCAGAACGAGCGCGGGCGCACGAAGGTCGTCGCCCAGCTGCGCGTCGGCAACGGGCCGAGGTTCGGCGGGATCGCCGCCGCCGCCGGGAGGCCCGCATCGGCAAGGCCCTCGGGTGCGGCGCGGTAGGGGCGGCGGGTGACCGTCCGCGTCGCCATGTTGTGCCCCTCGACCTGTGCGCCGTCGGTCACCCAGATCTCGGTGCCGCCGTCGGCGCCGCGGGTCGTGACCCGCGCACGCGGGCGCGCGATGAGGGCCTCGACCCGGCTGACCGCCTCGCCGGCGGCGCTGACCGTGCGCTCCTCGATGCGCAGGCGGAGGGTGGGGAGGCGCCGCTCCGCGTCTGCGGCGAAGTCGAAGAGCTCGTCGATGGCGGGGAGCCCGGGTGCCAGGGCGGCGCGGATCGGCGGCAGCGGTGCCTTCGGCGCATGGGCCAGGTTGCTCATGGGGGCATCGTACCCCCGACGGGCGACCCCTCGGCGGGCGTAGACTCCGCGCATGGCCGACGCGCAGCAGCCGAGCACGATCTCCCCCTCCGCCGCACCCGGCCGCCCCCTGCGGGAGGCCTGGATCGTGGAGGCGGTGCGCACCCCGATCGGGCGCTACGGGGGCGCCCTCGCCACGGTCCGCCCCGACGACCTGGCGGCGACGGTGTTGGAGGCGGTCGTCGCCCGGAGCGGCATCGACCCCGCCGCCATCGACGATGTGGTGCTCGGCTGCGCCAACCAGGCGGGCGAGGACAACCGCAACGTGGCGCGCATGGCGCTGTTGGTCGCCGGCTACCCGGTCGAGGTCGCCGGTCAGACGGTGAACCGCCTCTGCGGCTCGGGGCTCCAGGCGGTCGCGGCCGCCGCGAACGCGATCGCCGTCGGCGATGCCGACGTGATCGTCGCCGGTGGCGTCGAGAGCATGAGCCGCGCGCCGCTCGTCGCCCTCAAGCCCGAGTCGGGTTTCGAGCGCGGCAACCGCGAGCTGGTCGACACGACGATCGGATGGCGCTTCGTCAACCCGCGCCTCGACGAGCGCTATCCGGCGATCTCGCTCGGCGAGACGGCGGAGCGCGTCGCCGGCGGCTGGCACGTGACGCGCGAGGAGCAGGACGCCCTCGCGCTCGCCTCGCAGCAACGCGCCGCGGCCGCCGCGGCCGCCGGCATCCATGCCGAGGAGATCGTCCCGGTGCGCATCCCGCAGCGCCGTGGCGACCCGATCGTCGTCGACCGCGACGAGCACCCGCGCCCCGACACCGATTCCGCGACCCTCGCCCGGCTGAAGCCGGCCTTCGTCGAGGGCGGGAGTGTCACCGCGGGGAACGCCTCGGGGATCAACGATGGTGCCGCGGCGCTGCTCGTCGTCGAGGCGGAGCGCGCGCGATCGCTCGGGCTGCGCCCGTACGCGCGCATCGGCGCCACCGCCGTCGCCGGGGTCGACCCGGCGGTGATGGGGATCGGCCCGATCCCCGCCGTGCGCAAGCTGCTCGCCCGCACCGGGCTCGCGGCGGGCGAGATCGATCGCGTCGAGCTGAACGAGGCGTTCGCCAGCCAGGCGGTCGCCTGCATCCGCGAGCTCGGCATCGACGCGGCGCGCGTGAACGTCCATGGTGGCGCGATCGCCCTCGGCCACCCGCTCGGCGCCTCGGGTGCCCGGATGCTCGTCACCCTCGTCCGCGAGCTGCGACGGAGCGGCGGGCGCTACGGGCTGGCCGCCATGTGCGTCGGCGTCGGCCAGGGGATCGCCCTGCTCGTCGAGCGCACCGACGGCGAGCAGCCCCCTTCGCCGCGAGGCGGTAGAATCGAGGCCAACCCGAGCGAGTAGGAGGCGCAGATGTCGATCCAGGAGAATCCCACCACCACCGCCCCGGCCGACCCGTCGGCCCCCGCCCTCTCGCTGACCGACGCCGCCGCCGCCAAGTTCAAGGACCTGACGAAGGGCGAGACGAACCCCGAGATCGGCCTGCGGGTCTACATCATCGCCGGCGGCTGCAGCGGGTATCGCTACGGCATGATGGTCGAGGAGACGCGCAACCCCGACGATCGCGTCTTCGAGACGAACGGCGTGCGCGTCTACCTCGACGAGAAGTCCGTGCCGCTCGTCATCGGTTCGTCGGTCGACTACGTCGACTCGCTGATGGGCGCCGGCTTCACCGTCGACAACCCGAACTCCGTCGGCGGCTGCGGCTGCGGCTCGAGCTTCCGCACCGCGGACTCGGCCGGTCAGGCCTCGGCCTGCAGCCACTGAGTCGGCCCTGGACGGCGACGGGCCCGGGCCCGACGCGGAGCTCCTCCCGCTCTTCCCGCTCGATCTCGTCCTCTTCCCCGGCGTCGCCCTGCCGCTGCACATCTTCGAGCCGCGCTATCGGCTGATGGTCAAGCGCTGCCTCGAGGCGGGGCGGCCGTTCGGGATCATCCGCCTCGGCGACGACGGACTCGCCGACGTGGGGACGATCGCCGAGATCCGCGAGGCGACGCGCTACGTCGACGGCCGCTGGGACCTCGTCGTGCTCGGCGGTACCCGATTCACCGTCGCGTCGCTCGACGACGAGGCGCCGTACCTGCGCGCCGTCGTGGAGCTCGTCGAGGAGGAGGTCGGGCCCGATCTGCTGCGCGCGGCCGAGCTCGCGGAGCAGGTGAGCGATCGATTCGTGGAGTATCTCGACCTGCTCCGCGGCGACGATGCCGGGGACGATGGCGACGGGGACGAGGAGGAGGGCGACGACCAGGGGGAGGTGACGCCGGAGGCGATCGACGAGGCGCTCGCCGAGGAGGAGCAGGAGCTCTCGCACGAGGTGGTGAGCGAGATCGAGCGCCTGCTCGTCGCCTCGAACGCCGCGAGCGGTCCGACGCGCATCACCGAGGAGGGCGACGAGCCGGGCGAGGACGAGGAGATGGACGACGACGAGGCAGGGCGCCTCCTGGAGTCGGCGATCGACCGCCTCACCGGGACCGACGATCCGGTCGGCCTCTCGCACGTGGTGAGCGGCGTGGTCCAGCTCACCGTCGCGCAGCGCCAGGAGCTGCTCGAGGCCCCCACCGCCACCGACCGCCTCGCCCTGCTGCTGCACCACCTGGAGCGCGAGAACCTGCTGCTCGCCCGCGGCATCCGACCATGGCTCGCCGATGCGCGCACCCTGCGGGAGCGCCGCAACTAATGCCCGCTACGATGCGCGCATGAGCAGCCTCCGCCGCCTCTGGATCGACACCGACACCGCGTCGGATGACGCCGTCGCCCTGCTCATGGCGCTGCGGCATCCGGCCGCCGAGGTCGTGGGAATCTCCGTCGTCGCGGGCAACGTGCCGCTCCCCCAGGCGGTGCAGTGCGCCCTCTACACCGTGGAGCTCGCCGGGGCGAAGGTCCCGGTGCACGCCGGTGCCGACCGCTCGCTCGTGCGACCGTTCACCACGGCGCAGTTCGTCCACGGCGAGGATGGCATGGGCGACATCGGCCTGCCGCTCTCCGGGCGGACCCCTGCGAGCCACGACGGCGTGCAGGCGATGATCGAGGCCTTCCGCCGCGCACCCGGCGAGCTCGACCTCGTCGCCCTCGGCCCGCTGACGAACCTCGCGCTGGCCCTGCGCGCAGAGCCGCAGTTCGCCTCGTGGGTGCGGCGCTGCGTGGTGATGGGCGGAACGGGCGTGCTGCCGGGCAACATCACCCCCCTCGCCGAGTTCAACTTCTGGATCGACCCCGAGGCGGCGCAGATCCTCTTCGAGTCGGGGATCGCCGTCGAGATGGTCGGGTGGGATGTTTCGGTCGCCGACGCGGTGATCGACGATGCCCTCGCCGCCGAGATCCGCGCGATCGGGCCCCTCGGCGAGTTCTGCATCGACATCCAGCGCGTGCTGCGCCGCTTCTGCGAAGCGTCGTCGAAGCTCGCCGGCTTCGACTGGCCCGATCCGATTG
>JBEGQU010000091.1:0-6140 GCA_041180765.1 Chloroflexota bacterium
CTCGGCACCGATCTCCACCGCGCGGAGGGCGGCAGCAGTGTCGGTCGTGAAGTAGGGGTTGCCCGTGCCACAGACGAAGACGGTGACCCGCCCCTTCTCGAGGTGGCGCACCGCACGGCGCCGGATGTACGGCTCTGCGACCTCGTTCATGTCGATCGCGGTCATCACCCGCGTGGGCACCCCCGCACGCTCGAGCGCGTCCTGGAGGGCCAGGCCGTTCATCGCCGTGGCGAGCATCCCGATGTAGTCGGCCGTTGCGCGATCCATCCCGGTCGCGGTGGCGGCGCTCATGCCGCGGAAGATGTTCCCACCGCCGACGACGATGCCGATCTCCACGCCAAGGTCGCGGACCGCGCGCACCTGCTCCGCGACGAAGGCGACGACCTTCGGGTCAACGCCGTAATCGAGATCGCCGAGGAGCGCCTCGCCCGAGAGCTTCAGCAAGATCCGCCGATAGCGTGTCGCGGCCATCACTCCCCTCCCGATGTCGCTGCTAGATCTCCTCGCCGAGCGCGTAGCGCACGAAGCGCCGGACACGGATGTTCTCGCCGATCGTGGCGATGGCGTTCGTGATCAGCTGCTCCACGGTCTCGCCGGAATCGCGGAATGGCTGCTCGAGGAGGCAGACCTCCTCGTACCACTTGCGCATCTGGCCCTCGACGATCTGGGCACGGACGCCCTCGGGCTTCTTCGCCAGGGCCTCGTCTGCGGCCAGCTCCGCCTGCCTTGCCGCGACCACGTCCGCCGGCACGTGCTCTCGGCTCACGTAGAGCGGCGAGAGCCCGGCGACCTGCATCGCGATGTCGCGGACGAGCTTCTGGAACTGCTCGTTGCGGGCGACGAAGTCCGTCTCGCAGTTCACCTCGATGAGCACCCCGACGCGGCCCCCGGTGTGGATGTACGAGGAGACGATCCCCTCGCGCGCCTCGCGCCCCGCCTTCTTCGCCGCGGCAGCGAGCCCCGCCTCGCGGAGCGCGGCCACCGCCTTCTCGACGTCGCCGTTCGCCTCCATCAGGGCGCGCTTGCAGTCCATCATGCCGGCGCCCGTGCGCTCGCGCAGGTCCCTTACCGCATCTGCCGTGATCGCCATGGCCCCCTCCTACTGGTTCGCCGGGGCGCCCGAGGCGGGCCCCGCGCCGGGTGCCGGCTCGTCGTCGGGCGAGAAGCTGAGCGTGCCGCTCGCGCTGAGCGCCGCGACGAGGTCGTCGGTCGCCTCGGGGACGATCGGCGACATGTCGGCGGCGTCCGCCGCCGCGGCGGCGGCCGCGGCCTCCTGTGCCTCGATCTCGGGGAGGCGCGCCGCACGGATCGCCGCCCCCTCGATCGCCGCATCGGCGACCGCCGCGCAGATCAGCCGGATGCACTTGATCGCATCGTCGTTGACGGGAATCGGATACGACAGCTGGTCGGGGTCAACGTTCGTGTCGGCGGTTCCGACGACCGGGATGCCGAGCTTGTTCGCCTCGACGGCAGCGAGCGTCTCGCGGCTCGGATCCACGATGAAGACCATGCCCGGCGCCTTGCGGAGCTTGCGCATGCCGCCGAGGGTGCCGCGCAGCTTCTCCAGCTTGTCGCCGAGGCGCGCCGCCTCCTTCTTCGACATGAGGGCGAACTCCCCCGCCTGCTCGCGGGCCTCGAGCTGCTCCATGAGCGTCAGGCGCTTGCGGATCGTCGCGAAGTTCGTGAGCATGCCGCCGAGCCAGCGCTTGGTGACATAGGGCATCCCGGCGCGGGTCGCCTCTTCCTCCACCGGTGCCTGGGCCTGCTTCTTCGTGCCCACGAAGAGGATGATCTCGCCCGCGGCGGCAGCATCGCGCACGGCGTCGAGCGCCAGCTGCAGGTGCTTCGCGCTCTTCGCGAGGTCGAGGATGTGGATGCCGTTGCGCTGGGCGTAGATGAAAGGCGCCATCTTGGGGTTCCAGCGGCGCGTCTGGTGTCCGAAGTGTGCTCCGACCTCGAGGAGGTCGCGCATCGTGATCGTGGCCATAGAGCTCCTCTTCACGGTTATGCCACCGCGGGGCGCCGTCGCGACCCCGGGGGGCCACCGTTGCGAGGCGTCGTGTTCCGCGTGCGTCGTTCCCCGCCCTCGCGGGCTGGGGGTGCCCGATCGGGCACCCCGGAATGCTAGCACGCCGCCGCGGCGTACCGGGCTGCGGCGTACCGGGCTGCGCAGGGCTCGGCGATCCCCCGCAGCAGCCGCAGCCGCTCCCGGCCCTCTCCCCCGAGCACGAGGAGCAGGTCGACCCGCGCGAGTCCGGGGATCGCCTCGCGCTGGCGCCGCAGGGCGGCGAGCGTCCGCGCGCCGAGGAGCTCGGCGGGGGTCGCCACGCCCAGGCGCGGCCGGCAGCGCACCTCCACCGCCACGAGCGCGCCGCGTGGATCGGATGCCAGCAGATCGACCTCGAGGCCGGCACATCGATGGTTCCGCGCGTGGATCCGCCACCCGCGCGCCTCGAGGCTCCGCGCCGCGAGCGCCTCCGCGGCCCTCCCCCGTGCGACGCGATCTAGGTTGCGCATCCGCCCATCGTGCGCCGGAGCGCGTCGCAGGGGCGTATCGCGAGGGCGTATCGCCCGCGCGCCTAGGCGATCGGTGTGCCCGGCGCCCCCGCCGCAAGGCGCTCCGCGACGGGCGCGTAGGTGCGGCGATGGTGCGGCGTCACGCCGAGGCGCGCCAGCGCATCGAGGTGCAGCGGGGCGGGGTATCCGGCGTTCGCCGACCAGCCGTACCCGGGATAGCGCCGATCCAGCCGGGCCATGAGGCCGTCGCGCAGCACCTTGGCTACGATCGAGGCGCAGGCGATCGGGTAGACGCTCGTATCGCCCTTGACGATCGTCTCGTGCGGGCCGATGAGCGAGGCCAGCTCGCGGGCCGGCGCGCCGTCGACGAGGGCGAAGTCGACGCGCCCGCCGCGTCGGCGCAACTGTTCGACCGCTCGCCGCATCGCAAGGTGCGATGCGGCACGGGGGTTCAGCAGCTCCACCTCGCGCGCGGAGGCCGCGCCCACGCCGATCGCCTCGGCCGCGGCGCGAATCTGCAGCGCGAGCGCTTCGCGCCGACGGGGGGCCAGCTGCTTCGAGTCGCGCACCCCGACGATCGGGTCGCCGGGCGGCATGAGGATGGCGCAGGCGACGACCGGACCGGCGAGCGGCGCAAGGCCGACCTCGTCGATGCCGATCACGGCCCGTGCGGGGTGTCCGTGGGCGATCTCAGACGCCCTGGTCGGGGTGGTGCGGCCGCGCGCTGGCCGCGGAGAGGTCACGCCTCGCCCTGCTCCGTGCCCGCTGCGGCGGGCGTCTCCTCGGATGCCACAGGCGCGCTCTCGACGGCCGGGGCCTCGGGTGCGAGCGCCTCGCCCTTCTGCATCGCCGGCGCGGAGGCGTCGCCGAGCTTCTCGCGGAGCGAGGAGCGCTTGCCGACGCGATCGCGGAGGAAGTAGAGCTGCGCACGGTGCGACACGCCGTGGCGGAGCACCTCGATCTTCTCGATGCGCGGGCTGTGAACCTTGAAGGTGCGCTCCACCCCTACGCCGGAGGCAATGCGGCGGACCGTGATCGTGAGCCCGAGCCCGCCGCCCCGGAGGCGCATGACCGTTCCCTCGAACGCCTGGATTCGCTCGCGGTTCCCCTCGACGACCTTCGCCGACACCTTCACGGTGTCGCCGGTCTTGATCTCGGGCAGGTTCCCCTTGAGCTGGCTATCGGTGAGCGTGCGGATCAGGTCCATGTTGTTCTCCGTGGTGCTCGCGGCAGGTGCCCTGCGCGGCGGCCTCCAATCGTAGCACAGGCCCACGGGCAGGGGCTCGGGTTCGCTAGGGGCGCGGCCCCTCCCCCCGCTCTAGCAGGTCGGGCCGCCGCGCGGCCGTACGCCGGCGAGCCGCCTCCCGCCGCCAGGCGGCGATCGCCCCGTGGTTCCCAGAGGTCAGGACCTCGGGCACCGTCGCGCCGCGGAACTCCGCCGGACGGGTGTACTGCGGGTACTCCAGCAGCCCCGCCGCGAACGACTCCTCCTCGAGGGAGGTTGCCTCGATCGCGCCCGGGAGCAGGCGCAGGACGGCATCGCAGAGCAGCGCCGCCGCGACCTCGCCGCCGGAGAGGACGAAGTCCCCGATGCTGAGTTCGAGGTCGACGTAGGCGCGGACCCGCTCGTCGACCCCCTCGTAGCGGCCCAGAGCACGATGAGGTGCCGACGGGCGGCGAGGTCGCGCACGCGCTCCTGGCGCAGGCGCTCGCCGCCCGCGTCGAAGAGGACCACGAGGCTCTCGGGGGTTCGCAGCGCCTCGATGGCGTCGACCAGCGGCTCGGGTCGCAGCAGCATCCCGGCGCCGCCGCCATACGGCTCGTCGTCGACCGCGCGATGCCTGCCGATCCCCCACTCGCGGAGATCGTGGTAGTTCACGACGGCGAGTCCCCGTTCGATCGCCCGTGCAGGAATACTCTCGGAGAGCGGCGCGCGGACCATGTCGGGGAAGAGCGAGACGATGTCGATGCGCAGCAGGGGCTCGCTCATCGGGCACGCTCCGGGGAGCGGCGCAGGCGGGGGCGGCGCACCGAGAGCTCGGAGCCGCCGAGGTCGGCGGTGATGACTCCCTCGCGTGGCCGGAAGTCGACGATCACCGACGCGACGGCCGGCAGGTCGAGCTCGCCGCCGTCCGGGGTGCGCAGCAGGTAGACCTCGGCCCCGCCCGCGCGGTAGCAGTCGACCACCGTGCCGATCTCCGCGCCGTCCCGGTCGCGGACGACGAGACCGATCACGTCATCCCAGTAGACGCGTCCTGGCTCTGCGGGGTCGGCGTCGCTCCCCGAGAGGAAGCTCCCCACCAGCCGCTCTGCCGCCGCGCGGCTCGCCACCTCGGCGAAGCGCGCGAAGAGGCCTGGGGCACCGGGCGATGTCTCGAGCAGGGTGATCGTGCGGCCCGCACCCTCGACGACGAGCGAGCTCCCGGGCGCAAACCAGCGCTCGGGCCGGTCGGTGAGGCTCTCCAGGCGGAGCGTGCCGTCGAGTCCGCGGACGCCGCGCACCTGCGCCACGCGCAGTTCGCGGACGGCGTCAGCCGATTTCGAGGACGTAGTTCTCTCCGGTGCGATTCGCGACGACCTTCAGCAGGCTGCGCAGCGCCTTGGCGATGCTGCCGTTGCGCCCGATCACGCGCCCCATGTCCTCTTCGTCGACGGTGAGGTGGAGGATGATGGCGTCGCCATCCTCCTCGACCGCGACGCTCACGGCGTCGGGCTTGTCGGCGAGGGTCTTCGCCACGTACTCCACGAGCTGCGCGGCGGGCATCACGCCTCCTCCGCCGGCGCGGCGTCGGGGGCGCTGGACTCGGGTGCCTGGGCGGGCGCCTCGGCGGCGGCCTCCGCGGCCGCCTCTGCGGCGACGTCGGCGACCTCGGTGGGCGCCTCGGCGCTCTCGTCCGGCGCGGCGGCGGCGACGACCACCGTCTCCTCGACGGCGGCGACCGGCCGCGTGCCGGGTGCGGTGTAGCCCTTTGCGGCGGCCTTGGCACCGGTCTTGCCGCCGATCGCCGTCGCGCCGCTGCGCGCCTTGGCGATCAGCTTGCCGACGGTCTCAGAGGGCTGCGCGCCCTTCGAGATCCAGGCATCGACCTTCGCGAGGTCGAGCACGAGCGTCATCGGCTCGGTGCGAGGGTTGTAGTGGCCGAGGATCTCGAGTGATCGACCATCGCGCGCGAAGCGGCGATCGGTGGCGACGACGCGATAGGAGGGCTGGCGGGTCGCGCCGACGCGGCTCAGCCTGATGCGAACACTCATCCCGGTTCTTTCCTCCATGGGGCCCCGCCGGCGGCGGGGCTCGTGGTCCCCGCTGGGCGGGGGGGTCGTCCAGATGGTAGCCGCTCGCCACGGGGAGCGCATCCCCCCGCTGCGGGCACGCCGCCGCGACCTCGCCGAGGCGCCAGCGCCTAGCGGCGCCCCCCCTTGCGGCGGGCCTTCTTCTCGCGGCGACCCTCCTTGGGGCGCGTGTGCCCCCCCGCATGCCGCCCAGGGAGGCCCGCGCCGCCCGCCGCGAGGCGCGACGGGTCGACCCCGCCCGCCCGCCGCAGGAGGAGGCGCATCTCCTCGAGGCGCTTCACGAGGCGGCTCACCTCCTCGACGGCGCGCCCCGAGCCTGCCGCGACGCGACG
>JBEGQU010000092.1:0-8434 GCA_041180765.1 Chloroflexota bacterium
CGGACTCCCCCTGCGCTGGGAACTCGATGTGCCGATCGCGCGCGAGACGATCTGGGCCTCGGGCCCGTCGCTCGGCTCCGTCGACCTCGCGAGCGTCCAGTTGCAAGACGACCCGGCCGGCATCAGCGTCGTGCGCGTCGCCCGCTACGGGCGCAAGCCGCAGCTGAACGCCAACCTGCTCCTCTCGGCACGGTTCGCAACGGGCGAGGTGGTCTACGAGATCGCCGGCCGGGGAACGCCGCCCCTTGTGGCGGTCGCGATCACCCCCGGAATCGGCGCAGGGTCGATCGCGACGTCGGCGCACCTGCACCGCTGATCGGCGCCGCCGCGCGGCCGCTGCGACCCGTATGATGGCGGCATGAGCAGCTGGTTCACCCTGCGCCTCGAACCCCGGAGCGGCAGCCTCGCCGCCGCGACCCGCGCGCTCGCCGAGGCCTCGATTGCGATCGAGTCGATCATCGGCACACCCGAGAGCGAGCACGGCGAGGTGCACCTCGCCGTCGCCGAGGCGGACCTGGAGCGCGCGGCTGCCGCCCTCGCCTCGCTCGGCCTCCGAGCCGAGCCGGGCGGCGATGGCGAGGTGCTCCCCGGCGATGGCGCAGGGCTGATCGGGGCGCTCCTGGTCGGCCCGCGCACCTGACGACCGACACCTCCAAGGCGCGGATGCGCATCGACACCTGGAACGTAAACGGGCTCCGCGCGCGCAGCGAGCGCGTCGCGGCGTGGCTCGACGCATCGACACCCGACGTTGTGCTCCTGCAGGAGACGAAGTGCGATCCGGAGCAGGTGCCCGCGGGGCTCTTCTCCGACCGGGGCTACGAGGTGGCGGCGCGGGGCGCGGGCGGGCGCAACGGGGTGTTGATCGCGTCGCGGGTCGGACTCGACGATGTGCGCGACGACCTGGCGTCCCACGAGCCGGCGCACTCGGCGACCGATGCCGGCGGCGACCCGCTGCCGAACCTGCTGCTGGAGCCGCGCTTCCTCAGCGCCAGCTGCGCCGGGTTGCGCGTCGCGAGCTGCTATGCGCCGAACGGCCGGGAGGTCGGTGCGCCGCACTGGCACGCCAAGCTCCGCTGGTTCGCGGCGCTGCGCTCCTGGAGCGTCGCGGCACTTGCACACGATCCCGCCCTGCTCCTCGGCGGCGACTTCAATGTCGCGCCGAGCGACGAGGACGTGTGGGATCCGGCGGCGCTCGCCGGCGCGACGCACGTGACCCCCGAGGAGCGCCTCGCATGGGGTGCGCTGCTCGAGCTGGGCCTCGTCGACACGGCGCGCCGCCTCGCCCCCGAGGGCGAGCGCGCGCCATTCACCTGGTGGGACTACCGCAACGGTGCCTTCCACCGCGGCTGGGGGATGCGCATCGACCACCTGCTGGCGAGCCCCGCAGCGGGTCCGCTGGTCTCGTCCGACGTCGATCGCGAGGGGCGCAAGGGGGCCCAGCCATCGGACCACGCGGCGCTCAGCCTGGTCCTGGATCGAGCGGCCCCGGGCACGACCGCACCGTGACCGAACGCCTCGACGCCAAGCGCCGACCCGATCTGCTCCGCGCCGCGCAGTTGCTGCGCGACGGCGGGACCGTCGCCTTCCCGACCGAGACGGTCTACGGCCTCGGCGCGAACGCCTTCGATCCAGGGGCGGTCGCGAGGGTCTTCGCGTCCAAGGGGCGTCCCACCTTCGACCCGCTCATCGTCCACATCGCCGACCGCGCCGACCTGCCGCGGCTCCTCTCGGCCGCGGCTCTGGCGGACCCGCGCGTGGCCCTGCTCGCCAACGCCTGCTGGCCCGGGCCGCTGACGATCGTCGCCGAGGCGGCCGAGGGCGTCCCCGGGCTCGTCCGCTCGGGACTGCCGACCGTGGCCGTGCGCCTGCCGCGCCTCGGCATCGCCCGCGACCTGATCCGCGAGGCGGGTGTGCCGATCGCGGCGCCGAGCGCCAACCGCTTCGGCCGCCTCTCGCCGACGCGCGCCGAGCACGTGCTAGAGCAGCTCGATGGCCGCATCGATGCCATCCTCGCGGGGGACGCGTCGGAGGTGGGGGTCGAATCGACGGTCGTCGCGCTCGTGCGCGGCGAGACGGCGCGCCTCCTCCGCCCGGGCGGCGTGCCCCTCGAGCGACTGGAGGAACTGCTCGCGCCGCACGGAGGGATCGAGGTCGCAGGTTCCGTCCTCGACGAGCGCACCGCCCTCCCCGGTCCTGGGATGACCGCAGCCCACTACGCCCCCCGCGCGGCGGTGCGGCTCGCGACACCCGAGGACCTGGCGGCGGCATGTGCCGCACCGCCGCGTCTCGCGCGCATCGCGCTCCTCGCCCCCGACGCCGCGACCCTCGCCCGCCTGCAGTCGGCCGCTGCCGCGGCGAACCTGCAGCCGGTGGCCGCACTCGCGCTCAGCCAAGCACACGATGAGCGGGTTGCCGCCGGAACACTCTTCGACGCCCTGCACCGCCTCGACGCAGCGCTCGGCGGCGACCCGTCGGCGGCGATCGTCGCCGCACCCTATCCTGCGATCGGGCTGGGGCGCGCCATCGCCGACCGCCTGCAACGTGCCGCCGCCGCCGGCACCGACCGACGAGAGGAGTAGCCATGGCCACCCCACGGAGCAACTGGCTCGCCCGCGCCCTGACGCCGGAGGCGATCCGCCGCTTTCCGCAGTCGATCGCCGGCCAGGCGGTCTTCGCCAGCGGCCTCGTGTTGATGGTCGCCGCGGGCGTCGGACTCCCCTCCTGGGAGATCCTCCACCAGGGGCTGGGGCTCCGCCTCGGCATCGAGATCGGCACCGCCGCGCAGCTGAGCGGCCTCTTCGTCATCCTGCTCTGGATCCCGCTGCGCCAGGCGCCGGGACTCGGCACGCTCAGCAACATCGTCGTGATCGGCTGGGTGATGAACGCGGAACTCGCGGCGCTGCGCGTCGCCGGCTTCCCGCCGGCCGCGGAGATCGCCGCGCAGCCGCTGCTCGCCGGGGCGATGGCCGTCGCCGGCACGGCGCTCGTCGGCGTCGGATCCGGGATCTACATCGGTTCGGGGAACGGCCCCGGCCCGCGCGACGGGCTGATGACCGGGCTGCACCGCATCACGGGCAGGCCGATCTGGCAGGCCCGTACCGCAATCGAGATCGTCGTCTCCCTCGTGGGGATCCTGCTCGGCGGGACCTTCGGCTTCGGCACGGTCTGGTTCGCGCTCACCATCGGGCCACAGGTGCAGTTCTGGCTGGCGCGACTCGACCGCGAGGGGCGGGCGGAGCGCCAGGCGGCAAGCGCCGCCCGATAGCTAGAAGGGGAGCAGCGCGTCGAGCGCGATCGCCCCGAAGATCACCGTCAGGTAGGTGATCGAGAAGCGGTAGAGACGCGTCGCGCCGCGCAGCGCCCCCTCGCCGAGGACCTCGCCGCGCAGGCGCCAGGCGCGAAACAGGAAGATCCCCCCGCCCACGAGCGCGGCGGCGAGGTAGACGAGCCCCATCCCCGCAACCGCCCAAAGGACGAGGCTCATCGCGACGAGCAGCACCGTGTAGAGCCAGATCTGGCGCGCGGTCTCCGCGGCGCCGGCCATCACCGGGAGCATCGGCACGCCCGCCGCGGCGTAGTCGGGGCCGATGCGCAGGGCGAGTGCCCAGAAGTGCGGCGGTGTCCAGTAGAAGACCAGGGCGAAGAGGAGGATCGGCACCAGGGTCACGTCGCCGGTGACCGCCGCCCAGCCGATCACCGGCGGGAGCGCGCCGGCAGCGCCGCCGATGACGATGTTCTGGGGCGTCGAGCGCTTCAGGATGAGCGTGTAGACGAGCACGTAGAAGCCGAGGGCGAGGAGCGAGAGGAAGGCCGCGACCATCGTCGTCGTCAGCGCGAGGAAGGCGAAGCTCGCGATGCCGAGGAGCGAGGCGAACGCGAGCGCCGCCCCGACGCCGATCGACCCCGAGACCAGGGGCCGCGACTGCGTGCGCGCCATGCGCGCGTCGATGTCGGCGTCGACGATGCAGTTGAAGACGTTGGCGCTCGCCGCGCTCAGCGTGCCACCGACGAGCGCGGCGAGGATGAGCCAGGGCGACGGCATGCCGCCGGCGGCGAGCAGCATCGCCGGGACGGTGGTGATGAGCAGCAGCTCGACGATCCGCGGCTTGGTCAGGGCGAGGTAGGCCGCGAACATCGCCCGCGCTCCACCCTTGCGCCCGGCGCCGCCCGTCGGCCCCGCCGTGCCGGGGCCGCCGCGGGCCTCGAGCACGGCGTCTGCCGCCGCGCCGGCCACCAGGAGCCAGATCGCCGTCGCCAGGGCGACGTGGAGCGTCTGGGTCCAGGGGGCCAGTTTCGTGACGATCTGCAGTGCGCCGATGAGGCACTGGACGGCGAAGACGGCGAGCGCGGCCTCGAGGAGGCGCACGACGCGACGCGGGCTCCCCGCCTCGCGGCGCACGATCCAGGCGGCGGCCACGAGGATCAGCCCGGCGACCGCGGTGGCGTAGCGGTGGGCGATCTGCGGGGCGGCGACATCGGTCAGCGGCGGGAACGGGCTCCCGCCCATGAGCGGCCAGTCGGGGTAGATGAGCCCGGCATCCATCGCGGTCACGTTCGAGCCGAAGAGGAGCAGGGCGTAGGTCGCCCCCGCGGCGATCAGCGGGGCGATCACCGCGCCCTTGGCGCGGAGGATCCCGCCGAGGCGCTCCGGGTAGCCGCTGCGCACGTACACCCAGACCTGCAGGCCGACGAACGCCATCGCCGTGGCCAGGTGGGCGGTGACGGAGCGCCCGGAGTTCGACTCCAGCACGGTCTGCCGACCGAGCCACGCCTGGAAGAGGACGAGCGCGAGGAGGGCGAGCGACGCACCCTGCAGGCTGGGTCGCCCTCGCAACGAGCGCAGCGCCGCGATGACCACGCCGAGGACGATCAGCCCGATGCCGGCGGCGATGGTGCGGTGGATCCACTCGAGCCAGGCCTTGTAGTCGTCGAGGGGCGGGAGCAGCTGCCCGTAGCAGAGCGGCCAGTCGGGGCAGCCCATCCCCGATTCGGTGGCACGGACGATCACGCCGACGACGACGAGGGCGACGGTCGCACCGATGAGCAGGCGGAGCAGCGCGCGGAACGTCGGCATGCGCCGATGATACGCGCTCTCGCAAAGCCCTGCGGTAACATCGACCCATGCGCCGCCGCCGTTGCCCCCTCCCCCACCTCGCCCTCCTCGCGGCGCTCCTCTTCGCGGGGGCGTGCGGCGGCGGCGGTTCCTCGCCCGGCGCAGCGACCCGTACCGGCTGCACCGATGCGTGGCCCGCCGCCGGCAAGGCGACCTCCACCGGACCCGTTCCGCTCCTCGTGAACTCCGACCTCGCCGCGGGAGACAGTCGCCTGATCCTCGGCCTGCTCGACGCGGGTGGCTACCCGGTCGGCGATCCGGCGTGGTCCCTCGGCGTCACGCTCTATGACCTCGCGGCCGACGGCTGCACGCCGTTCGCCGACACCGCACCGCTCACGTTCGCCTGGTCGATCAACAAGGTGCGCGGCTTCTTCATCGGCGGCGCGCCGATCCCCGCCGCCACCCGCGACCTCGGCCTCTCGATCGTCGGCACGAACGCCGATGGCGGAGAGGTGCGCATCCGCTTCGCCGCCACCGTGAAGGCGTCGGGGTACGCGCCACGACCCGGCCAGCTCGCGCCGAAGATCGCCACGCCCACGGCCGGCGCAAGCGCCCACGGGCTGGCGGGGATCACCACGGACCCCTCGCCCGAACCGCGCCTCTACGAGCGATCCGCCGATGCGCTGATCGCCGAGGGGCGCCCGTTCATGCTCGCCTTCGCCTCGCCCGCGTTCTGCGTCTCGCAGGCCTGCGGTCCGACGCTCGCGACGATCAAAGAGGCGGCCGCCGCCTACCCCGACGTCGCCATCATCCACGTCGAGCCCTACGAGACGGAGTGGAACGGCACGCGGCTCGTCCCCCTCTCCGGGAGCGCCGGCCTGCAGCCGAACGCCGTCACCGAGGCGTGGCAGGTTCCGATCGAGCCGTGGATCTTCACCGTCGGCGGCGATGGGCGCGTGCTCCGCTCCCTCGAGGGGGTCGTCTCGCTCGCGGAGCTCAAGGACGCGCTCGCGGAGCTCGCCGCAACGCCCTAGCGCCCGGCACTCCCCGGGGCGCCGATCGGCTCCCCCGCCGCGCAGAGCGGACAGGCGTCCGCGGCGAAGGTCGGAAGGTCGAGCGTCACCGCGGCGATGAGCGGGATCGGGTCGTGCCCCGGGAAGTCGATCGCCGTCAGGCTGGGGGTACGATTTGCCACGACCGCCGCAGCGACGGGATACGCGCCGGCGGCGGCCAGCGGCGGCAACAGTGCCTGGAGCGAACCGCCGGTCGTGAGGATGTCGTCGACCAGCAAGACGCGCGCGCGCGGCGGGACCTCGAAGCCGCGCCGGAACGCGCGGCTGGTCGCCCCATCGCTGCCGTGGACCTCCTCGGCGAAGATGCCCCGCACGCCGAGCAGGCGACCGACCTCGTAGGCGAGCAGCACCCCGCCGGTGGTCGGGCCGGCGACCAGGTCGATGGCGCTCCCGGTGCGCTGCACGGCGTCGAGCGCGCGCGCCGCGAGGATGCCGCAGAGTTCTGCGGCTGCCTCGGGATGCTGCAGCAGCGACCACTTCTCCAGGTATCGGTCGCCGTGGCGTCCGCTCTTGAGCAAGAAGTGGCCGCGGCGCAGCGCGCCGGTGGCATAGAGCAGCCCTTCGACGCGGCGCGCCGATGCGTCGGAGTCCAGCGGATCGACCGGTTCGCCGGGATATCCGGCAGGGACGACGAGCGGCTCGCGGACCGGCAACAGGGGTTCGTGCGAGCGGGGTCGGTGCATGGGAGAGAGGCTAGCGCCGCGAGCCGAGTGCCGCGCCGCTGAGCGCACCGATCGCGCCATACCCGCGCGCGGCTGCCGCGCGGCGGGCGCCCTCGGTGACGGCGGCCGGCAACCCGGGGTCTGCCCAGAGCGCGCTGCCGAGCGCGACCGCCTGGGCGCCGGCGGCCAGGAGGTCGAGGGCGTCTGCTGGCGAGCCGACACCGCCGCCGCCGATGAGGCCGATCCCGGCGGCGCGCGCGATGGGCGCCACCTCGGCGACCGCGGCGAGGGCAAGGGGGCGGATCAGCGGTCCGGAGAGCTCGCCGATCCCCGCGGCGAGGGCGGCGCGGCGGCGACGGCGATCGGGAAGGAAGCCCCGCGGCGAGCCGCTGACCGAGAGCGTGTCGCCCCCGGCGTCGGCAAGGGAGTCGGCGAGCGAGGCGATGGCGGTGGCCTGCGGCGAGACCTTGACGATCAGGTGGCGATCGGTCGCATCGCGCACCGCGACGATCGCCGAGAGCAGCGCCTCGGTGCCCGACTCCCAGCGGGCCCCGTCGAGCGCCTCGGCCCCCACCGTCGCGTCGAGTTCGTAGGCGACGAGGCCCAGGGCTTCGGCCCGTCGCTCGAGTCGTTCCACGAGGCGCACGAGCGCTCGCTCGTCGCCGGCGACGAGCGAGAGGGCGACGGCACACGGCGCATCGCGCCAGGCGGCACCGTGCCGCTCGACCACCTCGTCGATCCCCGGATTCTCGCGGCCGATCGCATGGAGCAGGCCGCCGGGAACCTCGACCAGGCGCGGGGCGGGGCCGCCGCGACGCGGCGCCAGGCTGGCGCCGCGCGCAACGAACAGGCCGATGGTCCGCAGGTCGATCGACTCGCCGGCTTCGGCGCCGAAGCCGAGTGGGCCGCTCGACGCGACGACCGGGCGTTCGATACGCAGCGGTCGCGTGGCGCCGAGCGCCACCGCCGCCTCGATGGTCGCGGGGTTGAGGCGCTCGACGGCTTCGGGCGACGCGGGACGAGGGGCCGCGCGCCGCACCGCTGCGCGGGCGGACCCGACGGCAGATCGCTTGCGCGGCGGCATGCTAGGCCCCTCCGGGCGCGCGCAGGTCGGCCGCCGCAATCGCCGGGCCCTCGCGGCAGAGGCGCAACTCTCCCGACTGCGTCGAGATGCTGCAGCCGCCGCACACACCGACGCCGCAGCCGATCTCGTGCGCGAGCAGCAGGCTCGTGCGCGGTACGTCGGGGGCACGGCCGCGCCGTGCCGGCGTCGGGCGCCGCCCTCGCCCCGGGGCGCGCTGCGAGCGATCCCCCGCCGCCCGGGCGCGGTCCGCTGCGGCGACGGCGGCGAGCAGGGTGTCGCTCCCCGCGGCGACCACCTGGTCGGCCCAGGCGACATAGTCCCCGAGCAGCCCCTCGATCCCGCCGTGGTGGCCGAGCGATCCGTCGCCCGTCGCGACGGCCATCTCCACCCGCTCCGGGAGCAGCTGCGCGGGAACCACCTCGGCCGCGCTCTGTGCCTCCTGCAAGAGGACAACGTCGCGCCCCTCGGCCACCGCGGCGGAGATGAGCAGCCGGACCCACGGGAACCCTTCACCGTCGCAGGCGACGAGGAGGTGTGCCGATCCGGGGACCCTGCCGATCGG
>JBEGQU010000093.1:0-3342 GCA_041180765.1 Chloroflexota bacterium
CGACAGCCACGCCGCCGCGCCGACGGCGGCCAGCGCCGCGCGGCGACCGCCGCCGAGCGCCTCGCCGATCGCGCGCGCGATCGCCGCCCCGCCGAGCGTGCCGATGATCCCCATGTTGAAGGCGTTTGCCCCGAGGGCGAGCAGGCCGCCGTCCTGGAAGAGCAGCGCCTGGATCCCGACGACGGTCACCATGACGAGCGTCCCGGCCCACGGCCCGAGCAGGTAGCCGACGAGCACCCCGCCGAGCAGGTGGCCACTCGTCCCTGCGGCGACGGGGAAGTTGAACATCTGGGCGGCGAAGACGAAGGCCCCGGCGAGCCCCATCAGCACCGGGCGGGGCGCGCCGGGCGCCGCGGCGAGGCGTCGCAGGGCGACCCCGACCACGATGGCGGTCACGAGCCAGAGCGCGAGCGCCACCTGGGGGGCGAGGAAGCCGTCGGGGATGTGGAGCCGTGGGTGCACCGTGCCTCCTCGCGTTGCGCCCCCGGGGCGGGGAGGACCAGTCTACCGCGCTAGACTCGCCCCGAACGGTGCGCCAGCCGCGCACCCGATTGAGGAGGTTCACCGTGGCCGAGAAGCTGAAGATCACCTACGCGACCCTCTCCGATAGCAACGAGGCGATCCACTCGGGCTACGAGGCGGGGCTCGCCGAGGCGCGCACCCTGCTCGGCGGCAGCTACGGCAATTTCGTCAACGGCTCCTGGACCACCGGCGGCGCCACCTTCGAGAAGCGCACCCCGATCGACGGCACGGTCGTCGGGACGTTCGCCAAGGGCGACCGCGACACCGCCAAGGCGGCGATCGCCGCGGCCAAGGCCGCCTACCCGGCCTGGTCGGCGCGCCCCTGGCAGGAGCGCGTCAAGCTCATCCGCGCCGCGGCGGAGCTGATCAGCGAGCGCCAGTTCCTTTACTCGGCGCTGCTCTCGATCGAGGTCGGGAAGAATCGCCTCGAGGCGCTCGGCGATGTCGAGGAGACGGCCGACTTCTTCCGCATCTACGCGAGCGAGATGGAGCGCAACGACGGCTACGTCCACCCCATGGGCAACCTCGGCGACGCCAAGGTCGAGACGAAGACGGTGCTCAAGCCATACGGCGTCTGGGCGGTGATCAGCCCCTTCAACTTCCCGTTCGCCCTCATGGGCGGCCCGGTGGGCGGCGCGCTCGTCGCCGGCAACACCGTGGTGCTGAAGCCCTCGTCGGACGCCCCGCTGTCGGCGGTGCTCCTCGCCCGCGCCCTGAAGGACGCGGGGATCCCCGACGGCGTCTTCAACATGGTGATGGGTCCGGGGGACAGCGTCGGCGCAGAGCTCCAGGAGAGCGATGACGTGGCCGGGATCACCTTCACCGGCTCCTCCGAGGTCGGGATGCAGGTCTACCGCTCCTTCGCCAAGCGCTACCCGAAGCCGGTGATCGTCGAGATGGGCGGCAAGAACCCGACGATCGTCTCCCGGCACGCCGACCTCGACAAGGCGGCCGAAGGGGTCATGCGCTCGGCATTCGGCCTCGGCGGCCAGAAGTGCTCGGCGAACAGCCGCGTCTACGTCGAGGCACCGGTGCACGACGAGTTCGTGGCGAAGCTCGTCGAGAAGACGAAGGCGCTCAAGGTCGGCGACCCCACGGTGCGCGGCGTCTTCCTCGGGCCGATCATCAACCAGCGCTCGGTCGATACCTTCCTCGCCGCGTGCGAGGAGGCGCGGCGCGATGGCACGATCGCCGTGGGCGGGACGCGCCTCGTCGACGGCGACCTCGCGAAGGGCTACTACGTCGCGCCGACGGTCGTGACCGGCCTGCCCGCCACGCACCGCCTCTTCCGGGACGAGCTCTTCGTACCCTTCGTCGCGGTGACGAAGGTCGGCTCGTTCGAGGAGGGGATCGCCCTGGCGAACCAGAGCGACTATGCCCTCACCGCCGGCTGCTACACCGAGGACGAGCGGGAGATCCGCGCCTTCCTCGACACGATCGACGGCGGCGTGATCTACGTGAACCGCCGCGCGGGAGCGACGACCGGCGCCTGGCCGATGGTCCAGCCGTTCGGCGGCTGGAAGAAGTCGGGGACGACCGGCAAGTCGGGGGGTGGCCTCTACTACGTGCCGCAGTACCTGCGGGAGCAGAGCCAGACGATCGTGCGCTGAGCGCCGCCGTCGCCGCGCCCCTCCGATAGACTGGGCGCATGCGACCGACCTGGAGCGAAGGAGTGGAACGATGACGATCGCCGAGAGGCCCGCCGCCTGGCCCGCGACCCTGCCGCACCTGGTCACCGCCGTGCCCGGGCCGAGGGCGCTCGCCCAGGTCGCGGCCGACCAGGCGGTCGTCTCGGGGAGCCTGCCGCGCGCCTATCCGTTCGCCCCCGTGCGCGGCTTCGGCTGCGGCGTCGAGGACCAGGACGGCAACGTCTTCCTCGACTTCTGCGCCGGGATCGCCGTCAACTCCACGGGGCACTGCCACCCGCGCGTCGTCGACGCCGTCGTCGCCCAGGCGCAGCGCCTCCTGCACTACAGCGCCTCCGACTTCTACGAGCAGCGCTACCAGGAGCTCGCCTCGGCACTCGCCGCGACGGCCCCCTGGCAGGGGCCGACCAAGGTGCTGCTGCAGAACTCCGGCACCGAGGCGGTCGAGGCGTCGATCAAGCTCGCCCGCTACATGAGCGGTCGACAGTGGATCGTCGGCTTCGTCGGCGGCTTCCACGGTCGCACCCTCGGCGCGCTGACGCTGACCAACTCCAAGGCGAAGTACCACGCGCACTTTGGACCGCTCGCCCCTGGCTTCTTGCACGTGCCGTTCGGCAGCGATGGCCTCGATGAGCTTGAAGAGCGCATCATCGCGCGCACGATCCCTGGCGACGAGATCGCCGCGTTCGTGGTCGAGCCGGTGCAGGGCGAGGGCGGCTACGTGGTACCTGACAAAGATTTCTTCCCGCGCCTGAAGGCGATCGCCGACAAGTACTGCATCGCCATCGTCGTCGATGAGGTGCAGTCCGGAGTTGGGCGCACCGGCAAGATGTGGGCGATCGAGCACTTCGGCATCGAGCCCGACATCATTGCGACCGCGAAGGGGCTCGGCTCTGGCATGCCAATCGGCGCAGTGATCGCCAAGGAGCACTGGATGCGCTGGAAGCCCGGCTCGCACGGATCGACGTTCGGCGGCAACCCCGTCGCCGCGGCCGCTGCGATCGCGACGCTCGAGGTGATCCGCGACGAGAAGTTGATGGAGAACGCCACGGCACGCGGCAAGGAGGCGGTCGATGGGCTGCGCGCCGCGCTCAAGGGGAACAGCACCGTCACCGACATTCGTGGCATCGGCCTGATGATCGGCGTCGACTTTACTGATGCCGACACCGCGGCT
>JBEGQU010000094.1:0-3534 GCA_041180765.1 Chloroflexota bacterium
GGGCGCGATGCAGGGTGGGTGGCGGCCTGGGGTGGCCTGGCAGGCGGCGCCGATGCGATCCTCATCCCCGAGGTCGGCGTGGACGCAGCGCGCCTGGACGCGCTCGTGGCGCAGCTCCAGCGCCGGCGCACGGGGCCGGAGGGCCACTCGGTGATCGTCGTCTCCGAGGGGGTGACGCTCTCCGCCGCGACGGACGGCGATGGGGTCCCCGTGGACGAATTCGGCCACAAGCGCCTCGACCGGGTCGCCGTCGGCGACGCGCTCGCGGCGCTGCTGGAGGAGCGGACCGGGCTCGAGGTGCGCTGCACGCGACTCGGCCACCTGCAGCGCGGCGGCCCCCCCTCCGCCGCCGACCGGGTCCTCGGTGCGCGCTACGGTGTCGCCGCCGTCGAGGCGCTCGAGGCGGGACGCCGCGGCACGATGGTCGCGCTCCGCGCCGGCCAGATCGTGGAGGTGCCGCTCGCCGAGGTCGGCGGGAAGAACCGCTCCCTGGACCCGTCGTACCCCCCGCTCTTCCCGTTCTTCGACTGATGGCGACGCTCGTGCTCGTCCGCCACGCGCGAACCGCCGAGACCGGGCTGCGCCTGAGCGGGCGAATCGAGGGGATCCCGCTGAGCGAGGCGGGGCGCAGCGAGGCGAGTGCCCTCGCCGAGGAGCTCGCCACCGTCCGGTTCGCCGGCATCGTCTGCTCGCCGATCCAGCGCTGCCTCGAGACGGCACAGGCGGTGCTCGACTACCGCAGCGCCGGCACCACTGCCCGACCCGTCCCCGTGATCGACGAGCGCCTCACCGAGGTCGATTACGGAAACTGGTCGGGGCGCGAACTCCGCTCGCTCGCCAAGGACCCGCTCTGGCGCACGGTGCAGCAGCAGCCCTCCGCCGTGACCTTCCCGGCGGGCGAGGCGCTCCAGTCTGCCGCGGCGCGCGGCATCGCCGCCGTCCGCGAATGGGACGCGCGCTTCGGCGCCGACGACACCTGGCTCGCCGTCAGCCACGGCGACCTCATCAAGGCGATCGTTGCCGACGCGATCGGGACGCCGCTCGACCTCTTCCAGCGCATCAGCGTCGACCCGGCCTCGGTCACCGTGATCCGCTACGGCAAGGAGCGGCCGCGCGTGCTCAGCCTGAACGAGGCGCCGGCCGGCATCGCATCGCGCCTCGTCGCCGGACGCCGCCGCGGGCTCGTCGGCCGCCTGCTCGGCAGGGGCTGATGGCGCGGCGCATCCTGCGCTTCGACCCGCCGGACCGCTTCATCGCGGGGACGATCGGCGAGCCTGGCCGCCGGACCTTCCACCTGCAGGCAATCGGCGGCGGGATCGCGGCGACCGTCGTCGTGGAGAAGTCCCAGGTGGCGGTACTCGCCCGACGCATCGCCGACATGCTCCGCGACCTCGCGGAGGGCGGCGCGATCAAGCTGCCGCCGCGGGCTCCGCGGCTCGGCATCGGCCAGCCGCGCCTCGACGAGCCGTTCTCGGCCGAGTTCCGCGTCGGCACGATCGCCCTCTCCTGGGATCCGTCGACGGCGCGGCTGACGCTGGAGTTCCGCGACGACATGCGCGACGAACAGGAGGGCGAGGCCCCGCCCCCGATCAACGACGCGCCGGACGGGCCCGACGTGCTCCGCGTCTCGCTCAGCGCCGCCGCGGCGCTCGACTTCGCCGAGCAGTCGCTCGAGCTGACCGTCGCCGGACGCCCGACCTGCCCCCTCTGCGGCGTGCCGATCGAGGCGGGCGGCCACCGCTGCGAGCGACGCGCCGCGTACCTGAACTGACGTGCCGGGCGCGGACGCCGGCCGATCGGACGATCCGCTCCCCCTCCCCGCCACGCCCGCACCGATCGAGCGGCGGCCTGCCCTCGCCGCGATGCGCGCCGCCCCCGACCTCGTGCCACTCGGCCGCCTCGCCGAGGCGAGCAACGCGACCTTCCTCTGCGAGCTCGCCGGCGAGCTGCCGCTGCGGGTGATCTACAAGCCGATCCGCGGCGAGGCGCCGCTCTGGGACTTCCCCGACGGCACGCTCGCCGGCCGCGAGGTTGCCGCGCACGAGCTCTCGGAGGCGCTCGGCCTGCACGTCGTGCCGCCCACCATCCTGCGCGATGGCCCGGCAGGACCCGGCGCCGTGCAGCTCTGGATCGAGCACGAGGGGGTGCAGCGGGCGATCGACCTCGTCAATGCGGCGGATGCGTCGCTCCGGCCAATCGCCCTCTTCGATGCGATCGCGAACAACGGCGATCGGAAGGCGGGCCACCTGCTGCCGCTCGCCGACGGACGGATCCTCGGCGTCGACCACGGTGTCACCTTCGCCGCCGAGCCGAAGCTGCGCACCGTGCTCTGGCACTGGCGCGGGGAGCCGCTCGACGCCGCGGAGCGCGAGGTACTCGAGCGTGCCGCCGCGCTGCTCGGTTCGGACGGGGCGGGCGGCCCGCTCCCCGCAGCGCTGGCGGAGCACCTGACGCCGGACGAGATCGGGGCGCTGGCGGCGCGGATCGCCGCACTGGTCGCTGCGGGGACCTTCCCCCAGCCGGGCGAGGAGTGGCCGCCGCTCCCCTGGCCGCTGGTCTAGCGCGACGGGCGGCGGGGCGCCGCGCCCGCGGATACGGCGATCTCGCGCTCGTAGAGCAGCAGGATCGACGCGAGCGGCGGGAGGGTGAGCACATAGCCGGCCCCCTGCGCGAGCGCGGCGCCGATGAACGCCCCGGCGGCGCCGAGCGCATCCGAGATCGCCACCGTTGCAAGGAAGAGGGCCGTGGCCGGGAGCGCCAGGAGCAGCACCCAGAGGATCGAGCTCCCCCAGGCGCCGGCGAGCACCGCCAGGGTGCGACCGGCCGTCAGCCGCCAGGCATCGCGGATCCCCTCGAGCGGGCCGCGCCCCTCGAGTGCCGTGATGTACGGGGCGAAGCCGACGCGCACGGCGAGCCAGGCACCGAAGATCAGTGCGACGACCGTCAGGGCGAGGGCGCCCGCGGGATTGAACGCGTCGATGATCGCGCGCACGCTCCCTCCGTCGACCGCCACGCCGATCGCCTTGCCGAAGGCCAGGAGGAGGTAGAGCACGAGCACCGCCACGAAGACGGCGAGCCCGACGAGCGACTGCACGAAGAGGCGGGCGGTCGCATTCGCCGTACCCCCCTCGATCAGCTCGCCGTAGGGGATGGCGCGCAGCGCGCGACCGACGGCGATGATCGATGCAGCGGTGCCGAAGAGCCCGGCGATGATGAGCCCGATCTGCGGGAAGGTCCCCGCCTCGAGCCCGGCGCGATACAGCTCGAAGGCGCCGTCGGGCAGGTCGCTTGGCGCCACCGCCATCACCGCCCGTGGGTCGACGCCGTACCGTGCGATGACCGCGCTCGCGGCGCGGAACTCGTTCACGGCAACCGTCCCGGCGAGCAGCATCTGGGCGAGCAGGAACGGCGCGAGTGCCGTCAGGATCGATCGCCCATCGGCGCGCGCCAGGCGCCAGGCACCGCGCACCAGATCGCGCACGCCATAGCCGACGATCGGGCCGAGCCCCAGCGCGCCGATCCGAGCGCTGGTGC
>JBEGQU010000095.1:0-2939 GCA_041180765.1 Chloroflexota bacterium
ACCGTCACCTCGGCGACGAGGTGGGCCGCGACGCGCACCTGGACGCGGTACGTGCCGAGCTGCTTGAGCGGTTCGTCGAGCTGCACCTGGTGCTTGTCGATCTGGATCCCGTGGCGGCCGAGCGCCTCGGCGATGTCGGCGGTGGTGACCGATCCGAAGAGGCGGCCGCCCTCGCCCGCCTTCACGCCGAGGGCGAGGCTCGTCGCGCTGATGCGCTTGGCGAACTCCTCCAGCTCGCCGCGCGCCCGTTCGCGCTTGGCGCTGCTCGCGGCGATCTCCTGCCCCACGCGCTTGGCGGCGTTGCCGACCGCGGGGACGGCGAGCCCCCTGGCGATGAGGAAGTTCTTGGCGTAGCCGTCGGGGACCTCCTTGACGTCGCCCGGCTTGCCGAGCTTGGGGACGGGGGCGGTGAGGATCACCTTCATGGCGCGCTCCTTTCGTGCCGGGGCCGGGCGGCCCAGGGGGAGGGATTCTCGCACAACACCCCCCTTGACACCGAACAGATGTTCTATGACACTGCCCAGGAGAACAGATGTTCTAGTAGGCCCTTCGGGGCGGGAGGCACGGGATGGCGATGCAGCAGATGGCTCCGGTTCGGGTCGAGGTGGCGGCCCACTGGCGCACCGGGGTCCCCCAGGCGGTGGCCTTCGAGGGGATCAGCCGCAGGGTGACGAAGATCCTCGCCCGCCGCCGCGAGACGGCCGCCTACCCGAGCGCCACCGGCCCCCGCACCCTCTGGGAGCTGGAGACGGAAGACGCCGCGCTCGTCCTCGCCTATTCGCGCCGGCAGCGTGCCTGGTCGATCGTCGCCTACGACGATGCCTGGGCGACGCTCCCGTTCGCCTCGACGCTCGAGTCGTACCAGGGGGCGCTCCAGCTCGCCTGACCGAACGCGCCGCCCGCCCCTAGGATGGGCGGCATGACCGATCGATCGACCGCGCCGCTCGCCGCCTACCTCGACGCGCTCGCCGCGCCGACGCCCGCCCCCGGTGGCGGCTCGGCGGCCGCCGTCCTCGGGGCGATGGCCGCCGCCCTCGTCGAGATGGTCGCCGGGCTCTCGCTCGCCAAGTCGCCCGACGGCGAGCACGCCGCGGCGCAGCACGCCGCCTTCGCCGCCGCGGAGCGCCACCGCGCCGCGCTCACCGGACTCGCCGCCGACGACGAGGCGGCCTACGGCGCGTTCATCGCCGCCCTGCGCCTCGGCAAGTCGACCGATGCGGAACGTGCCGCGCGCACCGCCGCGATCTCGCGGGCGGCGCAGCGAGCCGCCGAGGTCCCGCTCGCGACGGTCGTCGCCTGCGCCGAGGTCGCCGAGGCATCGGCATCGCTCGACGACCGGTCGCTCGCCAGCGCCGCGAGCGACCTCGAGATCGCCCGTCGCTTCGCCCACGGCGCGGCGCACGCCGCCGCCGAGAACGTCGAGGCGAACCTGCCGTACATCGAGGAGGCCGAGGCGCGTGCCCGCCTCGCCGCGGCCTGCGCCGCGGCGCTCGACCGGGTCGACCGCCATGCTGCGGCTCACCGCTAAGCCGCGCTCGACCGAGCTCGCCGCCGAGGCGGCGCGCCTCGTCGCCGCCTCCACCTCCGCACGCGGCGGGCGCCCCGCGGTGCTCGCCGCCGTGATCGCCACCGAGCAGGAGGACGCGCACATCTACATCGCGCGCCTGCTGAAGCAGGCCGCCGCCGCGGGGCTCGCGGTGCGCGAGGTGAGCCTCCCGCCCGACAGCGACGAGGCGTCGATCAAGCGCGAGCTGGAGTCGCTCTCCGCGGACCCCGACATCGCCGGGATCATCCTCAACTACCCGCTGCCACCCGGCGTCGACCGCGAGCGCGCCGCAGCGTCGATCGCGCGCACCAAGGATGTCGACGGTCTCAGCCCGGAGAATGCCGAGCTGCTCGAGTCCGGGCGCGCCGGCGAGGCGATCTTGCCGGCGACCGCCGCGGCGGTGATGGAGCTCCTCGCAGCGCACGGCATCGCCGTCGCAGGCCGACGCGCCGCCGTCGTGGGGCGCAGCGCCGTCGCGGGCCGCCCGATCGCCACGCTGCTGCGCCAGGCGGGGGCGAGCGTCGGGGTCGTGCACTCCAAGACCGCCGACATGGGGGCCATCACGCGCCCCGCCGAGATCGTCGTCGTCGCCGCCGGGGTGCGCGGCCTGCTTCGCGGCGAGCATGTTTCGCCCGGAGCGGTGGTCGTCGACGTGGGGATCCACGCCGACGGCGACTCCGTCGCGGGCGACGTCGACGCGGCGAGCGTCGAGCCGGTGCTCGGGGAGCGCGGCGCGCTCAGCCCCGTCCCGGGCGGCGTCGGCCCGCTGACGAACGCGGTGCTCGTGCTGCAGGCGGCGCACGCGGCAGTGCGCCTCGCCGACGCCGGGCGCACCGCGAGGACCTGAGCCCCCCTCGACCTCCGGGAACCGCTGCCACCCTGCGGGCGTTAGGCTGGTGAGGCGTTCCCCTGTCGAACGCACCTAGCCGAGAGGCGGTTCCCATGCGCATCGGACGCTTTGTCCTTCCCTCGCTCACGACCCCCGTGAAGATCGGCGCCATCCTGGCGCTCGCCTTCGCCCTCTCCGCCGGCGGGGGGCTCAGCGGCCTCTTCGGCGGCGGCACCGCGGTCTCGCCAGGCGGCACCGACGGCAAGGGCGGGAACGAGGGCGTCGCCACGCCGACTCCCGACCAGGGCGCGATCGGCGATCGCGTCGACCTGGTGCGCACGGGGAGCTTCGCCCTCGAGGTCGCCGACCTCGAGGCGAGCCTCGCACGACTCTCGGACGCGGCGAAGGCCCAGGGCGGCTACCTCTCCGCGAGCTACCGCAGCGGCGACGCCGCGACCCCCTACGTCGAGGTGACCTTCCGCATCCCTGCGGCGACCTTCGATGCCTATGTCGCGGCGATCCGCGCCGAGGGGAGCGTGCTCAACGAGCAGGTCAGCACCTACG
>JBEGQU010000096.1:0-5982 GCA_041180765.1 Chloroflexota bacterium
GGTCCCAGGCGTACGTGCCGCCGCGCGGCACGTCGAGCGCCTGCCAGCGGGCATCGCCGGCGAAGAGGTCCGCGTAGCTGGAGCGGTAGAGCGCCGCGTCGGCCGCCTGCGCGACCGCGGCCGCGATCTCCGCGTCGCTCGGCCAGATGTCGGCCAGGTGGACTGGGCTGCCGTCGGCGGCGGTGCCCAGCGGTTCGACGGTCGGGTCGAGATCGACGCGCCCGGCGAGCGCGAGGGCGACCACCAGGGGGGGCGAGGCGAGATAGGCGGCGCGCACGGCAGGATGGATGCGACCCTCGAAGTTGCGGTTCCCGGAGAGGACGGCGGCGACGGTGAGGTCCTCGCGATCGATGGCGGCGGCGACCTCGTGGTCGAGCGGCCCCGAGTTGCCGATGCAGGTGGTGCAGCCATAGCCCGCCACCTGGAAGCCGAGTGCGGCGAGCGGCTCGAGCAGTCCCGCGCGCTCCAGGTAGGCGGTCACCACGCGCGAGCCCGGGGCGAGGCTCGTCTTCACCCAGGGGGCGGGCCGCATGCCCCGCGCCACCGCGTTGCGGGCGAGCAGTCCTGCGGCGATCATCACCGAGGGATTCGACGTGTTCGTGCACGAGGTGATGGCGGCGATGGCGACGGCCCCGTCGCGCAGCTCGTGCCCGGCGACCGTCGCCGTGCGCGCTCCCGCGCCCGCCCGCTCCGGATAGGCCGCGGCGAAGCTTGTCCCGAGCTCGGGGAGCGCGACGCGATCTTGGGGGCGGCGCGGCCCTGCGACGGACGGGACGATCGAGCCGAGGTCGACCTCGACCACCTCGTCGTAGCGCGGTGCAGAGCCGGGGAGTCGCCAGAGGCCCTGCGCGCGGGCGTAGGCCTCGACGAGCGCGATGGACGCCTCGGTGCGCCCGGTGGTGCGCAGGTAGTCGAGCGTCGTGGCGTCGACGGGGAAGAGCGTCGTGGTCGCGCCGAACTCCGGCGACATGTTGGCGATCGTCGCCCGATCGGCGAGTGAGACGGCATCGAGCCCGTCGCCGAAGGCCTCGACGTAGGCGCCGACGACGCCGTGCGCGCGCAGTCGCTCGGTGACCGTGAGCACCAGGTCGGTCGCGGTGGTGCCCGCCGGCAGGCGACCCGAGAGGCGCAGGCCGACGATCTTCGGGAGCGGCGAGAAGAGCGGCTCGCCGAGGAGCACCGCCTCGGCCTCGATGCCACCGACGCCGAAGCCGAGTACGCCGAGCCCGGAGATCATGGTGGTGTGCGAGTCGGTTCCAACGCAGGTGTCGGGGTAGGCGAGGGGTGCGCCATCGACCTCTTCGACCCGCACCACCGTGGCGAGGTGCTCGAGGTTCACCTGGTGGACGATCCCGGCCCCCGGGGGCACGACGCGGAAGCGGTCGAAGGCGCCCTGCGCCCAGCGGAGCAGCGCGTAGCGTTCGGCATTCCGCTCGTACTCGCGGGCGACATTCTGCTCGAGGGCGTCGGCGCTGGCCCAGCGGTCGACCTGCACCGAGTGGTCGATGACGAGGTCGGCGGGGACCTGGGGGTTGATGCGGGCCGGGTCGATCCCCAGCTCGCGCGCGGCATCGCGCAGCGCAGCGAGGTCGACGACCGCGGGGACGCCGGTGAAGTCCTGCAGGACGACGCGCGCGGGGGAGAAGGGGAGCTCGCGCTCCCCGCCGGTCGCGCTTGCCGCCGCCCCCGGTCGCCAGGCGAGATAGCCGAGCGCGTCCTCGGGGCGCACGAACCCGTCGCCCGCCCGGCGGGCCGCACCCTCGATGAGGATCTTCAGGACGATGGGCAGCTCCGCGAGCGGGGTCGCGGGCGCCGGGAGCCGTTCGATGGCGATGCGATCGGGAAGGCCGTCGCCGAGGCTCGTCCGTGCGCCGAAGTGGTCGCTCACGCTCTCTTCCCCATGGGGGATGAGCGTACCGCGCCGCTGCGACCGCCGCCGAGCGGCGCGCGCGCCGCAGGGCTACCATCGGGGGGATGGCGCCCCGCCTCCGGTGGGGCGCGCCGCGTGAAGGGTAGGGACGCATGCCGCTGTTGAGGCGCACAGCGGTCTCGGCCGGAGGCCTCGTGATCCGCGTCGGGACCGATCGACGGCCCGAGCTCGTGCTTGGTCGCCGCCGCCGCGAGCGTGACGGCCACGTCTGGTCGCTCCCGAAGGGGACCCCCGAGGCCGGCGAGACCCGCGAGGAGACCGCGCTGCGCGAGGTGCGCGAGGAGACCGGCCTCCGCGTCCGCATCCTCTCCTACTTCGACAAGATCCAGTACTCGTTCGTCCGCGCAGGCGAGCGGATCGAGAAGACCGTCCACTACTACATCATGGAGCCGACGGGCGGGAGCCTCGACGACTGGGATCGTGAGTTCGACGAGGTGCGCTGGGTGCCGATGGACGAGGCCGTCGCGCTCCTCGACTTCGCCACCGAGTCGTCGCTGGTCGCCCGCGCCTACGCCGCGCTCTCCGAGTAGGCGCGAGCACGGTTCGCCAGCAGGCGGCGCACCCCCTATCCTGTGGGGGAACGGCCACAGAGGAGGTTGGGCGATGGGGGTGATCCGACGGTCGATGCGCGCGCTCGCCGCTGCGCTCCTTGCCGTAACCGGCCTCGCCGGCTGCGCCATCATCGCGCCCAACTCGATCCGCGTCGGCATCCTCAGCGAGCCACTCGGGCTCGAGGCCGCGTACGCGGACGAAGGCTCCTCGTTCGTCGGGAGCCTCGTGCACGCCGGCCTCTACCGATCCGACGCATCGCTCTACCCGCAGCAGGTCCTCGCGAGCGGGCCGGCGATCCCCGCATCCAACGGCCGCACCTGGACCGTCACGCTCCGCGGCGGGCTCACGTTCCACGACGGCAGCCCGATCACCGGCGCCGACGTCGTCTTCACCTACGAGCTGGCGCAGTCGAGCCGCTGCCCGCTGGCGAGCGAGATCTGCGACCTGGTGAGGACGAGGCTCGAGTCGGTCGAGAGCGATGCGGCCGGGGTGGTGACCTTCACCCTCCAGCGCGCCTGGTCGCCCTGGCAGACCCGCGGCCTGACGATCCCGATCCTGCCGAAGGCCGCCCTCGAGGCGTCGCTCGCCCGCCTGCAGGAGCAGATCGCCGGGGCGGATCGCAGCGCGGTCTCCCTCGTGCGCGAGAACCTCGCCGCACAGCTCGAGCCCGGGGTCTGCGGCGCCGTGGGCGACCCGGCCTGCGCCTACGCCCCGCACGTGGCCGAGCTGGAGCGAGTGCTCAGCGAAGCCGGACTGGAGCTCCCCGACGCGCGCCTCTTCCCGAAGGTCGATGCCTCCGGCGCGCCGACCGGCGGTCGCGACGATGAGGCCTATGCGGTGGACCTCTTCCGCCGCCTCGGCATCCTCGATGGGGTACTCCTGGCGCCGAGCGGCGACCTGCTGGCGAGCGCCTATCCGCTGCTCGACCTGCAGCTCGCTCCGGTGGGCGCCGGTCCGTTCTCCTTCAAGCAGCGCACCCCGGGCGAGCGGCTCGAGCTCTCCGCCTTCCCCGGCTTCGCCCTCGGCGAGCCGAAGATGCGGGGCGTGGTGCTGCAGCGCGGTGAGAGCGCCGCCGCGCTGGTCGCCTCGTTCCAGGCGTCGCAGCTCGACTGGGTGCCGAGCCTGCGGGCCGCCGACGTCGGGAGCCTGCAGGTGCGCGACGGCGCGGAGCTGCTCAAGACGCCGTCGCTGCGCGGCTACTACTTCCTCGCCTTCAACCTGCGCGCGGGACGCCTCTTCAGCGGCGAGGCGACGCGGACGGCGCTCGCCTCGTGCATCGATCCGGGGACGCTGATCCGCGACGGCACGGAGGGGGCGGGGATCGCCATCTCGAGCATGGCCATGCCCGGCTCTTGGGCCGCGGAGTCGCCGGCCCCCGCCGAGACGACCCGGAATGTCTCTGCCGCCGCCGCCGCCCTCGCGGCGGCCGGGTGGACCAAGGATGCAGACGGCGTCTACGCCCGCGAGGGCCGGCGGCTCGAGGGGCAGATCGTGGTGCGCGACGGCCAGACCACCCGCATCCGCGTCGCCCAGTCGATCGCCGACCAGGCGGCCGACTGCGGAATCTCGCTCACGGTCTCGCAGGAGTCGTACACGACGCAGATCCTGCCCCGCCTGCGCTATCCGAACGACTTCGACCTCTATCTCGGGGGCTGGCAGTGGGGCCTCGACCCCGACGACTCGGACATCCTCGCCTCGACCGGCTGCCCGACGGAGGAGGCGCCGACCGGGAAGAACTTCGTCTGCTGGCAGAATCCGCGGGTGGACCTGCTGCTCGCCCGGGGCCTCAGCGCGACGGACCGGGAGGAGCGCGCGGCGGCCTACGCCGAGATCCAGCAGCTCCGCCGCAGCGATCGGCCGTACCTCCTCCTGTGGGGCGAACCCGGGTTCGCCCTGCTCAGCACGCGCTTCAGCTGGCCGACGCGCGCAGGCGATGCATCGAGTGCCTTCTATGCCTGGTCGATCGAGGCCTGGGGGACGGAGCAACCGTGAGCGGCGCATCGGTGCGACGCATCGCGGGCCACGAGATCCCCGCCGAGCTCCTCCTCGACGCGCCGTCGACGGTCGACGCCTGCCGCCGGTTCATCCGCGACTACTATGCGGCCTCAGGCGCGAGGACGGCGATCATCGGCCTCTCGGGGGGCATCGATTCGGCGCTGGTCGCGCACCTACTCGTCGATGCGTTGGGGCGAGAGCGGGTGATCGGCGTCTTCATGCCATCCGACACCTCGGCCCCCTCGTCGCTCGCCGACGCACGCTCGGTCGCCGCCGGCCTCGGGATCGCCACGGAGGAGTTGCCGGTCGCCGCGCCACTGAAGGCGATGGTCGCCGGCCTCCCGGAGGGCGAGGGGATCGGGGCCATCCGGCGTGGCAACATCGCCGCGCGGATGCGGATGATCACCCTCTGGGACCGCTCCGCGGCGCACGAGGGGTTGGTGATCGGCACCGGGAATCGCACCGAGACGCTGATCGGCTACTGGACGATGCATGGCGACGGGGCCTGGGCGATCAATCCCATCGGCGGGCTCTACAAGTCGCAGGTGCGGCAGCTGGCCGAGCATCTCGGCGTCCCCGAACCGGTGATCGCGAAGGCGCCGAGCGCGGATCTCTGGCCCGGCCAGACCGACGAGGGCGAGGGGGGATTCGACTACCCGACGCTCGACCGGGTCCTCTACCGCCTGGTCGACCTCGGCCGCAGCCCCGACCAGATCGTCGCCGAAGGCTTCGACCGGGCGACGGTCGAGCGCGTGGTCGAGCTGCACCGACGGTCGGAGTTCAAGCGCGCGGAGCGGCCGATCGCGGCGATCGAGCAGCCACGCCGTGGACCCGTTGCCTGATCGACCCGCCGGTGGGGGCGCCACGCCGGGTGCGCTGCACATCGTCTCGACGCCGATCGGCAATCTCGCCGACATCAGCCAGCGCGCGATCGACGTCCTCCGTGGTGCGTCGCTGATCGTCGCCGAGGACAGCCGCGTGGCGCGGGTGCTCCTCGGCTCGCTCGCGATCGACACCCCGCTCGCCTCGCTTCCCGCCTTCGACGAGGCGGGGCGGATCGGACCGATCGTCGATCGCCTGCTCGCGGGCGAGGCGGTCGCGCTGATCAGCGATGCGGGGACGCCGCTCCTCAGCGACCCGGGCAGCCACCTCGTCGCCTCCGCCGTCGAGCGGGGGATCCGCGTCGTGCCGATCCCCGGCGCCTCCGCGCTCCTCGCCGCGATCGTGGCGAGCGGCGTCGCCGGCCCTCGCTGGTCGTTCGAGGGCTTCCTGCCGCGCGCCGGGGTCGAGCGTGCCGCGGCCCTCGCCGCGATCGCCGCCGACGCACGCGCGACGGTGGTCTACGAGGCGGGGAACCGGGTCGCGGCGACACTCGCCGATCTTGCCGACGCATGCGGCGGCGAGCGGCCGGCGGCACTCTGCCGCGAGCTCACGAAGCTCCACGAGGAGATCCGCCGCGGCAGCCTTGCCGAGCTCGCCGCCGCGGCCGCGAGCGGCTCGATCGA
>JBEGQU010000097.1:0-2936 GCA_041180765.1 Chloroflexota bacterium
ACGCGCGCGACCGCGGGATGGGCGGCGAGGCGCCGGGCGAGCTCGGCCGCGGAAGCGGCGAGCCGGGCGGTGACCTCGCCGAGCCGGCCCACCTGCGCCGCGAGCGCCGCGGTGTCCAGCGGGTGCAGCAGCTCGAGCCGGGCGCGCGCGGCCGCGAGCAACGCGGCCGCATCGGGCCGGGCGGGATTGACCGCGAGCACGCCCGCCATCACGTCGCCCTCGGACGCCGCGTATTTGGTCAGGCTGCAGCAGAGGATGTCGGCCCACGGCAGGACGTCCACCGTCGCGAGCCCGACGGAACTCGGGTCGACCAGGAGCAAGGCGCCGTGCCGGTCGCACAACGCGCGCAACGCCGGGAGGTCGGCCGTCTCGAGCTGCGGGTTGTTCGGGATCTCGACGCAGACCCCGGCCACGTCGCCCGCGGCCAGCAGGCGCTCGACGGCGGCGAGGTCGCGCACGTCCGCGACGAAATGATGCGGGGCGTCCTCGGCCTTCTCGAGGAGGCGCGCGGAGTCGACGTAGAGCCAGCCGAGCTGGATCCAGGCGCGGCGGCCCGACGGGCGTCGCACCGCGTCGATCGCGGCGATCGCGGCGTCGACCGCGTTCATGCCCGAAGTCGCGACGAGGATATCCGCCGCGGCCACGCCGGCGAGGTAGGGCGCGAGCGCCTGGCGGACGGGCGCCGGGGCCGCGCCGACGTGCCGGCGGGCCGGCGTGAGGAAGGCGTCGGCCTGGCGCGAGGAGATCAGGGTGCCCGTGTGCTGCACGAGCTTCGCGAGGCGCGTCGCGGCGTCGCCCGCGGGCGTCGTCAGCAGGAACCAGTCGGCGACCGCGTCGAGCGAGGCGATCGCGGCGCCGGCGCGTCGGGCGAGGCGCTCGGCGGCCGCCCGGGAGACCAGCGGGAAGAGCTCGCCGCCGCGACCAAGTTCCCGCGCGGCGCGCGCGGCGGCCTCGCCGACGAGCCGGTGGCGGACGAAGCGCGGGTAGCCGGAGGTGATGTGACGGAGCGTCGCCGGATCCTTGCGCTCATAACCTTCGACGTCGGCCAGCGTGGGCAGGCTGACGACGGTCGCGTGCGGCGATGCGGGCACGGTGGCGCCCAAGGGCGGGGAGACCAGCGCCACGGTCAGAGGCCCTCGGCGGGCAGCTCGTTCTGGAGGATCTGCTCGAGCGACTGCCGGCGGCGGATCAACGCGACGGCGCCGTCGCGGCGCAGCAGGACCTCGGGCGCCTCGGGGAACGAGTTGTAGTTCTTGGTGCTCATGCCCGCGCAGTAGGCGCCCGCGCCGCCGATGACGCAGAGGTCGCCGGGCCTCGCCTCGGGCAAGGTGCGCGTCGCGAGCGTCTCGGGCTCGCCGGGGGCGCAGCTGATGAGGTCGCCGGATTCGCAGCAGTGGCCGACGATCACGTAGGCGCGCGTCGCGGCGGTGGCGTGCGCAGGATACAGGTGGACCGGGTGCTGCGAACCGTAGAGCGACGGCCGCAGGATCTCCGTCATGCCGGAGTCGAGCTTGAGGAACTCGCGCGCGCCGGTGGAGACGATGTCCTGGACGCGGGCGAGCACGGCGCCGGCGTTGGCGACGAGGAAAGTGCCGGGCTCGATCTCGAGGCGGAGCCGGCGACCGTCGGCCGCGGCGAACTTCTCGAAGGCGACCTTCACCGGAGCGCCGACGACCTGGGGATCGGTGCCCTTCTCGGTGGCGACGCGGGCGACCTTGTAGCCGCCGCCGAGGTTGAGGGTCTGGACGGTGGGGAAACGACCGACGAGCGCGAGGCTGGCGGCGGAGACTTCCTGCCAGACGACCGGATCGCTGCCGGAGCCGATATGCGTGTGGATGCGGACGACCTTGAGGCCGTGCCGGGCGACGATGGCCTGGGCCTGGTCCGCCCATTCGTGCCAGATGCCGAAGGAGGAGTCGGGACCGCCGACGTTGGTCTTGCCGGTGCCGCCGGAACCGCGTCCCGGGTTGAAGCGCAGGCCGACCTCATGACCGGGCAACGCCTGGCCGATCCGCTCGAGCTGGAGCAACGAGCAGGCGTTGACGTGGACACCCCTCTTGAGGAGGGGCGCGAAATCCTCGGGGAGCTCCTGGGAAGAGAGCGAGATGCGGTCGGCCGGGACGCCGGCGAGCATCGCGCGGCGGACCTCCCACCCCGAGCTGGCGTCGAAATGAAGCCCCTTGTTCGCGAAGACCCGGAGGACCGCGGCGTTCGGGCAGGCCTTCATGGCGAAGCGCACGGTCAGGCCGAAGGCGTTCGGAAACGCCAGCATGGCGTCGGCCTGGGCCTCGAGGGTGGCCTGATCGTAGACATAGCAAGGGGTGCCATGGTCGGCGGCGATCCGGCGGGCCGGATCAGGAAGGAGGAAGCGGTGGTTTTCCACGGGAAGGGTCTCGGCGGACTGTGGCAGGCCCGCCCTGCCCTTCCAGCCTTTTTGGGAAGTATGACACCGCTTGCCTCCCCTCCCCTCGCCCCTTGGGATGACGGCCGTCCGCACCATGCCCGCTCCCGATACCATCGTCGCCGCCGCGACCCCCGCCGGCCGTTCGGCCTTGGCCATCGTGCGCGTCGATGGACCGCTCGCCGCGACGATCGCCCGCGACGCCCTGCGCCGCCGGACCCCGCTCGCCGAGAAGACGTCCACGCTCGGCATCTGGCGCGACCTGGCCGGCGAACCCGTCGACCAGGTCGTCGCCGTGCTGTGGACCGCGGGCCGCTCCTTCACCGGGAACGACTCGCTCGAGATCACCGGCCACGGCAACCCGTTGCTCGTGCGGCGGATCGCCGAGGACTGCCTCGCGCGCGGCGCGCGCCTCGCCGAACCGGGCGAGTTCACCCGCCGCGCGTACCTCGCCGGCCGGATCGACCTCACGCAGGCCGAGGCCGTCGCCGACCTGATCCATGCGAGCTCCGCGCGAGCGCTCGCCTCGGCGCGG
>JBEGQU010000098.1:0-5593 GCA_041180765.1 Chloroflexota bacterium
TCCCACGACCGGGCGAAGCGGGGGATCCGGACATCGGCGGTGCGCTGTGCGCCGTCGATCGGGCCGGCGGGGAGGATGTCTCGTTCGTGTTCGCACCGAACAAGGGGGAGCCGGCGGCGCCGATCGCCAAGATCGCCTCCGGGGGCGAGCTGAGCAGGCTCTCGCTGGCGCTGGAGGAGGCGCTCAGCGATGCCAGCGAGCCGCGCACGCTGGTCTTCGACGAGATCGACGCCGGCCTCGGTGGTCGGGCGGGGGAGTCGCTCGGGCGGAGCCTGCGTCGGATCGCCGCCCACCACCAGGTGCTCTGCGTCACCCACTTGGCACAGGTCGCCGCGCAGGCCGATACCCACCTGCACGTCTCGAAGGGCGAGGTCGACGGGCGAACCGTGACATCCGTGCGCTCGCTTGAGCGGGGCGAGCGGGTCGCCGAGCTGGCGGCGATGCTCGCCGGCGATGCGGCGGGCAGTGGCGCGACCGCCGCCGCGCGAGAGCTCCTCGCGGCGGCTGGCCACGGCGACGCGTGACCGCGGCCGCCACCACCGAGGACGAGCGCGCACTCGCACGCGCGATCGACGCCTGCATCCTCTACCTCGCCGTGGAGCGCAACCTCGCGCCGCGCACGCTGGAGGCGTACCGCGGCGACTACCGCGCATTCGCCGCGGCACTGGCGGGCGCCGCCTCCTGGCGCACCTCGGCGGCGCCGGCGCAAGCGTGGATCGCCGCCCCCGGGGTTGCCCTCTCGACGCGTCGCCGCCGTGCCGCCGCCCTGCGGGTGCTCTACCGCTTCGCCGAGGGGGAGGGGATCGTCGCCCGCTCCATCAGCGAGGAGATCGACCTGCCGCGCGCGCGACGGCGGCTTCCGGCGGTGCTGTCGACGGGGCAGGTCGCATCGCTGCTCGCAGCCCTCGGGCAGGAACGGAGCGGCCCGCTCGGCGCGGCGGATGCGGCACGCGACACGGCCCTTGGTGAACTGCTCTACGGCTCGGGTGGCCGGGTGAGCGAGATCGTCGCGCTCGACCTCGACGCAGTCGACCTCGCCGACGGTTCGGTGCGCCTCTTCGGCAAGGGGCGTCGCGAGCGCATCGTACCGATCGGCGAGCCGGCAGTGGACGCTGTGCGGAAGTACCTCGGGGCGGGGCGCGCAGAGCACCTCGCGGCACGTCCCCGCACGGCGCTTCGCCCCCCCGAGCCGGGGGCACTCCTCATCGCGCGAGGTGGCCTCCGCTTGCGTCGAGAGGCGGCCTGGTCGTCCATCCGTGCGGCTGCGGTCGCCGCCGGGCTCGGCAGCGAGATCCATCCCCATACGCTGCGCCACTCGTTCGCCACGCACCTGCTCGACGGCGGCGCCGACTTGCGGGTAGTCCAGGAGCTCCTCGGGCATGCCGACATCTCCACGACCCAGCTCTATACCCACCTGCTCGGATCGCACGTGCGGGATGCCTACCGAAAGGCACACCCTCGGGCCTAGGCCGCGCTCGTACCCGGGAGGCGCGCTGCGCGTGCACGGAGGCTGGCAGGGGTAGGATTGGGCGCGTGAATCTGCGCCGCCCGCTCCACCGCCCCCTCCAGGTTGCGCGGCACCTCCTCGCGCTAGCGCACGAGGCGGCCTCGCTGACGCGCCTCGTGCCGCCGCCCGGTTCCGCCGGGCGTCGCCGCCTGCGCGAGCTCGGCGCGTCGCCTGCGCTGATCGATGCATTCACGCGCGCGCATCCCGCCGACAGGGCTGCTGCAGCCCGGCTCGCCGCCACCCTCCGCCGCGCAGGAGTGGCCCCCGCAGAGCAGTTCGCCGCGCTGGTCCACGACCTGCCGAAGGGCCGCGCTGGGCTGCCGTCCCGGGTGCTCCACGTGCTCCTCGGCTCGCCGCAGTCGGAGACATGGCCCGGCGACGACGCATCGTCGCTGGCGCGTCTCCGCGGGCATGCTGCCGAGGCCCCGCGCCTCGCAGCGCGGCTCGGTGCGCCGCTGGAGGTCGTGCAGATCCTCGAAGCCCTCGCCGCGCAGGAGCGCGATGGAACGGCCGTGGACGCGCGGGCGGCGAGGATCTTCGCTGCTGACAGCGGAGAGGCACGATGAGCATCCGCGGCATCGCCGAGGGGTACGAGCTGCCCGACCCGGCCGTCCCCGACATCGAGGGGGTGATCTTCCGACGGGAACAGGGTGGCCTCTTCGGCCGCTCGCGATCGTATGTGGCGCTCGGGGAGTTCAGCGGCCCCTACGGCCTGCTCCTGGCCCTGATCGAAAAGGACGAGCTCGACGTGCGGCGCGTGCCGCTGGCCTCCTTTGCCGACGAGTTCCTGCGCTACTTCGCCGAGATCCCCGATGATCGGCTCGAGACGCTCTCCGCCTTCGTCGCCGTCGCCGCCCAGCTCATCGTGCTCAAGAGCCGTGCGCTGCTGCCGCGACCGATCAGCGCCGAGCCCGGTGAGGGGCCCGAGCTGGATGCGGAGACGGAAGAGAGCGACCTGCGCCTCCGCCTGCTGCGCTATCGGGTCTTCCGCGATGCGGCGCGGCTCCTCGGCGAGCGCGCAGCATCGCCCCTCTGGCATCGCGAACCTCCGTCGCGGCAGCTGCCGCTGCCGTCGCCGGTCGCCCCCGAGTCGGTCGTGCCCATCTACTCTGACCCCCGCCGCCTCGTTCGCGCCCTGGGTCGCATCGCCCTCCGCCGGAAGCCGCTTGCCGGCTTCGCCCTCGCCCCGGTCGGGCAGAAGGTCTCGATCGGGGAGCGACTGGCGGCGATCCGGGCCGCCGTCTCGGCTGCGGGCGTGGTGGGGGTCGACCTGGAGAGCCTGCTCGGGGATCGGCAGGACCGCTCGTTCATCGCCGTGACCTTCCTCGCCCTCCTGGAGCTCTCCAAGCGCCGAGAGGTCGAGGTGCGGCAAGATGTGCTCTGGGGGCCGATCACGATCACCGGAAGGGAGGGGGCATGAGCGAGCAGGCACCGTCGGGCGCACCGCGACCGCCGGCGACGGTTTCCGACCTGGAGGCGCTCCTGTTCGTCGTCGACCGCCCGATCGAGCGCCGCGAGGCGGCGAAGCTCCTCGAGGTCGACCGGAAGGAGCTCGACCGGCTGATCGCCGCGCTTCGCGAGCGCCTCGTCGATCGTGGCATCACCCTCGTCGTGCACAACGACGAGCTGCAGCTCGCGAGCGGACCCGCGCAGGCACGCGCCGTCCTCGCCTGGGTCGGCACCGGCGGATCGGACCTGACCGCCGCCCCGCTCGAAACGCTCGCCATCGTCGCCTACCGCCAGCCGGTCACGAAGGCGGGGATCGAGGAGATCCGCGGCGTGGATGCCGACTACGCGCTGCGCCTCCTCCTCGAGCGTGGCCTCATCGAAGAGGTCGACCGACTCGAGACGCCGGGGCGGCCCCACCGCTACGGCACGACCCTCGAGTTCCTCCGCCGCTTCGGTCTCGCCTCGCTCGCCGACCTCCCGGCGCTCGAGGGCGATGCGGACGCGCTGCGCCACCTCGAGCTGAAGAGCGAGGTGGCGCCCCCTGCGGTCGATGGTTCCCTGCCGTCGACCCCAGCCGATGAAGCGGCGGCAGCCGATGCACCACTCGACGGGGAGTCGGGCGCTGGCTGATCTGCTCCGCGCGAACGTGCTCCTCGCCGAGCGCTCGAGCCTCTCCCGGCGCGGCGCGGATGTGGCCATCGCCGCCGGACGGCTGACGACGCTCGGGCGGAGGATCGCCCTCGGCGAGAAGTTGCCCGGCGACGTCCCGCTGGAACTCGACGGCGCGCCGCTCAGGGCGTCCGCTGCGGCCGCGGATCCGGCTGCTGACCCGCTCGAATCGGCGGAGATCTCCGCCTGGCACAAGCCCGCGGGTGTCACCACTACGCACGCCGACCCCTTCGCCGCGGTGACCCTGCCGCAGGCCCTCGAACCCCTGCTCGGTCCGGAGCGGGCGGCAGCGATGCTCTCCGTCGGACGACTGGATCGCGAGACCGAGGGGCTGCTGCTCCTCACGCCGGAGCGGCGAATCGTCTCGCGGCTCGCCCATCCGCGCTCCGGGCTGCGGCGCGGCTATGCCGTGGCGACGCGCTTCTCGCTCGGTGCCCCCGAGTTCGATCGGCTTCGCGCCGGCATCCGCCTTACCGATGGCTGGGCGCGCGCGCTCGACGCACGGCCCGTGCGACCCGCGGATCGGCTCCCCTCGGCGGTCCTCGGTGGCGATGACGATCCGGGCCAGTGGAGCTACATCGAGCTCGGCGAGGGGCGCCATCACGAGGTGCGCCGGCTCTACGGGGCGATCGACTATCCGGTCTTGCGGCTCATTCGCCTCTCGTTTGGTCCGGTCCATCTCGGTGACCTCCAGCCGGGTGCCCTGCGACGCCTCGACGGCGCCGAGATGGCGTCGCTGCGCGCGGCCATCCGTGCGCCGCGCTCCGCTGCGGTGCGCCCGTGAGCATCGTCGCGATCGACGGCCCCGCCTCGAGCGGGAAGAGCAGCGTCGGCATCCGGGTTGCCGCCGCACTCGGCTGCGGGTTCCTCGATACCGGGCTGCTCTACCGCGCGGTGACCGCCGCGGCCCTCGTCGACGGCGCCCTGGCCGATGAGGCGGCGCTGGCGGCGCTGGCTGGATCCACGTCCGTGCACATGGCACCCGACGGGGTGGCGATCAGCGTCGCAGGGCGCACCTTCGATTCAGCGAGCCTCGAGTCTGCGGCGGTCGAGCGCGCCGTGCCCGCAGTGGCCGCCATCCCGTCGGTGCGCGCTGCGCTGCGCTCGGTACAGCGCGCCGCCGCGGCAGGCGGCAGCGGGGTGCTCGCCGGTCGCGATATCGGGACGGTCGTCCTCCCCGAGGCGGACTGGAAGTTCTTCCTCGACGCGTCGGCGGAGTCTCGCGCCCTGCGGCGGGCCCGGCAGCGTGGCTACGCGGAGGGCTCCGCCGAACACCAGTCGATCCTGGCCGACCTCATCGCCCGCGATCGCGAGGATCGCGGGCGCGTCGTCGCGCCGCTCGTGGCGGCGCCCGACGCGATCCTCGTCGCCACCGACGATCTGAGCCTCGACCAGGTCGTGGACCGGCTCGTCGAGACGGTGCGCCGCGGTGCCTGAGCGGCGGATTCCCCTCGCGATGCGCCTCTCGGAGGCATTCGGCGCCTGGTGCCTGAGGCGACTGGCGGGCTCGATCGATGTCGTCGGGCTCGAGCGGATCCCGGCGTCGGGCGGGGCGATCCTCGCGGGCAACCACATCTCCTGGGTCGACCCGGTGCTCCTCGCCTGCTGGCTCACGCCGGCCACCGGACGCCCGATCACCTGGATGGGGAAGGCCGAGGCGCTCCGCTGGCCCCTCGTCGGCGCCTTCCTCCGCGCCAACGGCGTCTTCGGGGTGCGGCGGGGTGCCGCCGACCTCGAGGCCTTCCGTCTCGCCGAGGCCTCGATCCGCGCGGGGGCGCTCCTCGGGATCTACCCCGAGGGGACACGCTCGCGCGACGGCGCGACCGCACCCTTCCGCGAGGGGGTCGCCCTGCTGGCGTACCGCACCGGCGCCCCGGTCTTCCCCGTCGCGGTGAGCGGCACCGATCGGCTCTGGCCCCGGGGGAGCCTGCTGCCGAGGTGGGTGCCCCGGATCCGCCTCGAGATCGG
>JBEGQU010000099.1:0-4427 GCA_041180765.1 Chloroflexota bacterium
GCCGCGACGAGCTCCCCGGTGCGCCCGGTGCGCCGCAGGTCACCGCAGGCGACCCAGATGACCGCATCCGGGTTCCATGCGGGCGGCGCCACCTGCACGCGATCGATCGTGGGGCTCACGTCGTATACCGACGGCGGCGCATCCGCGCTCACGACCGACGCCTCGACTCCCCGCTGCTCCAGCAGCGCCTGCAGGCCGAGCGCCGCGCCGAGGGCATCCGCGTCCGGGCGCTCGTGGGGCACCACCCAGACACGGCGCACCGACCCGAGCAGCCCGAGGATCTCCCCCGGGACGGCGAGTCGCGCCTCCTCCGCGAGGCCGGCGGCGATCGATGCGGCGCCAGAACCCTGTGCGGCGCTACCCACGGCGCCCACCGCTGCCGGGCTCCGGGAGGTCGGCCAACGCCTCTGGCGCGCTGCTCTCGCCGCTGGCGATGCTCCCCAGCAGCTGCTGGATGCGCGCACCGCGCAGGCCCGTGGCGTCGACCTCGAAGTGGAGTGCCGGAACGCGGCGGATGCGCAGCCCCTTGGAGATGATCGTGCGCAGGTGCGGGGCCGCGCTCCGCAGCGCCGCCAACGAGTCGCGCTGCTGCTGCTCGCTGCCGATCACGCTCACGTAGACGCGCGCGTGGCGCAGGTCCGGAGACGTTTCGACGGCGGTCACGGTGACGAAGCCGAGGCGCGGGTCGGCGATCTCGCGAGATATCCCGGTGCTGATCTCCTCGCGAAGCAACTCGTCGACGCGCGGCATGCGGTCGACCATGCTCAGAGCTTCCTGCGGGTCGACTGCTCGCCGACGATCTCGAGGATGTCGCCCTCGTGGATCGTGATGTCGGGGCCGAGTCCGATGCCGCACTCCTGTCCCTCCCGAACCTCGCGCACGTCGTCGCGGAAGCGGCGGAGCGACTCGATCACGTCGTTTGCGACGACGCTGCCCCCGCGCAGGAGGCGCACCTTGGCGCCGCGGGTGACGCGCCCCTCGCGCACGACGCAGCCGGCGATGGTGACGCCCTTGCCGGGGAAGAGCTGCTTGACCTCGGCGCGACCCTCGACCACCTCGGACTTCTCCGGGTCGAGCATCCCCTCGATGGCGGCCTTCATGTCGTCGGCGAGCTCGTAGATGATCTCGTAGAGGCGGACGTCGACCTTCTCGGCCTCGGCCATGCGACGCGCACCCGGGGTGAGCGTGGTGGTGAATCCGAGCACGATCGCGTCGGACGCCGACGCGAGCAGGATGTCGTTCTCGGTGACCTCCCCGGCGGCGGCGAGCAGCACGTTGATCCGCACCTCGTCACCCTGCAGTTTCTCCAACTGGTGCTCGATCGCCCCGAGCGAGCCCGCGACATCAGACTTCAGGATGACGCGCACCTCCTTGCCGGCCCCGGACTGGATGCGCTTGTAGAGCTCCTCCATCGAGGTGTGCGAGGCCCCGTCCCGACCGCTGGCGGCCGCGCTCTTCGCCGCCTCGGCGAGCGAACGGGCCTCGCGCTCATCGGCGGCGACGCGGAAGATCTCGCCGCTGGCAGGGACCTCGGGGAGGCCGGAGAGCACGGCGGCCGTCGACGGACCCGCCGCCTTGATGCGCGCTCCGTCGGTCGACTCGAGGGAGCGAACCTTGCCGGAGATCGTCCCTGCGACGACCGAGTCGCCGACGCGGAGCGTCCCCGTCTGCACGATCACCGTCGCGATGGGGCCGCGCCCCTTGTCGCGCTGCGCTTCGATCACCGTCCCGACGGCGGGTCGCGCCGGGTCGGCCTTGTAGTCGCCCAGGTCGGCGACCAGGAGGATCATGTCCAGCAGGTCGTCGAGCCCCGCGCCGCTCTTCGCGGAGACCGGGACGAGCGGCACGTCGCCGCCATACGCCTCAATCACGACGTTCGACTCGGCTAGCTCGCTCTTCACCCGCTCCGGGTTCGCCTCCGGCTTGTCGATTTTGTTCAGCGCGATGATGATCGGCACGTTTGCCGCACGCGCGTGGCTGATCGCCTCCTTCGTCTGGGGCATGACCCCGTCGTCCGCCGCGACGACGATCACCGCGATGTCCGTGACCCTGGCGCCGCGCGCGCGCATCGCCGTGAAGGCCTCGTGGCCCGGCGTATCCAGGAAGAGCAGTGTCCGATCGCCGCGCCGCACCTCGCTTGCGCCGAGGTGCTGCGTGATCCCGCCGCGCTCGCCGGCCGCCACGCTCGTCTTGCGCAGTGCGTCGAGCAGGCTCGTCTTCCCGTGGTCGACGTGCCCCATGACCGTGACGATCGGTGCCCGAGGGACGAGCTTCGCGCCGGGGCGCTCGACGAAGAGCTCTTCCTTGGTCGCGGGGGGCGCGCTCTCCACGGGCGCCTCGGGTTCGGCTGGGGCGGCCTCCGGTTCCGGCTCGTGGACGGTGAAACCGAGCTCGGTCGCGATCAGCGCCGCCGTCTCGCGATCGATTCCCTGGTTCATCGTGGCGAACACCCCGCTGCGGATCAGCGGGTTGATGATGTCAGCGGGGTTCACCTTCAGTAGCGCGGCAAGATCGCTGACGATGATCGACGGCGGGAGCTCGACGACGCCATCGTGGATCTTCGCCGGTCGCTCCGAGCGCTGCTCCAGGGGGGCGCGGTCTGGCCGCGTCGGGCGCGGCCCCTTGCGCTGCTTCGTCATCGCGACCCTCCTCTCTCACCTGTCTCCGCACGCCAGCGGTCCCGAAGTCGCTCGAGCTCCTCCGCGCCCACCGCGCGGCGGAGGCCACGCACGAGCCCGGCCACCAGGCCCGCCTCGTGCACCGCATCCGCGGTGCGGCAGACCCATGCGCCGCGCCCCTCGCCCAGTCGCACCAGTCCGTCCCGTCCGCGCCGCGCGCGGCAGACGACGCAGGTGCGCTCGACGAGCGCCGTGTTACGCCTCGGGAGCGGCCGTCGCCGACTCGTCGGACCGCGGTTCTGGCGCCGCCGGGTTGTCGCTCGCGATGTCGATGCGATAGCCGGTGAGCCGCGCCGCGAGTCGCGCATTCTGCCCCCCGGCGCCGATCGCCAGGGAGAGCGCGCGCTCGGGAACGACGACGGTCGCAGACTTCGCGGCCTCGTCGACGCTCACCGAGGTCACCGGCGCCGGCGAGAGCGCACGCGCGATCATCGCCTCGGGATCGTCGGTGTGTTCGATGATGTCGATCTTCTCGCCGCCGAGGTCCTCGACCACCGCCTGGACCCGTGCACCGCGCTGCCCGATCACCGCACCGACGGGATCGAGTCCGGGCTGCCTCGATGCGACGATGATCTTCGTGCGATTCCCGGGCTCGCGGGCGATCGCCGTGATCTCGACCGTGCCGTCGACGAGCTCCGGCACCTCCAGCTCGAAGAGCTTCTTGACGAAGTTCTTGTGCGTCCTGGTGAGGTGGATCTCGGGGCCGCGCACGGTCTGGCGGACCTCGAGCAGGAGCGCCTTGACGTTCTCGCCGATGCGGAAGGTGTCGAGCGCAGACTGCTCTGTCGCGGGCAGGTAGGCCTCGGCCTTCTGCAGGTCGAGCACGAGGTTGCGCCGATCGACGCGCGCCACGGTTCCGGTGACGATCTCGCCCTCGCGCTCGGCGAAGGAGCGCATGATCGTCTCGCGCTGGATGGCGACGAGCAGGCCCTGGAGGGCCTGCCGCGCCTGTGCGGCGACGATGCGCCCGAGGTCGGCATCCATCTGCTCCGTCTCGATGAGGTCGCCGAGGGCCGCATCGGGCTTCACCGCCTGGGCCTCCTGGAGGGTCCACTGTGCCCCCTCGATCGTGACCTCCTCGACCACCCGCCGGGCCCGGAAGACGCGCATGGCACCGGTCTCCCGGTCGAGCCGTACATGGATGTCGACCGCCCGGTGCTTTCGGTTCAGGGCCGAGGCGTAGGCCTCCTCTGCCGCGCGGAGGACATCGTCGCGTCCGATGCCACGCTCGGCTCCCAGCTGCACGAGGGCGCTGATCAGCTCCTTGCTCATCCGAACCTCCTTTGCCGGATTCCCCTCCCGGCCACGCCGCCGGCCCCGATAAAAAAAGACGCGGGGGTCACCCACGTCTCTCGTTCGGCGGCCTGTATCGTTGTAACCATACCACGGGGGCCGCCGAGGCGCCCGCGCGGGTGGTCCGCCGCGGGGGCGGGGCTAGGAGGCGGGCGGGTAGTGCTCCTCCACGTAGCGCTCGAGGATCTCCTTGAACTCGGCCACGATCCGCTCGCCCCGCAGCGTTGTCCGTAGGGCCCCATCCACAAAGACAGGGGCGACCGGCTCCTCGAAGGTCCCAGGAAGGCTGATGCCCAGGTTCGCGTGCTTCGATTCGCCTGGCCCGTTGACCACGCAACCCATGACGGCCACCTCGAGCGACTCGACTCCCGGGTGCCTCCCCCGCCAGGTCGCCATGCGCTCCTTCAGGTAGGCCTGGATCTCCTGGGCCATCTCCTGGAAGAAGGTGCTCGTCGT
>JBEGQU010000100.1:0-3275 GCA_041180765.1 Chloroflexota bacterium
GATCGGGTGCGCAGCGGGCTGCCGCACGACCGGCGGCGGGCTACGATGCGGCGATGGAGCCCCAGGCGCCTCCGCTGCACGATCGCGTGGCATGGCACGACGATGCGCCGGACCCCGGCCGATCGGCGACCCCGTCGGAGACCCCCCTCCCCGCGCACGTCGACTGGCTCGTGGTCGGCGGCGGATTCGCGGGGCTCGCCGCGGCGCGACGCGCGGCGGAACACGGGGCGAGCGTCCTGCTGCTCGAGCGCGGGGCGATGCGCGACGGCGCGAGCAGCCGCAACGGCGGGATGGTCCACGTCGGCTTCGGCGCGTCGCTCGGCGCGATCGCGCAGCGCTTCGGCGAGGCGGGGGCGCGGGAGTGGCTCGACCTGAGCCGTGGCGCCGTGGCGCGCATCGCCGAGCTCGCCCGCCGCGGCCCCGGCGGGCTGGCGGCAGACACCGGCATCGACCCAGCCTGGGAGGCCACCGGGCACCTGGAACTCGCCCGGTCGCCGCGCAGCGCCCGGTCACTCGAAGCCGAGGCGACGCTGCGCCGGCGGCTCGGCCTCCCCGTGCGGCTGCTCGACCGGGCCGACGTCGTCGGGACGACGGGGAGCGAGTCGTTCCACGGCGGGATCGCCGTCGACGAGGGGGGCGGCGTCCAGCCGGCTCGCCTCCAGGCGGCGATGGCGACGGCGGCGCGGCGCGCGGGCGCCGACCTGCGCGAGCAGACGGCTGTGCGCCGCATCCGCCGCATCCGCGGCGCTTGCGAGGTCGAGACCAACCGCGGCACGGTCCGCGCGGCGCGGGTGTTCGCCGGCGTCAACGGGTACGCCGACGGCGCCTTCCCCGCGCTCCGCCGACGCGCGATCCCGGTCGGCAGCTTCATGATCGCCACCGAGCCGCTCCCCGAAGCGCTGCTCCGCAGCGTCGCCGGGGCGGGCGAGATGCGCTTCGACACGCGCAACTTCCTCTCCTACTGGCGCCCGACCCCCGATGGGCGGATCGCCTTCGGGGGCCGCACCTCCTTCTGGCCCGAGGGCCTGCCGAGCATCGCGACGCGCCTGCGCCGGCGCATGGTCGAGATCCACCCGCAGCTGCGCGATCGCGCGGTGACCCACGCATGGGGCGGGCGCCTCTCGTTCGCCGTCGACCGCCTGCCGCGCATTGCGCGCCTCGACGGGGTGCTCCACGTCGCGGGCTGCGCCGGGTCGGGGATCGCGCTCATGACGCACCTGGCCGAGCAGGCGGTGGAGTGGGAGCTCGGCGGACCGGTGCCGCTCCCCGCGCGCCTCACCTGGCCGCCGTTCCCGATCCCCTACGAGGGGCGGCCCTGGTTCCTCCCGCTTGCCGGCGTCGCGTTCGCCGCGGAGGATGCCTGGCAGGAGCGCCGGTGACGGCGCGCCGACCGCGCTTCACCGCCGCAGAGCGACGGCTCATCGAACGGCTGAGCACGCCGGCGCGGGTGCAGGCGTGGCTCAACGCGCTCCCCTACAACGACGAGCCGGGCGGTCCGACGCAGCGCAGCTTCCGCGGCGTGGTGCGCCACCGGCGGGCGCACTGCATGGAGGCGGCGCTCTTCGCCGCGACCGTGCTCGAGCACCACGGCTACGAACCGCTGGTGATGAGCCTGGAGTCCGCAGACCTGCTCGACCACGTGCTCTTCGCCTATCGCCATCCCGTCACGCGGCGCTGGGGTTCGGTCGCCCGATCGCGCGACATCGGCCTGCACGGGCGCAAGCCGCGCTTCCCCTCGGCGCGAGCGCTCGCCCGGAGCTACATGGACCCGTATGTGGATGAGACGGGGCGCATCGAGGCCTTCGCCGTCGCCCACCTCGACCGGCTGATGGGGCGCTACGACTGGCGCACCGCCGAGGGGAACGTCTGGGCGGTCGAGCGCGCCCTGTGCGAGCTGGCGCACGCGCCGCTGCCCAGCAGCGACGCCCGCCACCGGCGCTTGCGCCGCGCCTACCTCGAACACCGCGCCGCCCACGGCGGCGCCAAGCCCACCCGCTTCCGCGGACGGGAGCACTGGACCGCACTCCCCGGGGCCCGTCGCCGGTGGGGCCCATCGCCAGGGGCTGCGGCTGCTGCGCCTACCGGGTCTTGATGGTCACGGTGCCCGAGGGCGACGACATCCCGACGTCGTTGACGGCGCTGATCCGGAACTTGTAGGTGGTCTTGGTGCGGAAGCCGCTGATCGTGACGGACTTGCTTGTGGAGAGGGGCTTGGTCGCCGCTACCCAGGTGGCCCCGCCGTTCGTCGAGTACTCCACGACATAGTTTCGCACCGCGCTGCCGTCAGAAACGAGCGGTTGGGCCCACGAGAGTGTCACCGTCGTTGCGGTCGTCGACTTGACGAGCAGGTTGGTCGGTGCCGAGGGCACACTCCCGAGCGTCGTGACGGTGTGCACCGCCGAGGGCGAGCTTGCCCCGATGGCGTTGATCGTCGACACCCGGAACCGGTAGGTGGTGCCGGCAGCGAGCCCCGTGACGGCGAACGCGGGGCTGTTCGAGGCGCCGTGTGGGATCGCCGTCCAGGAGCTCCCGCCGTTGCCCGAGACCTCGACGCGGTAGTCGGTGATCGGCGAGCCGCCGTTGCTCGACGGCAGGTCCCAGGCCAGGGTGAGGGTGGTCGAGGCGACGTTGGAGGCGACGAGGTTCCGCGGCGCGAGCGGCGGGCCGGCGAGGGTCGCGAAGGAGCCGCCGAGATACTCGCTCGGGCCGACGGCGTTCTTCGCGGCGATGCGCACCAGGTACGTCGTGCCGGGGGCCAGGCCCGAGAGGTTCATCGTGGTCGACGCCGAGGCGGTGTGCGGCACGGCGCTCCAGTTCCTGCCGTCGCGCGAGGTCTCGACGACGTAGTCCGTGATCGCCGAGCCGCCGCTGTCGGCCGGGGCCGTCCAGGAGAGCCCGGCGGTGCTGCTCGAGATGCTGCCCGTCGCGAGGCTCGTCGGGGCGGAGGGGGCGACCGGATCGGGCGTGCGGACGGCGATCTGCCCCCAGTCGAACAGCACGTAGGTGGTGTCGCCGGTCGCGGTCGAGCCGTTCTCCCCGCGCACCCGGAAGGAGTAGTCCGTGGCGGCCTTGAGGCCGGTGAGCGCGATGCTCCTCTCGGTCGTCGAGCCCTTCGGCACGTCTGTCCAGGACCCGCCGTCGGCCTTGTACTGCACGACGTAGCGCGCTACCTCGGGATTGCCGAGGCGGGCCGGGGCGCGCCAGGAGAGGGTGCCCGCGGTTGGCGTGGAGGCGACGAAGGAGAGCGCGGTGGGCGCCGACGGGAGCCCGGGCGG
>JBEGQU010000101.1:0-6145 GCA_041180765.1 Chloroflexota bacterium
AAAGAGCGCCGCGGCGATCGCCAGCGTGGCGAACTTGCTCACGCGGCCGCGGAGGGCGAGGGCGAGGACCGGCAGGTAGAGGCGACCCCAGATCGAGACCTCCTCGTGCTCGCCCTGCACCTCGTACGGGATCTTCGCGCCGCGACCCCTGACCTTGACCAGGAAGTAGGCGAGCACGGGGATGACCGTGAGCGCCACGAGGAGCGAGGCGAGCAGCGCGTAGGTGACGGTGAGGGCGAACGGCAGGAAGAACTGGCTGATGATCCCACCGACCACGCCGAGCGGCAGGAAGACGGCGATCGTCGTGATCGTCGAGCTGGTGATCGCCGACGCGACCTCGCGCGTGCCGTTGAGCACCGCCTCGCCGATTGGCTCACCTTGGCTGCGGTGGCGGTAGATGTTCTCGAGGACGACGATCGAGTCGTCGACCACGCGGCCGACCGCGACGGCGAGCCCGCCGAGGGTCATGATGTTGATCGTGATCCCGCTCGCCGACATGGCGATGATCGCCGCGAGGAGGCTCAGGGGGATGCTCACCGCCGCCACGACCGTCGAGCGCAGGTTGAGTAGGAAGAGGAAGATCACCAGCACGGCGAAGGCCGCGCCGAGGCCGCCCTCTCGCAGCAGGGCGTCGATCGAGTCGATGATGAAGATCGAGGAGTCGGTGACGATCGAGGCGCTCACCTCCGCCGGGTGTGAGGCGCGGAAGGCCTCGATGGCGGCGATCGACGCCTGCGCCGTGGTCACGGTGTTCGCGCTCGCCGACTTGGTGACGCTCAGCGAGAGGCCGGGCTTCCCGTTCGTCTCGGCCCAACCGGTGGTGTGCACCTCGGCGAGGCTGACGCTCCCCACCTGCCCGAGGAGCACCGGGCGCCCGCCCGTTGCGCCGACGACCAGTCCCTGGAGCTGCTCGAGCGAGGTGAAGCGCCCGGTCGCGGAGACGGGGACGAGCGCGCCACCGGTGGGCAGCTGCCCCGCGGGGAAGGTGAGGTTGTTCGCCTGGATGATCTGCTGCACCTGCGCCATCGAGACGCCGTTCGCGGCGAGCAGCGCCGGATCGAGCTGGATGTAGGCCTGGCGCTCCACGCCGCCCGCGAGGTCGGCGGACGAGACGCCGGAGACGGCGCGGAGGTCGGGGAGGAGCTCTTCCTCGGCGAGGGCGGCAAGCTGGGCCAGCGTGGTGTCGCCCTTGGGGCTGATCGTGGCGATCACCACCGCGGCGGAGTTGATGTTGTAGTTGCGCACCACGGGCGCGACGCCCGCCGGCAGGTTCGCCGCGGCGATCCCCGACTCGACCTGGCGGAGGATCTCCTTCACGTCGCTGCCGTAGGCGAACTGCGCCGAGACGAAGCCGAGCCCGGTCGTCGAGACCGAGCGGAGCGACTCCACGCCGGAGACCCCGGCGACCGCCGCCTCGATGGGGGCGGCGACCTGCTCGGCGACGTCGGCCGTGCCGGCCCCCGGGTACGGGGCGATGATCGTCACGATCGGGAAGTCGATGTTCGGCAGGAGCTCCTGCTTGAGGTTCCCCCAGCTCGCGATGCCGCCGCTGAAGACCGCGAGGGCGACGAGCAGCGTGACGCTGCGCTTGGCGGTGGCGAGCTTCGTGAGGAAGAACACGGTCGACTCCTTGCCTGGGGGCCGCATCCCTGCGGCAGCCATGGTCCGGCGGGGGTCCCGCGCCGGCACCGCTAGGATCGCAGAATCCCGCCGAAGGTGCTGCGGGGCGAGAGCATGGAGGCGACGATGACGACGCGGACCGCATCGGCAACCTGGAAGGGGACGCTCCTCGAGGGGCGGGGCGAGATCACCACGGTCGAGAGCGGCGCCTTCGGCGCGCTGCCCGTCAGCTGGCCGCGGCGGTCCGAGGCGCACGAAGGGGTCACCTCCCCCGAGGAGCTGCTCGCCGCGGCCCACGCCGCCTGCTTCGCGATGGCGCTCTCGGGGGCCATCGCCCGCAGCGGCGCGACCGCGGAGCGCCTCGACGTGCGCGCGACGGTGACCTTCGAGAAGGTCGAGGCCGGCTGGCGCGTGACGAAGTCCGACCTGGTGCTCGCGGCGAAGGTGCCAGGGCTCGACGCGGCGAAGCTCGCCGAGCTTGCCGAGGGGGCGAAGGGCGGCTGCCCGATCTCCTCGGCCCTCGCCGGCAACGTGGCGATCAGCCTGTCGATCGCCTAGGGCGCGCGAGGGGCTAGCGCCCCTCGCGAACGATGCGGATCGCCGCGGCGGTGCCCGAGACGATCCGCGCGATCTCGTCGTCGCCGACGGTGAGCGGCGGTCCGAAGACGAGCAGGTCGCCGTCGGTGCCGTTGGCCTGGCCCGTGCCGCTGTAGATCAGGAGCCCCTCGCCGGGTGCGCCCTTCGCCGCGGCCAGGATGCGCTCCGCGACGCGGTCGGCGCGCGGGTGCGGCGCGCGGGTCGCGCGATCCGAGACCAGCTCGACGCCGACGAGCAGGCCGCGACCGCGGACCTCGCCGGCCCATGGTTCGTCCAGCAGCGCCGCCGCGAGCGCGGCACGCAGCTGCTCGCCCCGGTGCGCGGAGGCCTCCACGAGCCGCTCGTCGCGCAGGATGCGCAGCACCTCCCGCGCGACCGCGGCGCCGGGGATCGAGTGGCTGTAGGTGAAGCCATGGACGAACCCGCCCGCGACGATCGGCTCGGCGACGCGCGCCGCGGCGGCGACGAACCCGAACGGCCAGTAGCCGCTCGTCGCCCCCTTCGCGGCGAGCACCAGGTCGGGACGCACGCCGAAGTGGTCGACGCCGAACCAGGCGCCGGTGCGGCCGAAGCCGGTCATCACCTCGTCGGCGACGAGCAGGACGCCGTGCGTCGCGCACCAGGCGGCGACCGCCGGCCAGTAGTCGTCGGGCGGCACGGCGGCGCCGAGCGTCGCACCGACGATCGGCTCGGCGAACAGCGCGGCGATGCGCCCGGGGCCGACGCGATCGAGCAGCGCGTCGAGCTCCGCCACCGCCTCCGCACCGCTGCCGATCGCCTGCGCCGCGGGCTCGCCGGCGCGGTACGGATACGCGGCCGAGACGTGCTCGAAGCGCCCGAGCCAGGGCTCGTACGGGCGGCGCAGGCCGCGCCGACCCGAGAGGTCGAGGGCGCCGAGCGTGTTGCCGTGGTAGCTCCCCCAGCGACCGACGATCACCGTGCGCTCGGGCTCCCCCTTCGCCAACCAGTGGGCGCGCACCATCTTGAGCGCCGTCTCCGCCGCCTCGGAGCCACCCGAGACGGGATAGATCGACGGGGCGTCGAGCGGCAGCACGGCACCGAGCTCGTCGGCCCACGCCTCGAGCGGCTCCGCGGTGAAGGCGCTGCCGTGCGCGTAGGCGATCCGTTCCATCTGCTCGGCGGCCGCACGGGCGACGCTCGCCCGACCGTGACCGACGCCGACGACGATCGCGCCACCTGCCGCATCGAGGTAGCGCCGCCCCGCGGCATCGGTGATCCAGGCGCCGGCGCCCGAGGCCGCGCTCGGGAGCACGGCCCCGCCACGGCTGAAGATCCGCGCCCGACCGTCCGCGGCCATCAGACGTACGCCCCGGTCGGATCGAGCTCCTCGCGGATCAGGCGCAGCTCCTCCGCCGTCGGCCTCGGCGTGGCCGGCACCTCTGCCGGGATGCGGATCTCCCAGCCGATCGAGGCGCGCACCTCGTCGAGCGTCGCACCCTCGTGGAGCGAGCGCAGCGCCATCTCCCCGTCGTCATCGAACCCGTAGACGGCGAGGTCGGTGACCACGACCGACGGCCCGTTGCCGCCCCAGCCCTGTTCGCGGCGCAGGCGCGCCGAGGCGTCGGCGCCCCCGAGGTGACCGGGCGAGGTGCGGAAGTCGAGCTCGCGCACGAAGCTGCGCGCGCTCTGGCGCATGATCACCATGACCTCCCGCGCGTTGATCGCGATCTCGCAGGCGCCACCCGATCCGGGCAGGCGCGTCTTCGGCGCGGCGTAGTCGCCGATCACCGTGGTGTTGAGGTTGCCGAAGCGGTCGATCTGCGCACCGCCGAGGAAGCCGACGTCGATCCGCCCACCCTGCAGGTAGAGGCCGAAGAGGTCGTGCATCGAGACGGTGGCGGTCGACCCGGTGACGATCGTCGGATCGCCGATCGAGAGCGGGAGTCGCGCGGGGTTGGCGCCGAAGACGCCCGCCTCGTACACGAGCTCCATCTGCGGCGCGACGGTGCGCTTGGCGAGATTGACCGCGATGTTCGGGAGGCCGACGCCGACGAAGCAGACGCGCCGTCCCGCGAGGGCGCGTGCGGCAGCGACGACCATCAGCTCGTTGCGGCTCGGCGGCGTCACCGATAATCCCCGTAGTCCACCGAGCCCGACGGTGCGGCGGCCGGCGTGAGGCGATCGAAGTAGCCCTCCCCGAGCTTCGCGACGTACGCCGCGCGGTCGGGAAGGCCGTAGACCCACGCCTGCAGCCAGGCCTCGGTCGCCGCGGCGTCGCGGCTGATCGCGTCCCACTCGCGGTAGAAAGCGTTGTCGCGATCGTAGGCGCCCTGCACGTACGAGGGGTGCGCGCCGAACGGCTCGCAGACCACCGCGTCGACGATCAGGCCGGGGACGACCGTGCGGTTCGGGTCGGCGCGGACGACGCTCGTCGGCACGATCTCCTCGACCACGGCGATGACGCGCTTGGCGGCGAAGGCCGCCTCCTTCTGGCAGCCCAACAGCCCCCACATCTGGACGTTCCCCTCCGCATCGGCGCGCTGGGCGTGGATGATCGCCACGTCGGGGTTGAGGGGCGGCACCGCCCAGATCGGCCCGTCGCCGTACGGGCTCTCGACCTGGCGGATGAGCGGGTTGGCGACGGGCAGGTCGCTCTCGGAGTAGGAGCGCAGCGGGTAGAACGGGAGCCGGTGCGCGCCGGCCACGTAGCGGCCGACCATCCCGTGGTGGCTGTACTCCTCGATCTCGAGCAGCGACTCGCCCGGGGCGAGGGCCGCCGGCTCGGTGCGGCGGCGGATGGCGTGGAGCGAGCCGACCCCCGGGTTGCCGAGCCAGCTGAAGATGAGCTTGCGGGCGCAGCCGGCGGCGACCATCTGGTCGTACACGAGGTCGGGGGTCATGCGGGCGAGGGTCAGGTCGCGGCGCCCCTGGCGGATGATCTCGTGCCCGGCGGCGAACGAGATGCAGTGCGTGAAGCCCTCGATGGCGACCGTATCACCATCGTGCACGTGCGCGGCGATCGCCGCCTGCATCGTGACGAGCTTGCCCCCCCGATCGCCGCCCTGCTCCCGCACGGCGGGCCCGCTCAGCGCTTCGCGGCGACGGCCGCGACGGCCTCGGCGAAGATGCGCACCGCGCTGTCGACCTCGGCGGCGCTGACGGTGAGCGGCGGGCTCATGCGCACGCCGCGATCACCGCAGGTGAGCACGAGCAGGCCGCGCTCGAACGCCGCGACCTCGACGGCGTTGGCCGTCTCGCCGTCGGTGAAGTCGACGGCGATCATCAGCCCGATGCCGCGCACGTCGGTGACGAGATCGCTCCCCTTCAGCGCGGCCCGCAGCCCGTCGACCGCCTGGCGGCCACGATCGACCGCGTTCCCCATGAGGTTCTCGTCGCGGATCACCTCGAGCGTGGCGAGGGCGGCGGCGGCGGCGACCGGGTTGCCGCCGAACGTCGAGCCGTGCGAGCCCGGCTTCCAGCGCATCCAGTGCTCCTTGGCGAGCACGGCGCCGATCGGCATGCCCGAGCCGAGCCCCTTGGCGGTGGCGAGGATGTCGGGCTCGATGCCGAAGTGTTCGACCGCCCACATCTTCCCGGTGCGGCCGACGCCCGACTGCACCTCGTCGACGACGATGGCGATGCAGTGCTTGTCGGCGATCGCGCGCAGGCGCGGGAAGAAGTCCTTGTCGGGGAGCACGTAGCCGCCCTCGCCCTGCACCGGCTCGACGACGAAGGCCGCGATCTCGTCGCCGGGGATGGTGCGCGCGATGATGCGCTCCTCGAGCTCGTCGAGGCCGTGGCTGCCGAACGGCACGTGGAGGAAGCCCGGGGCGAGCGGCCCGAAGTGGGCGTGGTACTTCGCCTTGGAGTTGGTGAGCGTCAGCGAGCCGAGGGTGCGACCGTGGAATCCACCGACGAACCCGACGATCCACTGCCGGCCGCTCATGTAGCGGGCGAGCTTGATCGA
>JBEGQU010000102.1:0-15323 GCA_041180765.1 Chloroflexota bacterium
CGTATGCCGTGCTCGCCGTGGTCTACCTACTGATGCCGATCGTCACGATCGCCGTCTTCAGCTTCAACGACCCGATCGGGCGGTCGAACTACGCCTGGTCGTCGTTCACTCTCGACAACTGGCTGACGCTCTTCCGCGATCCGACGCTGGTCAAGGCGGTCGGCACGTCGCTGCGCATCGCCCTGGTCTCCACGCTGATCGCCACCACGATCGGCACGCTGATGGCGCTCGCCCTGGTGCGCTACTCGTTCCGCCTGCGGAAGGCGCTCGACCTGTTCGTCTTCCTCCCCCTCGCCACCCCGGAGATCGTGCTCGGCGCCTCGCTGCTCACCCTCTTCGTCGCCCTGCGCCTCCCGCTCGGGGAGTTGACGCTGGTCCTGGCGCACGTGATGTTCAACGTGAGCTATGTCGTGGTGACGATGAAGGCGCGCCTCGCGGGCTTCGACATGCGCCTCGAGGAGGCGGCGGCCGACCTCGGGGCCACCCCGTGGCAGAGCTTCTGGCGCGTCACCTTCCCGCTGATCCTCCCGGGGATCGCCGCGAGCGCGATCCTCGCCTTCGGGCTCTCGCTCGACGACTTCGTGATCACCCGCTTCAACGCCGGGCAGGTCCAGACCTTCCCCGTCTACATCTACCTGAAGGTGCAGAAGGGGATCCCGCCGCAGGTGAACGCCTTCGCCACCCTCTTCTTCGTGGCCACCGTCTCGCTCGTCGCGATCGGCGCGCTCCTGCAGCGCCGTCGCAGCGCTACGATCAGGCCGTGAGCGACCACGGCGAGATCCCCGGCCACGAGGTGATCGCCCCCGTGTGGGGCCGATCGGCGAACGTCGACGTCGAGCGCGGCGAGGGTTCCTGGCTGATCGACCGCGCCGGCGAGCGCTGGCTCGACTACACCTCGGGGATCGGCGTGGCGAACACGGGGCACGCGCATCCACACGTCGCCGCGGCGATCGCCGGGCAGGCGGCGAAGCTGATCCACGGCCAGCAGAACATCGTCTTCCACGAGCCCGGGCTGCGGCTGCACGAGCGCCTCTCGCGCCTCCTCGACGGCGGCCCCTGGGGCGTCTTCCTCTCCAACTCGGGCGCGGAGGCGGTCGAGGCGGCGGTGAAGCTCGCGCGCCGCGCGACGGGGCGCCGCGTGATCCTCACCTTCCGCGGCGGGTACCACGGGCGCACCGCGCAGACGATGGCGATGACCACCGCGAAGAACGTCTATCGCGGCCACTTCGAGCCGCTCCCCGGCTCCGTCTACGCGACCGCCTTCCCCTACTGCTACCGCGCCCCGGCGGGGGCGCGCGACGCGGGTACCGCGGGGGCCGGCGGCTCCTGCGCCGGCTGCACCTGTCGGTGGGAGGAGGAGTGGGACCTCACCCTGCACACGCTCGCCAGCGCCGAAGACGTCGCCGCGGTGATCGTCGAGCCGGTGCTCGGCGAAGGGGGCTATGTCGTCCCGCCGGCGGGCTTCCTGCCGCGCCTGCGCGAGATCACGAGCCGACTGGGCATCCTGCTCATCGCCGACGAGGTGCAGACCGGGTTCGGCCGAACCGGGAGGATGTTCGCCGTGCAGCACCAGGGGGTGCTCCCCGACATCCTCGTGATGGCCAAGGGGATCGCGTCGGGCCTGCCGCTCTCGGGGATCATCGCCCGCAAGGAGCTGCTCGACACCTGGGCGCCGGGCACCCACGGCGGCACCTACGGCGGGAACGTCGTCGCCTGCGCCGCCGCCCTCGCCACCCTCGACGTACTGGAGGGCGAGCGCCTGGTCGAGAATGCCGCGGCGCGCGGCGCACAGATGCTCGCCGGCCTCCGGCGGATCGCCGCCGGTCGCCCGGGGATCGGCGACGTGCGCGGCCTCGGCCTGATGCTCGCGCTCGAGTTCGTCCGGCCCGGGGTCGGCGACGGCCGCGCCCCCGACCCGGAGGCGGCGAAGCGCGTCATCGGCGAGGCGGCGAAGCGCCGCCTGCTGCTCCTCTCGGCCGGCTCCTACGCGCAGGTGATCCGCATCATCCCGCCGCTGGTGACGAGCGCCGACGAGGTCGACCTCGCGCTGGGGATGCTCGAGGCGTCGCTCGACGCCGCGGGGGTCGCCCGCGCCTGATCGAGCCCGCGCTCAGGTCGCTGCGGCGGCCTGCAACAGCTCCGCCGGGGGCGGCGGCAGCGGATCGGCGACCGGCGGCACGAAGCGCTCCACGAGGGGACGCGAGCCGCGGACGCCGAGTTCGGCGAAGAGATGGTCGAGGCGGGCGCGCTGCGCGGCGAGGATCGACGCCTTCGTCGGCAGCTCCCAGAGCTGGCGCTTGAACGGCCCCAGCGCCTTCTTCCGCGTGCGGTAGAGGAACTGCTCGCGCGTGTCCCCCGGCTTCGCCTCGTCGGCGGCGTTCGCGTCGAGCCAGGCGCCGATCTCGTCGCGCAGGTCGGCGGGGAAGTCGGGGTGGTCGTAGAGCGCGTTCTGGAAGCCGGTCGCAAGGTGGATCTCGGCGGTCCCCACCTCGGGGAAGCGGTGGAAGAGATCGTCGGGCAGGGTCGAGGCGCCGTGCTGCACCGCGCCGGCCAGACCCCGTTCGCGTGCAAGGGCGCCGAGCCGCTCGAGGACGCCGAAGTCCAGGGCGACCTCGGCCACGCCGCCGTCGGGGAGCGGCACCCCACCATGGCTCGTCCCGGTCTGGACCGAGACCTTGCGCAGGCCGCGGGCACCGGGGCGGCGGCGCTCGAGCTCGGTTGCGAAGCCGTCGAGGTAGGCGGCGAGCTCCTCGACGGTCGAGTTGTACTTCCCGACCTCGCCGATCTCGCCGCCCATGCTGATCTCGACGCCCGGGGGCTCGAGCTCGCGCACGAGGGCGACCGCCTCGGCGGTGCGCTCCGCGTTGACGCGCTGTTGTTCGGCGATCGTCGGCAGCGAGAGGTCCACGAGCGTCGACGCGTCGATGTCGATGTTGCGGTACCCGGCGTCGACTGCCAGCCGGCAGGCGCGGGCGATCTCGCCCGCCATCGCCTCGGGGTCGGCAAGGTACTTCTTGTGGACGAACTGGTAGTGGTCGCCCTGGATGAAGAGCGGACCGCGCCAACCCGCCGCAATCGCACCGGCAAGCACGCTCGCGGCGTAGTCGGCGGGCCGCTGGAAGGTATACGTCTGCTCGGAGCGCGCCAGCTCGAAGATCAGCGCCGCGCCGTCGATCGCCGCCGCCGCCTGGAGGGCGACCCGCGCGGTGTCGAACACCTGCGAACGCACGTTGAGCGCCGGGACGGTGAGCCCGTCATAGGCGCCGGCGGCCCGCGCGGCGTAGAGCGGCGCGATGCTCGCACTCCGGATGCCGACCGCGTCGGCGGCGGCCCGGATCAGCCACTGCGCGGATCGGACCGTCGCATCGTCGGTCGAGAAGGCGGCGGTCCAGGCGAGCAGCGCCGACCCGTCGGAGCGCAGCCGAGCCTCGTCGACGATGGTGATGCCCCCGGCGGCGCCGAGAAGCAGCGTCGGGCGGAGGGCCTGCAGGAGGTCGGCGGGCGACGTCGCGACGCGGGTCATGCGCCGATCCTAGCCGAGCAGGGCGGAGCACTCCCCCAACAGCGCGGCGTAGGTCGCGTGCGGCACCCCGCAGCGCTCGGCCAGTTCGGGGATCGCCGCCCATGCGAATGCGTCCCAGGTGCCGCTGCCACGGTCGCGGGCGCCGAGGAGCGCCGGCGGGCGCCGCGATCCGCCGAGCGACGGGCGGAGCAGGTGAGCGGCCGAGGCGCGCGGCGGGATGCCGTCGAGGAGGAGTACGACCCCGAGGCGGTGGAGGTCGTCCTCGGGCACGCGCACCGGCGTGGCGCGGAGGCGCGCGAGCAGGTCGGCCAGGTCGACCGCCGCCGCGTCGGCGATCAGCGGGAAGCCGCGGACGAGGCTGCGGACGAGCGTGCGCGTCGAAGCGGGGTCCGGCGCCTCGGGCACCGCCGCATCGAGCAGTCCGCGCGCGCGCACCCGCGTCGCCTTCGGACTGCGCGGCGCGCTCCCCGCCCCCGGAGCCGTGCAGCCGACCCCCGCCGGATCGGCAAGCCAGGCGAAGGCGGCGCTCGGGCCGACCCACGCCTCCTCGCCGCCGATCGGCACCGGCGACGCGGCGGCGAGGGCGTCCGCCACGCGCTCGCGCGCCGAACGCTCCAGGCCGGCGACGACGAGTGGCACTCCGGCATCCAGGAGCACCAGCAGGTGCGCCGCGAGCTCGCGGTCGAGGGCTCCCTCCGCGACGAGCACGCCGAGCGGGACGAACCGATCGCTCATCGCCGGCCCGCCGCAAGCGAACCCGCCTGCACCGCCCCGGCGATCCAGGCTGCTTCCGCGCCGATGGTCGTCTCCCGCCCGTGCCCCGGCACGACGCGCGTCTCGGGGTCGAGGCGGGCGAGGCGGGCCAGCGAGGCGAGCATCGCTACCTCGTCGCCGCCGGGGAGGTCCGTGCGACCCCAGGCGCCGCGGAAGAGCGTGTCGCCGCTGTAGAGCACCTTCGCGCCGCGGTCGTGCAGCGAGATCGATCCCTCCGTATGGCCCGGGGTGTGCAGCACCTCCAGGTCGATCGAGCCGGCGCGGATGCGATCGCCCTCGAGCAGGTCGCGCGTCGGCACGACCGCCGGGATCGGGAACGGGGCGGCCATCGGCTGCGGGCGCTCCAGGCGGTGCCGATCGAGGGGATGCACGCCCACGGCGAGCTCGCGCCCCTCGTGCTGTCGCACGTGGGCGGCAAGGGCGGCGAGTTCGCCGGTGTGGTCCCAGTGGCCATGCGTCGACAGGGCGAGGATGAGGCGCCAGCCGCGCCCGGCTAGCCGCGCGGTGAGCTCCGCAAGCGATGGGATCGCCGGATCGACGACGATCGCCTCGCGGCGGTCGGCGTCGCCGATGAGCGCGACGTTCGTCCGCAGGGGGCCGATCGGCAGGACCAGCAGCTCGGCACTCACTCCTGCACCCGCCGTCGTGTCGCGCGGAGGGTCGCGATGGGGCTCGTGGCGCGCGGATCGAGTTCGGCGCGGAGGGTCGCGGCATCTGCGACGGAAAGGCGCACCAGGTCGGCGACGAGTGCCAGCCGCTCCGCCGCATCGCCGCTGTCGGGCGTTCCGCCGCGCCGTGCGGGACGTGCGACGACCCCGACGCGGTCGCGACCCCGACCGCCGAGCGAGGCGGCATAGCCGAGTCCCCAGAGCAGCACCTCCCGCGCCGGCGCCGGCCGGCCGCCAGGACCATCGACGAGCCCGAGGAGGAGCCCCCGGTCGCCCGGCAGCGTCGCCGCGGAGCGCCAGGCGTCGGGATCCGCGATCGGGTCGATAAGCAGGCTCTCCGCCGGCAGCGACGCCCAGGCAGCAGCGGAGAGGGGCGGCAGCGGCGCATCGATGGCGACGAGCATGCGATGGCGGCCGGCCAGGGCGGCGAGCGATGCGGCGAGCGCCACCAGCGCTTGCGCGCGCGCGGCGCCGTCGCCGAACGACGGGATCCGGAGCGCAACGATCTCGGGATCGACCGCCGCAACCAGCCCCGGCACCGCGCTCGTGACGACGCCGCCGGGCGCATCGACGAGCAGGCCGATGGGCAGGCCCGCCGCGCGGGCGTCGCGTGCCGACGCCGCGTCGGTGGCGAAGAACGGCCCGCCGAGGGCCGCGACCGCCCGACGCTGCGCGTCTGCGTCGGCGAAGAACGCTGCCGGCTCGAGGAGCGTCCCGAACATCTAGAGCGGCAGCGAGGCGCGCAGGTCGGCGAGGAGGAGCCAGTTCGCGTAGACCAGCCAGAGGAGGATCAGCACGAGCCCCGTCGTTGCCACCTCGCCGAGGCGGCCGCCTGCCGCGGCGCTCCAGCGACGCCGCATCGACTCGGCACGGGTCGGGGCGACGAGCGCGCCGAACAGGAGGCCGACGACGAGCCCGCCGAGGTGGGCCGCGTTGTCGATCCCGCCGCCGAACGCGAGGAACCCGAAGCCGATGGCGAGGTTCACCGCGATGAGCACGCCGATGCGCGAGAGGGCATAGCGCGCCCCCTGCTCGATGAGCGGCTTGTGCGCCCACTCCGCGCCGAGGGCCACGCCGAACAGGGCGAAGACGCCCCCCGACGCCCCGACCGAGTAGGCATCTGGCAGGAAGATGGCGCTGGCGAGCGACGCGCCGATGGCGCCGAGCGCATACCAGAGCAGCAGGCGCCGGGCGCCGTAAAGGCGCTCGACGAGGCGCGCACCGATATCCATGGCGATCAGGTTGAAGCCGAGGTGCAGCACCCAGGCATCGAGCGGGGGCTGGATCCCGCCGTGCACCATCGTCACGGTGAAGAGGGTCCACGGCCTCGCGGCGAGCCAGTCGAGCCCCCCCTCGACCTTGACCAGGGCGAGCTCCAGGGCGAGGTTCGGCAAGAGGAGGGTGGCAAGCGACCCGAGCGCGGTGATCGCGAGCAGCAGGCGGCCGGCCGTGACCAGCGGCTCGCCCCGCGCGCGCCGGAAGGCCGCCCGCGACCGGAGCGTCGAGCCGCCCGTCTCCTGGGTCAGCCAGCCGATGCGGCTCGCCACCTCGGCGCGCTCCGCCGCGGTCGGCGCGTCGGGCTCGGCGCGCCGGTAGAGGGCGAGTGCCGCCGGAAGGTCCGCCGCCTGGACGGCGAGCGCGGCGTGCCGCCGGAGGGCGACGAAGCGGGCCTCGCGGTCCCCCTGCTCTGCGGCCCAGGCGAGTCGTTCGCGCGCCTCGTCATCGCGCCCCATCCGCGAGAGTGCCTCGGCGGCGCCGATCGCCGCGCGGGCGCCGAGTTCCGGCTCGCCGCGAGCGGCCACCGCGGCGAAGCTCTCGAGGGCCCCCTCGGGATCGCGCGCGTCGAGCTGGTCGGCCCCCCGCGCGAGCAGTTCGAGGGCGACGGTGCGGTCGAGTGGCTGGTCGTGGGCGGTCACTGGATCGTGCGACATGCGGTGAGCGTAGGCGATCCACCGCCCCCCGTCGCCCGGCAGCCGGGGGCTAGTCGTCGGCGAGCAGCAGTCCGACGAGCAGGGAGACCGCCGCGGCGGGGTCGCCGGGGACGTACTCCACGACGAGCGGTGGCGCCGTCTCGCGAGCGTGCCCTTCCGCGGGATCCCGGTGCAGGGTCCCGCGGAGCGCCTCACCCGTCGCGGCGGCGATGGCGACCACCAGCCGTGCCGAACCGTAGCGGGCCGCCTCGAGGGCCTCCGCGGCAAGCGAGGGGTCGAGCGGATCGACCAGCAGGATGGCGCTGGTGTCGGCATCGCGAAGGTAGCCGAGGGCCAGCCGCAGGTCTGCGGCGTCCGCCGCGATCCCCGCAGCGGGATGCTGCGGCGTCGGGTGGGCCGGATCGCGTAGCACCGCTACATGGCCCACGCCCGCACGTGAAAGGTCGAGCAGCAGCTCCTCCCCCGCCGCATCGTCTCCGACCCGTCCGACGATCTCCACGCGCGCGCCCGTCCCGGCGATCGCGCGGGCAACGTCGGCGGCCAGGCCGGCGGCGCGACCCGCCGTCGCGCTGGGGCTCCCGATGACGACGATCACGCGGTCGCCGCGGCGTCGGGGATCACCTCGACGTCGAAGCCCTCGTCACGGAGCGGCCCGGCGGCGATCGAGGCATCGCCGACGACGACGATCCGCTCGCTCTCGGACTCGAGCTCCTCGGCGACCCTCCGGACGGCGGCGGCGTCGACGGCGGCAACCGCCTCGCGGTACTCGTCGAGATCGCTCAGCGGCAGGCCGACCGCGGTGAGCCCCGCCACGGTCGCGACCACCGGGGGCGCCGCGCCGAAACGCAGGGGGAAGGTGCCGCGGAGGTAGTCTCGCGCTGCGTCGAGCTCCTCGGCGGTCACCGGATCGGTCAGCGGCGAGGAGAGTTGGCGGCGCGCCTCGGCGAGCGCCGGTGCGGTCACCGAGGACTCCACGGCGGTGCGCATGGTGAAGGGGCCGCGTCCGCGGCGGAAGTCGAATCCCGCGCCCGCGCCGTAGGTGTAGCCGCGTTCCTCGCGGAGCACGCGGTTGAGGCGCGATCCGAACAGGCCGCCGACGATCTCGCCGTGCACGAGGGCGGCGTGGAAGCCGGGGGCCAGGCGCGAGCGGCCGAGGCGGCCGATGCGCAGCTCCGACTGCACCGAGCCCGGACGGTCGTGGAGTGCGACGCGTGGTGCGTTGCCGGGTGCGGGTGGCGGGGCGGGTCGGTCGGCCCCGGCGGGCGGCGGGGCGGGATGCGCGCGCAGCGTCGCGAGGGGGCTCGCCTCGACCGCGGCGAAGAGCTCGTCGGGGCGCAGTTCCCCGGCGACGACGAGCAGCGGCTCCCCCTCGACGAGGAGCCGCGCATGGCGCAGCAGCAGGGCATCGCGATCGATCGCCGCCACGCTCTCGGGCGTGCCGCCGGGCGGGCGGCCGTAGGCGGCACCGTCGGCATAGATCGAGGCGAGGAGCGCCTCGGTGGCACGGGTGCGCGGACTGGCGTGCGCCTGCTCGATGGCCGCGAGGCGCAGTGCCTTCAGGCGCTCCACCTCGCGCTCCGGGAGACGCGGCGAGAGGGCGATCTCCGCGACGAGGTCGAGCAGCGGGGCGATCCGCGCGACCGGCACCTCGGCGCCGATCGCGACGCGCTCCCAGCCCGCCTCGGCGCCGATCGATGCGCCGAGGAGCTCTGCCGCCTCGACCAGCCCGTCGGCATCGTGGCGGTCGCCACCCTCGGTCAGGAGCTTCGCCAGCAGCGCGGTGAGACCAGACTCGGCCGGCGACTCCGCGGCGGCCCCGCCGTGGAAGAGCAGCTGCAGTGCGGCAAGCGGGCGGCCCGGCATGGAGAGCGCCAGGATGCGCAGCCCGTTCGCCGTCCGATGCTCGGCGGCACGGGGGAAGGCATAGCTCCGGGGCGCACCCGGCCCGGGGCGCATCGCCGCGCGCGCGTCGCTCATCGCTCCCGCTCCGGCCGATACCAGAGGACGATGCGGTTCTGGGCGGCGAAGATCGCCGCGGCCGCCCGCACCTGTTCAGCGGTGACCGCCAGCGTCGCCGCCAGGTCGCGGTTCACCTGCTCGGGGTCGTCGAGCAGGGTTGCGTACATGCCGATGGTGTCGGCAATCTCCTCGACGTCGGTGCGCTCCGCGAGTGCCTCGGACTCCGCGATCGCGCGCGCTCGACGCATCTCGGTCTCGGTCGGCCCCTCCGCGGCGAGTCGATCGAGCTCCTTGACGAAGGTGCGCTCCAGGCGCTCGGGGTCCGCCCCGGGCCGCAGCGTCGCCGCGCCGACGGCGAGCGAGGCGCCGCCCGCGAACGGGAGCAGGGAGAGGCTCACGTCCTGCGCCAGCTGCTCTTCGCGGACGAGGCGCCGATAGAGGCGGCTGCCGCGCCCGGATGCGAGGATCAGCGTCGCGACGCTCAGGGCGTCCAGCTCGGGCGAGGAGATCACGGGGGCGCGGAAGGCGAAGTGCACCCGCGGATCCGGGACGCGATCGACGACCTCCCGCCGCACCTCGCCGCCGAGCGGGGCGGCGAGCTGCAGGTCGGGGTGCGACGGCAGGCTGGGGTTGACGGGGATGCCCCCGAAGTGGCGTTCGACCGCCGCGCGGACCGCCTCCTCGTCGATGTCGCCGACGATCGTCATCACCGCGTTGTTCGGCGCATACCAGGAGGCGAAGAACTCGCGCACGTCCTCGAGGCTCGCCGCATCGAGGTCGTCCATCGAACCGATCGTCGGGTGGTGGTAGGGATGCCCAGCGGGGTAGGCAAGCTCGAAGAGCTCGATGTAGGCGTTGCCGTAGGGCTGGTTGTCGTAGCTCGAGCGCTTCTCGTTCTTCACCACGTCGCGCTGGTTGTCGAGCTTCTCCTGATCGAGGCCCTCGAGCATCGTCGCCAGGCGATCGGCCTCCATCCAGACGATCAGCTCGACCCACTCGGCGGGCACGGTGGCGAAGTAGTTCGTGCGATCGAGCCAGGTGGTGGCGTTGGCGTTCCCCCCCAGCGATTCGATCAGCGAGAGGTGCTCCGCCTTGGTCACGTTCGCGGAGCCCTGGAACATCAGGTGCTCGAAGAGGTGGGCGAATCCGGTCCGCCCCGGGCGCTCGTCCTTCGAGCCGACGTGGTACCAGATGTTCACGGCGACGATCGGTGCGGTGCGGTCGACGACGGTGATCAGGCGCAGGCCGTTCGATAGCCGGCCGTCGCGGATCGGCAGGGGGGCGAGCGCCGCCTGCGCCGCCATTCAGCCCAGCGAGACCGGCAGGAAGAGGAAGAGCAGGGCGCCGACGAGGCCGATGACGAGCCCCTGCGCCCCGATGGCCAGCGCGGCCCGGCGATCGGCGGCGAGGGCGGCGGGGTCGACGACGCGCGTGAGGGCGCCGTCCCGGCCCACGGGGCCGAGGTTGAAGGTGCCGACGAGTCCATAGGCCATGCAGAAGCGGCGCCGAGCCTGGATCCAGCCGATGGCGGCACCGGTCAACGGCAGGGCGACGGCGAGGCGCGCCGGGTCTCCGGGGGCAGCCCCGAGGAGCAGCAGGGCGGCACCCAGGGCGAGGGTTGCGGCTGCGCCGACGATCGCGGCGCGACGGCGCCGGGCGATCTCGTCGGGACCGATGTTGCAGGCGCCCGGAGCGTATTCCAGCTGCATGGCCGAATCCTACCCGTTCACCGCGCCGAGGGTCGGGGCACGCGCAGTCCCGCGGCGCCCAGCGGATCGATGGCGACGTCTCCGAGGCCGCCGCGCACGACGAGCGCCTCCGCGGCGGCGACGGCGGTCTCGATCGCCGTGAGGCAGAGCACTCCCTCCTCCACCGCGGCAAGGCGGATCTCCAGCGCGTCGCGCAGCGCGCCGCCGTGCGGCGACGGGGTGTTGACCACCAGGGCGACGCCCCCGTCGCGGATCAGGTCGACGACCTGCGGCACCGTCTCGCCGTCGCCCTCGCGCCCGAGCGGGCGCGCCGCGACGGCGGGGAGGCCGAGTTCGGCCAGTGCGCGCCGCGTCCCCGGGGTCGCCGCGAGCCGATAGCCCGCAGCGAGCAGCGGTGCGGCGAGTCGCGGCAGCAGTCCCTTGTCGCGGTCGGCGACGCTGAGGAGCGCGAGGTCGCGCCCCGCGCGCGGCGGCGGCGGCAGGAGATGCGCCGCGATGAGCGCCTTGCCGAGCGCCTCCGCCGCGGTCGCGCCGATGCCGATCACCTCGCCCGTCGACTGCATGAACGGCCCCAGCGTGGGGTCGACGCCGCGGAGCTTCGCCGTGCTGAACGCCGGCGCCTTCACCGCCACGCCGGTCGGCGCGCTGGCGACGCCGGCCCCGTAGCCCGCGGCAGCGAGGGTATCGCCGAGGGCGATGTCGACCGCCAGCGAAACGAGCGGAATCCCGGTCACCTTGCTCATGAACGGAACCGTCCGGCTGGCGCGAGGGTTCACCTCGATGAGGTAGATCCCCTCGTCGCGGACGATGAACTGCGCGTTCACCAGGCCTCGCACGCCGATCTCGCGGACCAGGCGCGCGAAGATCTCCGCCACCTCGGCCTGGCGCGCGGGCGACACCCGCTGGGGCGGGTAGACGGCGATCGAATCGCCGGAGTGCACGCCCGCGAGCTCGACATGCTCGAGGAGCCCCGGGATCAGCACGGTCGTCCCGTCGCTCACCGCGTCGATGTCGATCTCGATCCCCTCGAGGAATCGGTCGATGCGCAGTGGCCGCCCCTCGTCGATGGTCCCGACGCGCCCGAGCTGGCGGAGCAGGCCCTCGGGCCCGTAGGCGAAGTCGATCGCGAGGCCGCCGATGACATACGAGGGCCGAACGATCACGGGGTAGCCGATCCGCTCGGCGAGGGCGAGCGCCTCCTCCGCGCTGCGGGCCAGGCCGCCGGCCGGCTGCAGGATGCCGAGGCGGTCGAGCAGGGCGGCGAAGCGCACGCGATCCTCGGTCTCGTCGATCGCCTCGAGCGAGGCGCCGAGCAGCGGGACCCCCGCGGCGGCGAGGGGCGCGGCGAGATTCAGCGGCGTCTGGCCGCCGAACTGCACGAACGCCGGCAGGGTCGACTCGCCCTCCGGCGACTCGGCGCGGACGATCTCCATGAGCGACTCCGCATCGAGCGGTTCGAAGTAGAGGCGCGTCGAGGCGTCGAAGTCGGTGGAGACGGTCTCGGGATTGCTGTTCACCATCACCGCCGACCAGCCGCGCTCGCGCAGGCGCTCGGCGGCGCGGACCGCGCAGTAGTCGAACTCGATCCCCTGGCCGATGCGCACCGGGCCCGAGCCGATGACCAGCGCCGCGGGGCGCGGGACGGGCCCCGCCTCGGGGGGCGAGCCGGCCGCCGCATAGGTGGAGTAGAAGTAGGGCGTCGACGCGGCGAACTCCGCCGCGCAGGTGTCGACCATCGCGTAGCCGGGGACCAGGCCGAGCTGCGCCCGGCGTCCGGCGATCCGCCCGGCGTCGATGCCGGCCATGCGGGCCAGGTCCGCGTCGCCGATCGCCGAGCGCTTCGCCGTGGCGAGCAGCGAGACCGACCCGGGATCCGGCCCGACGAGCGTGCGTCCCGCCTCGCGGACGCGCCGCTCGATCGCGACGAGGCGCTCGAACTCGGCGATGAACCAGGGGGTGATCCCCGTCGCTGCGTGGATCCGCGCGGCGCCGACGCCGTGTCGCAGCGCCGCGAGCAGCCGCCAGAGGCGCGAATCCGACGGCCGGAGGAAGTGCCGCAGTCCCTCGTCGTCGATCCCGTCGAGCTCGTCGCGCCAGCCACGGTCCTCCGCCGTGGGGCCGCTCCCCGACTGCTCCATCGAGCGCAGGGCCTTGTTCAGCGCCGCGCCGAAGGTTCGGTCGATCGCCATGACCTCGCCGGTGGCCTTCATCTGGCTGCCGAGCAGCCGGTCCGCGCCGGGGAACTTGTCGAACGGGAAGCGCGGCAGCTTCACCACGACGTAGTCGAGGGCCGGCTCGAAGGCGGCGACGGTCGTCCCCGTGACCGCGTTGGGGATCTCGCGGAGGGTCCGCCCGATCGCGATCTGCGCCGCCACGCGGGCGATCGGGTAGCCGGTCGCCTTGCTCGCGAGGGCGGAGCTGCGGCTCACCCGCGGGTTCACCTCGATCACCACATAGTCGGCATAGTCGGGCGAGAGGGCCAGCTGCACGTTGCAGCCCCCCTCGACCCCGAGCGCCCGGATGATGTCCAGCGAGGCGCTCCGCAGCCGCTGGTGCACCGGGTCGGGGAGCGTCTGCACCGGGGCCACCACGATGCTGTCGCCGGTGTGCACGCCGAGGGGATCCACGTTCTCCATCGAGCAGACGGCGATGCAGGTTCCCTCGGCGTCGCGCATGACCTCGTACTCGATCTCCTGCCAGCCCACGAGGCAGCGCTCGACCATCACCTGCCCGATCGGGCTCGAGCGCAGGCCGCTGCGAACGCGCTCCCAGTACTCCGCCTCGGTGGCGACGATCCCGCCCCCCGTGCCGCCGAGCGTGTACGCGGGGCGCACGATCGCCGGCAGGCCGATCTGATCGAGCGCGTCGCGCGCGGCCGCATCGCGCGCCGCCGGATCGGCCCCCTCGACGATCGCGCTCGGCGCCACGGGTTGCCCGATCCGATCGCACATCGCGCGGAAGAGCTCTCGATCCTCGGCCATCTTGATCGCCGCCAGCGGCGTGCCGAGGAGCCGGATGGGGTGCCGCTCGAAGACGCCCGCCTCGTCGAGTGCCACCGCCATGTTCAGCGCCGTCTGGCCACCGAGCCCCGCGAGCAGCCCCTCTGGTCGCTCGCGTTCGATGATCCGCTCGATTACCTCGACGGTGATCGGCTCGAGGTAGACGACGTCCGCGACCGACGGATCGGTCATGATCGTCGCGGGATTGGAGTTCACGAGGATCGTGCGGACCCCCTCCGCGCGGAGCGCGCGGCACGCCTGGGTCCCCGCATAGTCGAACTCTGCCGCCTGGCCGATCACGACCGGGCCGGAACCGATGATCAGGACGCTGCGCGGGCGCGCCCGCTCGACTGCCCCGCTCACCGGTACAGCTCCACCGCGCGGGCGAACCGATCGAACACGGGCGTCGCATCGAGCGGACCCGGCGAGCCCTCGGGGTGGTATTGCACCGTCTCGATCGGCAGCTCGCGGTGGCGCAGCCCCTCGACCGAGCCGTCGTTCAGGTTCACCTGGCTCACCTCGAAGCCCGATGCTCGGGGGAGCGTCTCCGCCACCACCTCGACCTCGTGGTTCTGCGCCGTGACGTAGACGCTGCCGCTCGGCAGGTCGCGCACCGGATGGTTCGCCCCGTGGTGGCCGAAGCGCAGGCGTCGGGTCTCGGCACCCGCCGCGCGCCCGATGATCTGGTGCCCGAGGCAGATGCCGAGCAGCGGGCGCCCCGACGCGATCGCCGCGCGCGCCAGCGCCACCGGTCCACCGAGCCGGGCGGGGTCCCCGGGGCCGGGCGAGAGCACCACGCCGACGGCACCGTCGAGCACCTCTGCGGCGGTCGCCACATGGGGATGGATCCGCACGCGGAAGCCGCGCGCGCGCAGGGCGCGCACGATGTTCGCCTTCAGGCCGAAGTCGACGACGGCGACGAGCGGCGCCCCCTCGGGGCCGTGCGTCGCGACGGCCGCGGGCGACACCTGGCCGACGAAATCCTGTTCCTCCCACGGGGTGAGCGCGCGGGTCGCGGCGATCGCCGCCTCGATGTCCGCCTCCCACGGGGCGGAGATGCGCGCGCGCTGCGCCCCGGTCTCCCGCAGGCGCCGCGCCAGGCTGCGGGTCTCGACCCCGGCGATCGCGGGCACGCCGCTCGCACGCAGCAGCGCGGCGAGTTGCGCGCCGTCCTCGCCGATCGCCGCGGTCGCGTTCGCGACGATCAGGCCGCGCAGCCACGGTCGCGCGCTCTGGTCGTCGGCGGGAAGTCGCCCGTAGTTGCCGATGAGCGGATAGGTCATCAGCACCACCTGCCCGGCATAGCTGGGGTCGGTGCAGATCTCCTGGTAGCCGCTCTGGCTCGTGTTCACGACCAGGTCGCCGCCGCCGGCGATCGGTGCCCCCCAGGCGACGCCGGGGAAGACGCTCCCGTCCTCGAGCGTGAGGAGCGCCGGGCCGTGGTCGCCGATGCGCGCGTCGACGACGGCGGATGGCTCGGGGAGGGGGATCAGGGAGCGCCGATACGGTGCGAGGCTGCGACGTGCGCCGAGCTCCATCCGCCCACTCCTCTCCGGTCTCTCTGGACCGACTACGACCTCACAGGATCGACGCGAAAGGACACCAGTCTCCTGGTGAGCCGGGTGGGATTCGAACCCACAACCTAGTGATTAAGAGTCACTTGCTCTGCCATTGAGCTACCGGCCCACGCGGAAGGATAGCGGCGCGGGGCGCGGCGTGCTCGCGCCGCGCCGAAACCCGTTACCGGCCCGTGTTCCGGT
>JBEGQU010000103.1:0-9153 GCA_041180765.1 Chloroflexota bacterium
CCGGCGCCGATACACTCGCGGCACGCCCGTGCATCGCGGGCAGGAGAGCAGGGAGGGATCGTGGGCAAGGCAGCAGGGAGCGTCGTCATCGTCTCCGACAGCGCGTCGGACATCTCGCCCGCTGAGGCGAAGCAGCTCGGCATCACGATCGTCCCGATCATCGTCTCGTTCGAGCAGGAGAGCTTCAAGGTCGGCGAGGAGCTCTCGATGGACGAGTTCTGGAAGCGGCTGACCGCCCCCGGGGCCCCCTTCCCGAAGACCGCCGCCCCCTCGTCGGCCGCCTTCACCGCCGCCTACGACCGCGCGTTCGCCGACGGTGCGACCGAGGTCGTGTCGGTGCACGTCGCGTCGAAGCTCTCGGCCACCTACCGCAGCGCCGAGATGGCGGCGACGGCGCACCCGCAGGCGGCGAACATCCACCTCGTCGACACCGCGACCGCCTCGGCGGCGCAGGGGCTGCTCGTGAAGCGCGCCAAGCGCCTTGCCGATGCGGGCAAGTCGGCGGCGCAGATCGTCGCCGACTTGGCGGGGGCGATCCCGCGGACGCACGTCATCTTCTACCTCGACACCCTCGACTACCTGAAGGCCGGCGGGCGCATCAGCCCTGCCCGCGCCGCGATCGGCGGGCTCCTCTCGGTGAAGCCGATCATCGACATCATCGACGGCGAGGTCGTGACCCTCGACAAGCCGCGCACCTCGTCGAAGGCACGCGAGCGCTTCATGGAACTCGTCGCCGCGTCGCCGATCGAGGAGCTCACGATGCTCCACGCCGAGGCCCCGGACATCGAGGCCTTCCGCACCGAGCTCTGCACGCGCTTCCCGGCGATCGCCAAGCTCAACCCGGGGATCGTCCGCGCCGGGGCCGCAATCGGGCCGCACACGGGGCCCAAGGGGCTCGGCGTCGCCCTGATCCGCGCCTGATTCCGCGGCACCGCCGCCGCTCGCTCCTCGGGGCGCGCCGCACGGCTCCCGCACGGGCGGCGCGGGATCGGCGCCAGGGGTAGCATCGGGGCGCACGCCCCCTGGGCGGCCGCAGCGACACCGGGTCGGGGCGGCAGATGAGTGAGGTCGCAATGTCGTCCAACCAGAAGAGCGCCTGGGCGGTCGCCCAGCAGCAGTTTGATCTCGCCGCCAAGCGCCTCGGCCTCGACGCCGGGATCGCCGCCGTGCTGCGGGAGCCGCGCCGCCAGCTGACCGTCCACTTCCCGGTGCGCATGGACGACGGGTCGACGCGCGTCTTCGAGGGGCACCGCGTCCAGCACAACCTCGGCCGCGGCCCGGCCAAGGGCGGGATCCGCTTCCACCAGGACGTGAACATCGACGAGGTGAAGGCGCTGGCGATGTGGATGTCGTGGAAGTGCGCCGTGATGGACCTGCCCTATGGCGGCGGCAAGGGCGGCATCACCGTCGACCCGAAGAGGCTCTCCCAGGGCGAGCTCGAGCGGCTCACCCGTCGCTTCACCACCGAGATCGCGGTGATCATCGGGCCCGAGTCCGACATCCCGGCCCCGGACGTGAACACCAACAGCCAGACGATGGCCTGGATGATGGACACCTACTCGATGCACGTCGGCTACACCGTTCCCGGCGTCGTCACCGGCAAGCCGATCGCCCTCGGCGGCTCGCAGGGCCGCAACGAGGCGACCGCGCGCGGCGCCGTCTTCTGCATCCGCGAGGCGGCGAAGAAGATCAATCTCGATCTCAAGGGAGCCACGGTCGTCGTGCAGGGGTACGGCAACGCCGGCTCCATCGCGGCGCGCCTGATCGCCGGCATGGGGGCGAAGGTGGTTGCCGTCTCCGACAGCCGCGGAGGGATCCACGCCCCGGCCGGGCTCGACCTGGATGCGGTGGACGCGCACAAGCGGCAGACGGGGAGCGTCGTCGGGTTCGCCGGAGCGAGCGCCGTCAGCAACGAGGCGATCCTCGAGATCGCGTGCGACGTGCTGATCCCGGCGGCCCTGGAGAACCAGATCACTGCCGAGAACGCGGCGAAGATCAAGACGAAGATCGTTGCCGAGGCGGCGAATGGCCCGACCACGCCGGAGGCCGACGAGATCCTCTTCAAGAACGGCGCGATGGTGATCCCCGACATCCTCTGCAACGCCGGCGGCGTGACCGTCAGCTACTTCGAGTGGGTGCAGGACCTCAACCGCGACTTCTGGGAGGAGGACGAGGTCAACGTTCGCCTCGAGAAGAAGATGGTTCGCGCCTTCGATGAGGTGTACGCGATGGCGCAGGCGGAGAAGAGCCACCTGCGGCTGGGCGCGTATCTCCTGTCGGTGAAGCGCGTCGCGGACGCGATGCAGGTCCGCGGGATCTACCCGTAGGACCGGGGCGATGAGCGGGCTCGACCACGAGGAGCGCTTCCTCTTCCGCGAGGAGATGGTCGCGCTCGCCGCTGCGCTGTCGGAGCAGGCGATCCTCGACAACGTCGAGGACCTGCTCGTCGACCTGATCACGTCGAGCCACTTCGATGCCGAGGTGGTGACGCTCGAGCGATCGCTCCAGGCGATGCTCGGGCAGCGCCCGGGCTCGGCGCTGGTGACGGCGCTCACGGCCCCTCCCGAGGTCTTCGACGAGATCGGCGCCCTGCGCCTGCAGCCCGAGGTGGTCGAGCGACTCGCGGGCTGGCGGGCGCGATTCGGGCTGGCGATCGACAATGCCCTGAGCTTCCTCTCGAACCCCGACGGGATCCAGGGGCACCACTTCACCACCCAGATCGCGCACGGCGACGCAAAGCGCGCCCTGCAGGGTCGCCTGACGCTCGTGCGCTACAGCAACGAGTCGGAGTTCTTCATCGCCGACGCCGCGGTCTTCCTCTCGGTGAGTGCCGACATGATCGATCGCCTCGGCACGCACATCACCCGCGAGGACGTGGAACCCGAGGTCGTCGCCCGCCTCAAGGAGGCGGTCGAGCTCATCGAGCGCCGCACCGCCCCGCGCGGCGAGGGGTAGCGGCGGTGTCGCCCCTCGGGCCGGCGGGTGCGCCGACCCGGCAGCTCTTCCTCGCCGCGACGGGGCAGAACCGCGGCAAGACGACGACGTCGCTCGGCCTCTTCGCCGCCTTCCTCTCCCGCGGGCTCGCCACCGGCTTCATGAAGCCGGTGGGGCAGCGCTGGATGATGCTCGACGGCGCTCCCGCCGACGAGGATGCGGCACTGATGCGCGGCGCCTTCGACCTGCGCGACCCCGTCGCGCTGCTCTCGCCCGTGCAGATCCCGCGCGGCTTCACGCGGCGCGTCATCGAGGGCGAGCCGGTCGAGGACCTCGGCGCGCGGATCGTCGACGCACAGGCCCGGCTCGCCGTGGGGCGCGACCTGCTGCTGCTCGAGGGGACCGGCCACGCGGGTGTCGGCGCGGTGATCGGCCTGAGCAATGCCGACGTGGCGGCGCTCCTCGGTGCGCCGGCGATCATCGTCAGCGAGGGGGGCATCGGGCGCCCGATCGACGAGATCGTGCTGAATGCCGCGCTCTTCGCGGCCCGCGGCGTCGAGGTGGCGGGGGCGATCGTCAACAAGGTCGACCTCGACGCGCAGCCGGAGCTGCCGCGCCTGCTAGAGCGCGGCCTGGCGCGCCACGGGATCCCGCTGCTCGGCGTGCTGCCGTATCGGCCGATCCTCTCGAACCCGACCCTCGCGATCATCGAAGAGGGACTGCAGGGCGAGACACTCTGGCCCGGACGGGACCGGGAGGCGATCATCGGCAGCGTCGCCGTGGCGGCGATGCAGCCGGAGCACGTGCTCGCGCGCGTCGGCGAATCGGCGCTCATCGTCGTGCCGGGCGATCGGGAGGATGTTATCACCGCCCTGGCGAACCTCTGGCTCGACGGGGTCGACCACCCGAACCGTCCGATCGGCTTCGTGCTCAGCGGCGGCTATCGCCCGGGAGCCGCGGTGCTGGAGCTGCTGCGCCGGGCCGACCTCTTCGCGGTGCTGGCCCAGGGGGACACCTACAGCGTCGCCTCGAAGGTGCACGACCTGTTGGTGAAGACGCACCCCGAGGATACACGCAAGATCGCCGAGATCAAGGCGCTCGTCGCGGGCTCGCTCGACATCGAGCGCATCCTCGGAACGGCGCGCGAGGTTCCCGCCCGCTAGCCCCGCCGGCTAGGCGCGGAGCGCCAGCGCGTCGATCAGGCGCACGCCGTCGACCGTCGCCGCGAGGCTCACGAGGACGCTCCCGGACGCCGCATCCGAGAGGAGCGCACGATCGTCCAGCGGTGCGAGCGTCGCGCCATCGGCTAGGTCGAGGTAGTGCAGCGTCAGTCCGCGTGCCGCCGCAAGCTCGCGTGCCGCCGCGGCGCGCAGCACCGCTACCCGTCGCTCGCCGTGTTCGTATGCGTCGCGCACCGCGGCCAGCGCGCGCGGGATCGCCAGCGCCTGGGCGCGGGCCGACGGCGAGAGGCGTGCGTTCCGCGAGCTGAGGGCGAGGCCGTCGACATCGCGGACCGTGGCCACGCGGCGGATCCGCACCGGCGGATTGCGGCGCGCCGCCAGCCACTCGACGACGCGCACCTGCTGGGCATCCTTCTCGCCGAAGTGCGCCACGTCGGGGGCGACGAGGTCGAAGAGCCGGTTCACCACCGTTGCGACGCCTAGGAAGTGCCCGGGCCGGTCGGCCCCCTCGAGCCGGGCCGCGAGCGGTCCCGGATCGCTCTCCGCGACGGGGACGCCCGGCGGGTAGACGGCGGCGTCGTCGGGGGCGAAGAGGAGGTCGGCCCCCGCCGCCGCGGCGAGGCGGACGTCGGCGTCGAGATCGCGCGGATACGCCGCGAGGTCGCTCGTGCTGCCGAACTGCCGCGGGTTGACGTAGACGGAGACGACGACGCTCGCCGCCTCTGCGCGCGCACTGCGGATCAGCGCGGCATGGCCCTCGTGCAGGGCGCCCATCGTCGGCACGAGGGCGAGCGGCCGCGGGAGCGCGGCGACGGCGGCCGCGAGCTCCTCGCCGGTGCGGACGACCTGCATCGGGGCGCCGCCTAGCGCGGCAGCTCGTCGATCGCGGCGCGCAGCGCCGCGTCGGCGGAGATGCCCTGCTCCGCCGCGGGGAAGCTGCCGCTCACCACGTCGGAACGCCACGCCGCGATGGCGGCGACGGCGGCGCTCCGGAGGTCGGCGTAGGGGCGTGCATGGCGCGGCGGTCGCCCGCCGAGCAGCCCGAGCAGGTCGGCGAGCACCTGCACCTGTGCGGAGCAGCCCGCCCCGGCGCCGATCCCGATCGTGGGGATGCCGATCCGCTCGGTGATCGCCGCGGCCAGCTCGGCCGGGACCAGCTCGATGACGATCGCCGACGCGCCGGCGCGCTCGAGCGCACGGGCATCGTCGAGCAGTCGCCGTGCGGCACCCGCCTCCCTCCCCTGCGCGCGCGGCCGTCCGTCGATAAGCGAGGATTGCGGGGTGAAGCCGATGTGACCCACGACCGGCGCGCCGCCGCGGACGAGCGCCTCCACGACCGGCGCCGCCGTGGCGCCCCCCTCGAGCTTCACCGCCCCGGCGCCGGCATCGCGGATCATGCGCGCGGCGCTCTCGGCCGCCGTCGCGGCATCCGGATAGCTGAGGAAGGGGAGGTCGGCGATCACCAGCGCCTCGCTCGTCGAGCGCACGACGGCGGCGGTGTGGTGGAGCATCTCGTCCATGCCGACGCGCACCGTGGACTCGTGGCCGAGCGCCACCTGGGCGAGCGAGTCGCCGACGAGGATCGCCGTCACCCCCGCCGCCTCGGCGGCCTCCGCGGTCGCGCGGTCCCAGGCGGTGACGACGGTGAAGCGCTCGCCGGCGGCATGGAGCGCCCGGAGGTCGGCGACGGTGCGGCGCGTCATCGTCCGCGCACCGCGAGTGCCGCGACGATCCGGTCGATGATCGCGTCCGCGACGACGCGCTTCGGCGCCGGGCCCACCGTGGTGACGCTGCCGTCCGCGCCGAGGATCTCGGCGCGGTTGTCGGGCGACTCGAAGCCGATGCCGGGGGCGGTGACATCGTTGGCGACGATGAGGTCGAGGTCCTTGGCGGCGAGCTTCGCCGCGGCGCGGGTCGTCGCACCCGCCTCGGCGGAGAAGCCCACGAGGAGCGTCTTCCGCCCGTCGCGCGGGCCGAGTGCCGCAGCGACCTTCGCGAGGAGGTCCTCCGTCGGTTCGAGCCGGAGCGCGACCGGCCCGCTCCGCGGCAGCTTCTCGGCGGCCGGGCCGCCGGCGACGCGGAAGTCGGAGACGGCCGCTGCGGCGACGAGCGCGTCGGGGGGTACCGCCCCGGCGACCGTGCGCACGAGCGCTGCGTCGAGGTCGCCGACGGTCGCCACGCGAACGATCTCCACCCCCTCCGGGAGCGGGACGGAGACACGGGCAGCGATGAGCGTCACCTCGGCGCCGCGGTCGCGCGCCGCCTCGGCGAGGGCGATCCCCTGCCGCCCCGAGGAGCGGTTGGCGAGGATTCGCACCGCGTCGATCGGCTCCTCGGTCCCGCCGGCGGTGACGACGATCCGTCGACCCGAGAGGTCGCCGACCGGCACGGCGGGCGGACGGCGCGCGGCATCCGGCTCGCGGACCGGCGCGCTGCCGATCGCCGCGACGACCGCTGCGACGATCGCCGCGGGCTCCGCGAGGCGACCGACGCCGACGGACCCCGAGGCGAGGGGTCCGTGCGCCGGCTCGACGAGGCGGTAGTGGAAGTCGTCGACAAGGCGTCGGACGTTCTGCTGCGTGGCGGCGTGCCCCCACATCTCGCCGTCCATCGCCGGGGCGACGACGACGGGCGCCGTCGTCGCGAGGCACGCGGCGGTCACCACGTCGCCCGCCAGGCCGTTCGCCATCGCGCCGAGCCACTGTGCGGTCGCGGGGGCGACCACGATCGCATCGGCGCTGTCTGCGGCGACGATGTGGCCGATGCGTCCGTCGGGGAGCAGGTCGAGGAGATCGGCATCGACCGCGTGGCCGGTCAGCGCGCGGAGGGCCAACGGCGACACGAAGCGCGTTGCCGCCGGGGTGAGGAGCGCCTGAACGTCGGCGCCCGCGGCGCGGAGCGCGCGGACGATCTCCGGTGCCTTGAAGGCGGCGATCGAGCCGGTCACGCCGAGCACGATCAGTCGACCCCGGAGCGGCGCGTCGCTGCTCATCGGGGCCTCCGTGCGGTCGCGGGGAGTGCGGCGAGGGCGAGCATCGCGTTCAGCACCAGGTCGGCATCGCGCAGGTCGGCGTCGACGGTCGCGCTCCACCCCGCCCCCGCCGCGCCCCCGCCGAGGGCCACTGCCGGCGCGGGCGCGCCCGGGTCGCGCCGCTGCATCTCCGCGATCGACTCGGCGACGAGGGCGACGAGCGCGCCGCGCGCGCCGCGCAGGATGCCGGAGGCGAGTGCCGCCTCAGTCGAGGCGCCGATCGGCCCGGGGAGCTCGGGGCGCTCGTCGTAGAGCGCCACCTCGGGGAGCGCAGCGGTGCCGCGGGCGAGCGCCCGCGCGGCGAGGAGCGGCGAGGGGGCGATCGCGCCGCCGAGGACGCGACCCTGGCGATCGACGCAGGTGAGCGTCAGGGCCGTGCCGAGCGTCACGGCGACCGCGCCGCGTCCGGCCGGTCGCCCGACGCGCTCGTAGGCGTGCCAGGTGGCGAGGAGGCGGTCGACCCCGATCCGCGCCGGCTCGTCGATCGCGAGCTGCAGCGGGATGTCGGCGGCAAGCAGCTCGTCCATCGCCAGGCCCCGGATCGCCGTCGCGTGGCGGAGCGCCGCGGTGGCGGCGGGCACGACGCTGGCCACGAGGAGGCCGGTGAGGGGCGTGGCCTCGGCGGCCAGGAGGTCGAGGAGCGCCTCTGCCTGCGCCGCCCAGGCGTCGGGCGCTGCGGGATCGGCGGGGGCGGCGACCCTCAGCGGGCGTGCCGTGCCCGCTCCCAGGGGGGCGGCCTTCGCCGCGCTGTTTCCGAGATCGACGGCGTAGCGCACGTTCGGATGATAGCGGTGCGCTAGGCTCACCCCCCATGGACCACGATCGGCGCGAGCAGGCACCCGGGCTCTTCGTCAACCGCGGCCTGGCGGTGCTGCGTGCCGACAAGGCGAACGTGCTGCGGCCGCTCCTGCGCCAGACGGTCCACTACCGCCACCTCCGCGACGGCGCGCTGCTCGCACGGGGCGTCGGCTGGGTCGAGGAGGTACTGGGCGACGACCCCGGCGTCTCCACGCTCTTCACCCCCCTCACGATCACGATCAACGTCGACGCCTTCGAGAGCGTGCAGTTCGATCTCGAGGAGCCGGGCTGCCTTCGCTACACCCTCCGCTCGCGCGACGAGGCGATCGAGATCGAGTACCGGGCGGGCCGCCCGATCCCTGAGGAGGAGCCGGTGCGCACCTGGCTCGAATACCGCGGCGAGGAGTTCGTCCAGATCGAGCTGCCGACCGCGGCCTGGCCGACGGTCGACGCGTCCGACCGCGCCGCCGGGGAGGGAGAGGAGCGTCCCTGACCGCCCCCTTCGCGGCCGCGCGACGCGGTCGTAGGCGATCGGGTAGGCTCGCCGCATGAGCAGCCAGCGCACCCTCGTCCTGATCAAGCCCGATGGCGTGCAGCGGCTGCTCGTGGGACGCGTCATCTCGCGCTTCGAGGATCGCGGCCTCAAGCTCGCCGGCCTGAAGCTGGTCTCAGTCAGCCGCACGCTCGCCGAGACGCACTACGCGGTCCACGCTGCGCGCCCGTTCTTCGCCGGCCTCGTCGACTTCATCACCTCCGGCCCCGTGGTCGCGATGGTCCTCGAGGGACCGAACGCCATCTCCGTGGTGCGCTCGATGGTCGGGGCGACGAGGCCCCACGAGTCGGCCCCCGGGACGATCCGCGGCGACTTCGCGCTCGAGGTCGCCAAGAACCTCATCCACGCCTCGGATGGCGAGGAGACGGCGAAGGTCGAGGTCGACCTCTGGTTCGCCGACGGTGGCCTCGTCGACTACGAGCGCGCCACCGACGCCTGGATCCTCTCCGACGAGGAGTAGCCCCGACTTTTTAGGGTTAGGGCGACGGGCTGGCTGACCCCGTCGGGCTCGCCTCCGGCGACGCGCTCGGCGTCTCGCTCGGCACCTCGCTGGGCGATGCCTCGGGGCTAGGCGTCGGCGACCCCGCGGGGATCGGCGATGCCGATGCGGGCGGGGGGAGCGGCGCGGAGCCGCCGATCTCGATCGAGAGCCAGCC
>JBEGQU010000104.1:0-4643 GCA_041180765.1 Chloroflexota bacterium
CGTCGTGCCCCGTGCCGTCGGCGGTGCGACCGCCGACGGCACGCCCGCCACGGTGCAGGATCTGGACGACCTTCGCGTTCACCACGATGCGCCCGCCCATCTTCCCGACGATCCTGCCGAACGACTCGATGACCGAGTAGACACCCCCTTCGGTGTACCAGATGCCGTCGGCGACCTGCAGGTAGGCGAGCGCCGAGTAGATCGCCGGGACGCGCGCCGGGTCGCCCCCGATGAAGAGCGAGTGGAAGCCGAAGGCCTGCTGCACGTGGGGCTCGCGGAAGTACTTGGCGACCCAGCCCTCGAGGAAGCGGATCGCGTCGAGCCGCGCCATCGTCGGCAGGAGGCGGATGAAGTCGCCGAGGTGCAGGAAGTTGCGGCGCCCGGAGACGAGGATGCCCTCGCGGTGGATCGCCCCCGAGGCGTCGAGGAAGGCGTCCAGCTGCGCCGCATCGTCGGCGGAGAACTTGCGCATCTCCTCGCGCAGGCGCAGCCGGTCGCTGCCGAAGTCGAAGTGGCGCTCCTCGCCCGTCCAGAAGATGCGGTAGCCCGGCTCGAGCCGGCGGAGGGTCACGTGGTCGGCCATCCGCTCCCCGGCGGCGGCGTAGACCTCCTCGAAGAGCCAGGGCATGGTGATCAGCGAGGGGCCGGTGTCGAAGGTGTAGCCCCCCTCGCGGATCCGCGATGCCCGTCCGCCGATCTCGGGGCGGGCCTCAAGGAGGGTCACCTGCCAGCCGTCGGCGAGCAGGCGGATCGCCGTCGCGAGGCCGCCGAAGCCGCTCCCCACGATGACCGCCCGCCGCTGTGCGCTCCCTGCCATGGCCCCTCCTTCGCAGCCTCATCCTAGGGGGGGTCGCGCGCCGGCGCAGCGCCGCGGGGCGCATTGACGCCCGCCGCCGTGGCGACGATCATCTCCCCGCAAGGGGAGGGGAGATGCGCAGCGACCGCCAGACCGATCAGGAGGGGGCGACCTTCGATCCCGGAACCGCCTCGGACCACGCCTTCCAGGCGAGCGGCAGCCTCCCGCCCGGGGGCGACGACGCCGCGGTCCGCTCGGTCGACCGCGCCGCCGCGCTGCTCGTCTGCCTCGGCGATACCGATGGTGCCGTCTCCGTGACCGACCTCTCCCATGCCCTCGACCTCCACAAGTCGACCGTCAGCCGTCTCCTGTCGACCCTCGAACGGCGCGGCCTGGTGGAGCAGGACCCGGAGACGGGGCACTTCCACCTCGGCGTCGGGATCATCCGCCTGGCCCAGACCGCCGAGCGGACGCTCGACCTGCGATCGATCGCCCAGCCGGAACTCGAGCGGCTCGCCCAGGTGACGCACGAGACGGTGAGCCTCGAGGTGTTCAACGGGGTGAGCTCGGCCGTCGCGATCTGCCAGATCGACGGGCCCAATCTCACGCCGATGCCCGACATCACCGGCCGGCCCGTGGCGATGCACGCCATCGCGGCGGGCAAGGTGCTCCTCGCGTCGCTCCCCGAGCGCACGGTGCTCGGGATCGCCCGCCGCGGGCTCGTCTCGTACACGCAGCGCACGATCACCGATCCCCGCAGCCTGCTCGAGGAGCTCGCCGCCGTCCGGCGACGCGGCTACGCCCTCGGCCTGGGGGAGTGGGACGAGCGCATCAACGCCGTCGCCGTCCCGGTCTGCGATGCCCGCGGCACGGTGATCGCCACCGTCGTCGTCTGGGGCGCCGCCGCGCGCGTCACCCCCGCACAGCTGCCTGCCCTGGTCGGCGCGGCGCGCGAGGCCGCCAAGGAGGTGAGCCGCAAGCTCGGCTGGTCGGGCGAAGGACAGCGCCGCTCGGGCATCGTGCCGCTGGTCCGCGGCGACGAAGAGGACGACGAGCACCTCGTCGAGGCTGAAGCCGATGAAGACGAGGCGGCGGGCTGATGGACGAGCGGGCGCCGCAGGGAATCGAGACGCTGCAGGCTGAGGGGGCCTCCTTCCCGCCCGATCCGCGCCTGGCGGCCGCCGCCAACGCCGGCCCCGGTCTCTACGCCGAGGCCGCCGCCGACCCCGAGGCCTGGTGGGCCGCCCAGGCGCGCGAGCATCTCCTCTGGCGCACCCCCTTCACGGAGGTCCTCGACTGGCAGCCGCCGTTCGCCCGCTGGTTCGCCGATGGCGCGCTGAACGTCGCCGAGAACTGCGTCGATCGGCATGTCGCGGCGGGCCGCGGCGAGAAGGTCGCCTTCCACTGGATCGGCGAGCCCGGCGATCGCCGCACCGTCACCTATGCCGAGCTGCAGGTCGAGGTGCAGCGCACCGCCAACGCGCTCAAGGCACTGGGGGTGCGCGCCGGCGACCGGGTGGCGATCTACATGCCGATGGTCCCCGAGGTCGCGATCGCGATGCTCGCCTGCGCCCGGCTCGGCGCCGCGCACAGCGTCGTCTTCAGCGGCTTTCCGGCGAGCGCCCTCGCCGATCGGATCAACGACGCCGAGGCGAAGGTGCTCGTCACCGCCGACGGCGGCTATCGCAAGGGGGCCTTCTTCGAGCTGAAGCCGATCGCGGACGAGGCGCTGCGTGCCGCACCGTCGATCCAGGGCGTCCTCGTCTACCGCCGCCGCCGCGCCGAGACGGCGGGTAGCACGGCGATGCTCGAGGGGCGCGACCACTGGTGGCACGAGCTCGTGCCCGCCCAGTCGCCCGAGTGCCCGGCGGAGCCGATGCCGGCCGAGCAGCTGCTCTTCCTGCTCTACACCAGCGGCACCACCGCGAAGCCGAAGGGGATCATGCACACGAGCGCCGGCTACCTGCTCGGCGCGACGCTGACCCACCGCAACGTGTTCGATATCAAGCCCGACGACGTCTACTGGTGCGCCGCCGACGTGGGCTGGATTACCGGCCACACCTACATCGTCTACGGGCCGCTCTCGAACGGCGCGACCCAGGTGATGTACGAGGGAACGCCCGATACGCCGGCGTGGGATCGCTGGTGGGCGATCGTCGAGGAGCTGGGCGTGACGATCCTCTACTGCGCGCCGACCGCGATCCGCGCCTTCATGCGCCAGGGCGACGAGCATCCGCGGCGACACGACCTCTCGTCGCTCCGACTCCTCGGTTCCGTCGGCGAGCCGATCAACCCGGAGGCCTGGATCTGGTACCGCGACACGATCGGCGGAGGGCGGACCCCGGTCGTCGACACCTGGTGGCAGACCGAGACCGGCTCGATCATGATCAGCCCGCTCCCCGGGGTGACGACGACGAAGCCGGGCTCGGCGACGCTCCCGCTCCCCGGGGTCTCGGCCGACGTGGTCGACGGCGGCGGGAGCCCCGTGCCGCTGGGCGCCGGTGGCTACCTCACCCTCACGCGACCCTGGCCCTCGATGCTCCGCGGCATCTGGGGTGCGCCCGAGCGCTATCGGGAGACCTACTGGAGCCGCTTCCCGGGGGCGTACTTCGCCGGCGATGGTGCCCGCCGCGACGCCGACGGTTACTACTGGCTCCTGGGGCGGGTCGACGACGTGATGAACGTCTCGGCGCACCGCCTCAGCACGATCGAGGTGGAGTCGGCGCTCGTCGACCACCCGAGCGTCGCCGAGGCGGCCGTGGTGGGGAAGAGCGATCCGCTCACCGGCCAGGCGATCTTCGCCTTCGTCATCCTCCGGAAGGGCGTAGAGACGACCGACGCCTCGGCGAAGGAGCTCCGCGACCACGTGGCGAAGCTGATCGGGCCGATCGCGCGCCCGAAGTTCCTGCTCTTCGTCAACGACCTCCCGAAGACGCGCTCCGGGAAGATCATGCGTCGGCTCCTGCGCGACATCGCCGAGGGGCGCGATCCGGGGGACGTCACCACCCTCGCCGACTCGACCGTGCTGGAGACGATCCGCTCGAACAGCGGCGCCGCCGACGAGTAGCGCGAGGCGCGGTGCGCCCGCGTCGTGGATAACTTTCCGCCGGCGCGGCGAATTTCGTGGATAACTCCCTTCCCCGGGGGGCGGCCGCGCGAGAGACTGCCCGTAGCCCGAAGGGGCCAGCGGTGACGCCGCCGACCGAGCGATCGGCCAGGCGGAACGAACTGCGGCGATGACGGGATCGAACCGGCGGCTTGCCGTCGGATCTGGTGAAGGACCACCGGCGCGCAGGGAAACCTGCGGCGACGGAGCGGAGGGTCATCAGGGAGCTCGGCCTTACCGGCCAGGGCGACTCGGTCCGATCCCGCAGCGGCGGGGATCCGGCGCGCAAGCGTCGCCCCCTCCATCGGATGGTCCCTTCGGGTTATCTGCTGCCCGCGCGTGCTCAGGGTGCGACGATGGTGAAGTCCTTGACCTCCGACAGCGTCGAGCCGTGCGTGTTCGTCGCCTGGATCTGCACGGTGTGGGCACCCGCGGCGAGACCGCTGATCGTCAGCGGTGAATCTCCTGCGGCCAGCCAGGTGCCGCTGCCGTCGAGCTGATACTCGAAGCTGTCCGCGGCTCCGCCTGAGGGGGGGAGCGTCCAGTTCACCGTTGCCACTCCCGGCGCGACATCCACGAGTACGTCGGGCGCACCGGGCTTCGGGTCGATCGACGCAGACGGCGTCGGCGTCGGCGCGATCGAGGGGGGCGGCGTCCCCCCCAGCAGGGCGGCGACGGCGGCGCGCGCCTTGTTGATCGTGGCGGTGGTGAACCACGAGGGGTAGCCGCTGTCGGGGTCGA
>JBEGQU010000105.1:0-6020 GCA_041180765.1 Chloroflexota bacterium
ACCCCGAGGGTCTCGCCCTGCGTTGTCGTGGGCGAAGGTGCTGCGACGGGTGTGACCGGCACAAGGACCGAGACGGGGACGGCGGCTCCGGTGTTCGTCCATTCGAATCGCCCCTCAACGCAGTGGTACTTGTAGGCCTCCAGCACATCCGGGCGAGCGGCCCCCTGGAAGGACTCCTTGGTGTCGGTTACCTGCACCTTCCCGGCATCGTCGTACAGCTTCCATTTCGCATCGCCGTAAATCGCGCTCAGATCCACGATGAACTGCCCGTCTGCGTCGTAGACCTTGCTCCCGTCGAGCCAGATGCCCGAGTTCTCCTTGCTCGTGCTTGTCGTCTCCGGGCAGAAGGGTCCGATCGTCGTGTCGACAGGGGTGCCCGTGACGGTGATGCGGTAGCAGGTCGTCTCCGTGCCGTCGGTGAGCGTGCATGCCACTTCGGCAACCGGCTGCGACAGTGCACCGTCCTTGAAGTTCGAGGTGATGACCCCTGGTGCGCCGAGCGGCGCTTTTGCTCCGAGATCCCCGCCAGATGCAACTAGCCCGATGCCGAGTCCCGCGGCAACGAGGCCCGCGATCGAAATGAACCTGAGTCCTGTGCGCATGCGCTCCTCCTCTTTCGTCCTCGCGCCTTCGTTCCCGCAAGCGCGTTTCGTGGCAGGGCAAGGATCTTTCAGCAGGGCCGACGGCGCACTTCCGCTTTCAAAGAAACGAGTGAGAAGCTCCACAGAAACCCGATCAGACCCACTGCAACCCCCGGGCGCCGATATAGCTCAGTGGCGATCAGCTGTTGCGCAAACATCGGAAGCATGATTTTGGACTGTTTTCAGCATAGAAACAGCAGTTGCTGTCGATTTACTGCCCAACGTACCCAACAATCCGACCCGACAACCAAACCCCTCGGGTGGGGTGGTCCCCCTACCCTTTGCGCTCTCTGGCTGACTCTGTGCGCGGGCCGACAGGCACATTGCCTACGGCGGCGCCCAGTCCGAAATCGGCAGGCATGTCGACATAGAGCGACTCCACTTCGCCTGGACGCACCACATACGTCTCGTGGAAGATCCCTACAGCGCCTGTTCCGCGCGTCGATCGCTTGTAGAACGCGGTCCATGCCGGCCGGTGCCTCTGTTCACTGTTTGAGGCGTACGCCTCAAGTGCCTCAAACGACTTCCAGTACTGGATCACCGTGATCGTTCGGCCAGCCATCTCGGTGCGCGCGCGCAAGAAGCCGAGTTCGGGGTTCTTGTAGAGCTCCACGATCATCGGCCCCATCGCCAATAACGCGGGCAGCCACTCCCAGACACGCCAGAACGTGTTGATGCGCAGGCCGATCAAGAAGAGCACGAGCGGCTCCTTGACGTTCGCCATGGTTCGGACCGGGATGTGCTTCGACACGACAGTTGCTCCTTAGCCCTTCCGTTGCGATGCCTCGGGAATCCTAACGGAGAGCCGCCTCGACGGCGGCTCCGCTACAATCCCCCCTGCGCCGATGTAGCTCAGTGGTAGAGCAGCTGTTTCGTAAACAGCAGGTCGTGAGTTCAATCCTCACCATCGGCTCCACCGAGCCCTCCGCCCGTGCCGTTACGGCAGCTCGACCCCCTGCTCCCGCAATAGCTGCGCCAGGCCCTGCCAGGACCAGGCGGCGTAGGTCGCCGAGGCGTGCTTGGCGTCGCGGTTGCGCACGACGCCCAAGGGGTCGACGAGCGGGCACCGGTCGCCGGTGCAGAAGAGCGGGCGCGGGTCGACGGCGAACAGCCGCAGGCCGGCGAGCGCCAGCCGGTCGCGCCCGGCGAGCGGGAAGGTCGCTCCCGCCGTCGCATCTGCGGCGCACGCCCCGGGGTCGGCCCGATGGGCATCGAGGCAGCTCACCGGGTCCACCGGCTGGACGGGGACCGGCGCGATGTAGGCGACCGGGGCGATGGAGAGGAGCTGGCTGAGGCCGGCGCGCATTGCGTCGGCCTCGCGCGCATCGTCCCGCCCGCGTGGTGCCGCGAGGGCGAACTCGCCATAGGCCGTGACGATCAGGTCGGGATCGAATGCGACGAGCCGGCTGCGGGAGCCCTCGCCGTACGGGGCGCAGGAGCGGTACTCGGCCGCCGTGGAGACGAGTCGCGTCGGCACGAGCAGCTGCGGGCAGCCCGTCTTCGCCAGCACGAGGAGTGCCGCGCCCGAAGCGTCGGCGATGCGCTCGAGCGCCGGGTACCACTGCGCGGCATACGAGTCGCCCACCAGCGCGATGCGAAACCGACCGGCGCGGTCGCCGAAGATGCAGCCGGTCGCGGGCGGTGCGGCGTCCTCCCGCTGGGCGTAGCAGGCACCCAGGGACTCGTAGGGCGTGTCGCCCGACAGTTCGGCGAGCCTCGGCCGGATCTCGATCCCCGCGCCGCCGGTGCCGCCGTCCGGATGGATGACGATCGTTCCGTCGAGCGTGGGTCGCAGCGCCGCTGCCAGGCCCGCGCCGACGAGGAGCGATGCTGCCCCCAGCGCGAGCACCCTGCGCGCCGGAGCACCGGAGAGGCCGCCGACGCGGAACGGCGCCTCGACGAAGCGCTCGCTGAGCGCCGCGGCGGCGAAGGCGAGGAGGACGGCCGCCGCGACGCCGATGCGCGGTGCGAGCAGCACGAGCGCCGGCCAGTGCCAGAGGTAGAGCGAATAGCTGATCTTGCCGAGATACCGGAGCGGTCGGCTTGCGAGGAGCGCTCCGCCGCGCGACGGGCGGCGCCCGCCGACGATGACGAGTGCCACCGCGGCGCAGGCCAGGATCGAGCCGAGCGTGCCCAGCCCCGCGTCGAACGCGGGCAGCAAGATCGCCGCGGCGAGCAGCAGCAGCGGCGGGGTCTGCGATGCGCCGGTTCGGACGCCGCGCAGGGCGAGGAGGGCGCCGATGCCAAGCTCCCAGGCGCGCGTCGGCAACGAGTAGAACGTCGCCTCCGGGCCGAGTCTTCCCCCCGCGAAGAGGAGGAGCGAGGCCGCAGACGCGACGCCGGTCGCCAGCGCCATGCGACCTCGGTCGCCGCGGAACGCGGAGAGGCCGAGCGCGAGCAGCGCCGGCCAGGCGAGGTAGAACTGCTCCTCGACGCCGAGGCTCCACATCTGCAGGAACGGCGAGGGCTCGACGGTGGGGGCGAAGTAGTCGGTCGCGACGGCGATGAACCGGATGTTCGCCACCGAGAGCAGCGACGCGATCCCGTCGGCCCAGGCCTGCTGTCGCGCCACGATGTCGGGCAGCAGGAGCGCCGCCCCGGCGAACGTCGCGGCGACGAGCACCAGCGCGGCGGGGAGCAGGCGCCGGATGCGGCGGGCGTAAAAGTCGGGGAACGAGATGCGCCCGGTCCGCTCGTGCTCGCGCACGAGGAGCGACGTGATCAGGAATCCCGAGAGGACGAAGAAGGCATCTACCCCGAGGTAGCCGCCCGAGAGCGCGGGGATCCCCGCGTGGAAGAGCAGCACGGCCGCGACGGCGACGCCGCGCAGCCCCTCGAGATCGGGCCGGAAGCCACCCCCCTAGCGGACAGCGACGAGCTCCCCGTAGAGGTGGATGAGCGACTCGGCCTGCGAATCCCAGTTCCAGCGGGCACGGGCGGCGGCGAGGCAGCGCCGGCGGAATGCGTCACGATCACCAGGCGCGCCGCCGACCACCTCGAGGATCGCCCGCGCGATGTCGGCGGGGTCTGCAGGGTCGCAGAGGGCGCCGAGGGGGCCCTCGGGGCCGTCGGCGACGATCCGACGCCGTTCGGGGAAGTCGGAGCTGACGACGGGAACGCCGACGCCGATCGACTCGAAGAGCTTGTTCGGCGTGCTCACGTACTCGTTGAGCGTCTCGTGCTGGTTCGGCATCAGGCCGACGTCTGCACCGGCGACCCAGCGGTCAAGCACATCGGGCGACACCGCCTTGAGCACGTGGATGCGCCCGCCGCTTTCGGGTCGTGCCGCAAGCTCGCGCAACTCGCGCTCCATCGGGCCATAGCCGAGGAAGGCGAAGTGGATCGCCGCCATGCGGGGATCGAGGGCCGCCGACACGATCTGCCGCAGGCCGCGAACGGGTGAGAGTCCTCCGTGATAGAGGGCGACGGGCGTCTCCGGGCCCACTCCCATCGCGTCGCGCAGCTCCGTCGGCCGGGGCGACAGCTCGCGCACCTCGACGCAGTTGTAGACGACGGCACGACGCACAGGCAGGTCGTAGCGCCGACCCAGCTCCGCCTCCACCGCGGGGTTCACCGTGACCAGTGCGGCCGCGCGGCGCAGGAGCGGCCGTTCGATCCGCTCCGCCATGAAGGACCGCACCAACCTCGGGGCACGCGCCCAGTGGCCACTCTCGAGGAACACCTCGTGGCTGTCGTAGACCAGCGGTGCGCCGCTCACCCGCGCGGCGAAGAGTGCGGGGACGCCGCCGCTCAGGTCGTGTGCGTGGAGCACGTCTGCGCCTGCCGCAGCGCGCGCCGCGGCGGTGCCCCAGGCCCAGAGGCCGATGGCGGAGCGTGCCTGCCGGCCGAGGCCCAGGCCGAGTCGGGCGAGCGCCGCGGTGCCGACGAGGCAGAGGAGGTAGGCGGGTGCGACGACGAGCGACAGGAGCGGGTGCCAGCCCGGGGGCAGCGCCGGTCGCGGCGTCAGGCCGTGTCGGACGATCTCCACGCCGCTCGGCCGCTGCCGGCGGTCGCCGGTGGCGAAGCCGCCCTTCCTGATGCCGTGGATCGTCACGGACCAGCCGGCGGCGGCGAGGGCGTCTGCCTCCTTGAGGACGCGGCGGTCATGGTCGACCTCGTTGAAGACGAACATCGCCACCCGCTTCGCTACGATGGGGCGACGCTCCTCGACCATGCGGCGATTCTATACGCAGGCCCGCGCACGACAGCGGGAGCACAAGGCACGAGGAAGGCGATCGGAGGGCGCATGCGACTAATGGCGGTGGTCGGCACGAGGCCACAGTTGATCAAGCTGGCAGCGCTGGCGCCGTCGCTCGGGGCGCCGATCGAGGCGTTCGTCGTCGACACCGCACAGCACCACGACGAGGCGCTCGCGGGGAAGATCTACCGCGACCTCGGGATCGCGCCGCCCGACCTGCTCCTCCCGCCGCCGGTCGGCCTCGACGCGGCGGCGCGGCTCGCCGCCATGGTCGACGGCATCGCCCGGGCAGTCGACGACGTCGCGCCCGAGGTGCTGCTCGTCTTCGGCGACACCGACTCCACGCTCGCCGGCGCGCAGGCGGCGGTCGCGCGCGGCATCCCCGTGGTGCACGTCGAGGCGGGGGTCCGTTCGGGCGACCTCTCCATGCCGGAGGAGCGCAACCGCATCGCCGTCGACCGGCTGGCCGCGCTGCGCCTCTGCACCAGCGAGTCGGCGCTCGGGGCCCTCGCCGCCGAGGGCCTCGCCGACGGCAACCTCGTCGTCGGCGACCTCATGGCCGACCTGCTCGCGCGCCTCGCGCCGACGGCGCGCGGCGCCGCCGCCCTCGCCGCGGCGGGTCGCGCGGTGGGCGCTCCGCTCGCACCGGGAGCGTTCGCCTATGCCACGCTCCACCGCGCCGACGTGCGCGAGCCGTCGCGCCTGCGCGCGGCGCTCGGGGCCCTCGGCCGCGCGGGGAGTGTGCTCGGGATCCCGGTGATCTTCGCCGTGCACCCCGGCACCCGCGCCGCGATGGCGGCCACGTCGATCGACGCGCCCGACGGGGTGCTCCTGGTCGAGCCGGTCGGCTACCTCGACTCGCTCGCCCTCGCCGCGCAGGCCGCGGTCGTGCTCACCGACTCGGGGGGCCTGCAGCGCGAGGCGGCCTGGCTCGGCACCCCAACGCTGATCCTGCGCGAGACCACCGAGTGGCCGGAGCTCCTGTTGCCGAACGGACCATCGCTGCTCGTCGGCGTCGACGCGGAGGCGGTGGCGTCGGGGCTGGCACAGGTCGGTGCGGCGCGCGGTGCGACGGCGGTCGCCGCGCGCGCAGCGCGACCGCTTCCCGTAGGGGGTGCCGCACGGGCGATCAGGGAGGCACTGGCCGCGCGCCGCTTCGCTCGCTGATACGCTCAGCGGCA
>JBEGQU010000106.1:0-4819 GCA_041180765.1 Chloroflexota bacterium
CGCAGCATCTGGGCCACCGCGAGCGCCGCGTTCGACGAGCTCGAGGCGATGAAGAGCCTCGACGAGCTGCTCGCCGCGCGCTACGCGCGCTACCGCGCCTACGGCGCGTTCACCGAGGACGCGCCGGCGAAGCGCGGCCTCGGCGGCGTGATCCGCTCGATCCTCGGGCTCGACCGGCAGCGCGTCGGCGTCGGCGCGGGCGACGACTGGCTCGCCGAGATCGAGCGCGACAGCGCGGGGGCGTGACGATGCCGCAGGACCGCGACCGGCTCGACGCCCGCGCCACGAGCGACGAAGAGGAGATGAGCGTGCTCATCGACTCGCTGCTCCCCGTGCTCGTCGATCGCCTCGACGAGACCGGGCTCGGCGAGATCGAGGTCGAGCGCAACGGTGCGACGATCCGCGTGCGCGCCGCTCGCGCCGGCGCGCCCGTTTCGGCCGCCGCAACCGCCTCGCCGTCCGCCGCGGCCGCGCCCGCCGGTGCCGCCTCGGCCGCCGGCCCCCGCAAGCAGGCGGTCCGCTCCACCGCGGTCGGCTTCGTCACCCTCTCGAGCGAGGTGCACGTCGGCGCGAAGGTGGCGAAGGGAGGCCTCGTCGCCGTGATCGACACGCTCGGCGTGGCGAACGAGGTGCGCGCCGAGCAGGGCGGCATCGTCGCGGTGCTGCGCTGCGCGACCGGCGACCCGGTGGAGTACGGCCAGGAGCTGCTGCTGCTCGAGTCGCTCGGCGAGGGGGCGCGATGAAGCGGATCCTGATCGCCAACCGCGGCGAGATCGCGCTGCGGATCCTGCGCGCCTGCCGCCAGCTCGGCATCGAGGCGGTCGTGGCCTACAGCGAGGCCGACCGCGAGTCGCGCGCGGTGCTCATCGCCGACGAGGCGATCTGCATCGGCCCCGCCGAGGCGAAGAAGAGCTACCTCTCGGCTCCCGCCCTGATCGCCGCGGCCCTGGCCACCGGTTGCGATGCGATCCACCCGGGCTACGGGTTCCTCTCCGAGAACGCCGCCTTCGCCGAGGCGGTCGCCGCGCACGGCCTCACCTTCATCGGCCCATCGGCCGAGGTGCTCGAGCGCTTCGAGAGCAAGGCGGCGGTGCGGGCGCTGCTCGCCAAGCACGGCCTCCCCACGATCCCGGGCTCCGACGGCGTGGTCGCCGACGTCGAGGCGGCGGCGAAGGCGGCGGCGAAGATCGGCTACCCGGTGATCCTCAAGGCGTCGGCCGGCGGCGGCGGGCGCGGCATGCGCGTCGTCGGCTCGCCCGACGAGCTCGCCGCCGCCTTCCCGATCTGCACCCAGGAGGCGCAGTCGGCCTTCAACGACGGCTCGCTCTACCTCGAGAAGTACCTCGTCGACACGCACCACGTGGAGGTGCAGATCGCCGTCGACCACGCCGGTACCGCTCTGCACTTCGGCGAGCGCGACTGCTCGGTGCAGCGTCGCCACCAGAAGCTCGTCGAGGAGTCGCCGTCGACGGCGCTCTCGCCGAAGGTGCGCGAGGAGCTGCTCGCCCGCGCCGCGAAGGCGATCGGTGCCGCCGGCTACCGCAACGTCGGGACGCTCGAGTTCCTCGTCGGCAGCGATGGGAAGCCCTACTTCATCGAGATCAACTGTCGCATCCAGGTGGAGCACCCGGTGACCGAGACGGTGACGGGGGTCGACCTCGTCGCGCTGCAGATCGCGCTCGCGCGCGGCGACGACATGCCGCTCGCGCAGGCCGACGTCGAGCGCCGCGGGCACGCGATCGAGTTCCGGCTCACCGCCGAGGACCCGGAGCACGAGTTCCGGCCGCAGGCCGGCGAGATCGGGGCATTCCGCTCGCCGAGCGGCCCGTGGGTGCGCTTCGACTCGCACCTCTACGCCGGCTACGAGGTGCCGCCGTACTACGACTCGCTCCTGGCGAAGCTCATCGTGTGGGGCGCCACGCGCGAGGAGGCGATCGCGCGCTCGCGCGCCGCCCTGCGCGAGGTCGAGATCGAGGGGGTGGCGACGACGCGCGACTTCTTCCTCGGCCTGCTCGAGACCCCGACGTTCCTCGAGGGGCGCGCCACCACCGGCTGGATCGACGCCGCCGGCACCGCCGCGATCCTCGCCGCCGCGCCGCGACGGGAGGGTGCATGATCCCGCTGCTCGACCGCGCCGGCATCGAGGCGCTGATCCCGCACCGCGCGCCGTTCCTGCTCGTCGATCGCGTCCTCTCCGACGACCGTGCCGCCCAGGTGCTGGTCGCCGAGCTCGACGTGCGCGCCGACGCCTTCTGGACGGTCGGCCACTTCCCGGGGATGCCGATCATGCCCGGCGTGCTGCAGGTGGAGGCGCTCGCCCAGGCGATGGCCCTCTACGTGGCGCGCACGGAGGGGTTCGGCACCCGGCTCGGCCTCTTCGCCAAGATCGAGGAGTGCCGCTTCACGCGCATGGTCGTCCCGGGCGAGACCCTGCGCCTGGAGGTCACCATGCAGAAGCTCGGCTCCCGCATGGGGAGCGCCAAGGGGGTCGCCAGCGTGGGCGGCGAGCCGGCCTGCAGTGCCACGATCACCTTCGTCATCCCACCCGAGGGGGCGCTCCCGCGCCCCGCCGGCCAGTAGAGCAAGGAGCGATATGAAGCGCGTCGTCGTCATCTCCGACATCCACGGCAACCTTGCCGCCCTCGAGGCGATCGTCGCGCAGCTGCCGTCGATCAAGCCCGATCAGGTGGCGATCCTCGGCGACCACGCCCTCTTCGGGCCGCGGCCGACCGAGACGATCGACCTGATCCGCAAGCTGCAGGCGAGCGGGGCGCTGGTGACGGCGGGGACGGGCGACATCGCCGTCGCCGACCTGGACTACGCCGCCTCGTTCCCGAGCCTCGCCGGCGGCCTCCCCCCGGGGCTGAAGGCGGCGGTGGAGTGGGCGTCGGACGAGCTCGACGACGATCGCATCGAGTGGCTGCGCTCGCTCCCCACGGAGCGGCGCCTGCGCTACGGCGAGATCGGCATCACCTTCTGCCACGCCTCGCCTGGGTCGCGCACCGTGCCGCTGAGCGCCGACCTCGACCCGTCGACGACGCTCGAGTTGATCGGCCAGACCGACGCGCGCCTCGTCTGCGTCGGCTTCACCCACCAGGCGCGGGTCAAGGACTACGGCTGGAAGGTGCTCGTCGACGCCGGCTCGGCGGGCCTGCCGTACGACGGCGAGGCGCAGGCCTCGTTCGCCGTCGTCGAGGTCGACGCCGAGGCGGGCACGATCAACGCCGAGGTGCGCCGCGCGAAGTACGACGTCGAGTCGGTCGCCGATGCCGTCGCCGCCCGCGGCCTCACCGGCGACACCTATCGCGCCGCGACGCTGCGCACCGGGAAGCTCGTGCGATGAGCGATCGTCCCGCCGCCGCGCGCGTCGTCGTCACCGGGGCCGGCGCCGTCTCGCCGCTCGGGCGCGGCGTCGAGGCGCTCTGGTCGGGGCTGCTCGCGGGGCGCTCGGGGATCCGCCGCCTCGAGGGGCTCGACCTGACCGGCCAGGAGGTCGACTTCGGCGGCCAGGTGCCGGGCTTCGACCCATCCGACGTGCTCGAGGCGAAGCAGGTCAAGCGCCTCGACCGCTTCTCGCAGTTCGCCATCGTCGCCGCCGCCGAGGCGCTCGCCTCGGCCGGCCTCCCGCCGCGCCTCGACGGGGCGGCGGCCGAGGGGCTCGCGACGATCGTCGGCTCGGGGCTGGGCGGCGCGACGACGATCTTCGAGCAGGCCGCCGTCTACGGCGAGAAGGGGGCGAGCCGCATCTCGCCGTTCCTCGTCCCCGCGGCGATCGGCAACATGGCGGCGGGCGAGGTGGCGATCCACGTCGGCGCCCAGGCCGCCTCGTTCGGCGTGGTGAGCGCCTGCGCCACCGCCGGGCACGCGATCGGCGAGGCCTACGAGATGATTCGTCGCGGCGACGCCGACCGCGCGATCGCCGGCGGCGCCGAGGCGGCGATCCACCCCGTCGTGATCGCCGGGTTCAACAACATGCGCGCCCTCTCGCGCAGCGGCGCCTCGTCGCGCGGCGGCGATCCGGCCGCCGCCTCGCGCCCTTTTGACGCCGCGCGCGACGGCTTCGTCATGAGCGAGGGGGCCGGCCTGCTGCTGCTCGAGCGCCTCGACGTCGCCCTCGCCCGGGGCGCGACGCCGCTCGCCGAGATCGTCGGCTACGGGGCGACCGCCGACGCGCAGCACATCACCCTCCCCGCGCCCGGTGGCGCCGGCGCCGTGCGCGCCGCGCGGCGCGCCCTGGCGAAGGCGGGGCGCACGGGCGGCGAGATCGACCACGTGAACGCGCACGCTACCTCGACCGGCGAGGGCGACCGCGCCGAGCTCGAGGCGATCCGCACGATCCTCGGCGGCGCGACCGGCGCCACGGTCACCGCCTCCAAGGGGGCGCTCGGCCATACGCTCGGCGCCGCCGGCGGGCTCGGCGCCATCGCCACTATCTGCGCCATGCGCGACGGCCGGGTGCACCACACGCTGAACCTCGCCGATCCCGACCCGGCCGCCGCCGGGCTCGACATCGTGCGCGGTGCGCCGCGCGAGCAGGCGGTGCGCCTGGCGCTGGTGAACGCGTTCGGCTTCGGCGGGCAGAACTCGGCCCTGCTCTTCGCGCGATGGGAGGACCGCTGATGCCCGAGCGACGCCGCGATCAGCTGCAGAAGCGCGCCCGTAAGGCGCTCGAGGCGGCCCGCGAGGCGGCGCAGCGCTCGCGCGGCAGCGGTGGGTCGAAGCCGGGCGCGGGGATCGACCCTACGAGCCCCTCGACGCCGCCGGTCGAGATCTTCGCCCCGGGCCCCGCGCCCGTCGCGCCGCCGGCCGAGCCCGCGCC
>JBEGQU010000107.1:0-6872 GCA_041180765.1 Chloroflexota bacterium
GCCGGCGGCGAAGAGCCGCTCCGCGGCGGCCCGGGCGGCACCGGGGGTGGTGGCGGTCGAGGCGTCGGGGACGGGGAGGCCGGCGCGGGCGAGGAGCTCCCGAGCCTCGGCTTCGTGGATCTTCATGGCGCGGAGCATACGCGAGCAGCCCGATCGCGTCGCCGCTAGGATTCCCCTGCCGGGGAGGGCGGCGCCCGCCATCCCCCCGACCAGCAGCCGGAGGTGGGGATGGGTCGAGGAGCACCGGTCGCGGGCCCCAAGGTCGGCCTCCGCTCCTACTTCGCCTATCGCGGCGGTGAGGGGATGGTCGCCTGGGCCTTCCACCGTCTCTCGGGAATCGGCGTCTGGGCCTTCTTCATCCTGCACATCGTCGACATCTGGCTGATCGGTGCGAACCCGGAGGCCTACGACTTCCTCGGCGCGATCTACGCGAGCCCGCCCGGCCGGGTCATGGAGACACTGCTCGGTGCCGCGCTCTTCTACCACGCGCTCAACGGGATGCGCATCGTGGTGATGGACTTCTGGCCGGCGCTCACCGCATACCACCGCCAGCTCTGGCGCGCCGTCTGGGTCACCTTCTTCCTTTTCGGCATCCCCGGGGCGTACATCATCCTGAAGCCGATCTGGGAGGTGGCACGATGAGCACCCCGCGCTACTCGCGCGTCGGTCGGCCGCGGCCGACCGGATCGCGGGCCGACCTCTACGCCTGGTATGCCGTGCGCCTCACCTCGCTGATGCTCTTCGTCCTCGCCCTCTCGCACTTCACCGTGACGCACTTCGTCTTCGATCCGGGCGAGCAGGGCGCCGAGTGGGTCAAGCAGGCGCGCTGGAGCTCGGTCGCGCTCCGCGTGCTCGACTGGGCGATGCTGATGACGGTCCTCGTCCACGCCTTCCTCGGGATGCGCACCGTGCTCCAGGATTACCTGCCGGCGCGGCTGCGCAGGATCGGCCTCGCCGCGCTGTACCTGCTCGCGCTCGTGCTGTTCGCCCTCGGCACGCAGGTCGTGGTCTCCCTCCCGGGCCTGGCATGAGCACCGGCCTGCGGGCGGCCGCCAGCCAGGTCGATGTCGACGCGATCGTCGTCGGCGCCGGCGGCGCCGGCCTCTGGGCGGCGCTCGAGCTCGCCCGCGAGGGGGTGCCGACCGCCGTCCTGACCAAGCTCTACCCGACGCGCTCGCACACGGGTGCGGCGCAGGGGGGCGTCTGCGCCGCACTCGGCAACGTCGAGGAGGACCGCTGGGAGTGGCACATGTTCGACACCATCAAGGGCGGCGACTACCTGACCGACCAGGATGCGGCCGAGGTGCTCGCGCGCGAGGCCATCCCGGCGGTGATCGAGCTCGAGCGGATGGGCCTGCCGTTCAACCGCACCCCCGACGGGAAGATCGACCAGCGCCGCTTCGGCGGGCACACGCGCAACTTCGGCGAGGGCCCGGTCCGCCGCAGCTGCTACGCGGCGGACCGCACCGGCCACATGATCCTCCAGACGCTCTACCAGCAGTGCATCAAGGCGGGCGTGAAGTTCTACGACGAATACCACGTCGTCGACCTCGTCTTCGAGGGTGGCGATGCGGACCGGGGCGGTCGGTGCAGCGGCGTCATCGGCTACAAGATCGCCGACGGCACCCTGCACACGCTGCGCGCGAAGGCGGTGCTGCTCGCCACGGGTGGCTACGGGCGCGCCTGGCGCGTCACCTCGAACGCGCACTCGCTCACCGGCGACGGGATGGCGCTCGCCTGGCGCCACGGCGTTCCGCTGATGGACATGGAGTTCTACCAGTTCCACCCCACCGGGATCGTCGGCATCGGCATCCTGCTCTCGGAGGCGGCGCGCGGCGAGGGGGGCTACCTGCTGAACGACGAGGGGAAGCGCTTCATGGAGACGTACGCCCCCAAGCTCATGGAACTCGCGCCGCGCGACATGGTCTCGCGGGCGATGTACCAGGAGATCCGCGCCGGGCGCGGCATCGGCGGTCGCGACTACGTCTACCTCGACGTCCGCCACCTCGGGCGCAAGGTGATCGAGGAGAAGCTCCCCGACATCACCGACTTCGCCCGCGTCTACCAGGGGGTCGAGCCGATCAGCGAGCCGGTCCCGGTGCAGCCGACGGCGCACTACGCCATGGGCGGCGTGCCGACGAACCTGCACACCGAGGTGATCGCCGACGCCCGGGGGAGCGTCGTCCCGGGGCTCTATGCCGCGGGCGAGGTGGCCTGCGTCTCCGTGCACGGCGCGAACCGCCTCGGCACCAACTCCCTCGTCGACCTGCTCGTCTTCGGCAAGCGCGCCGGCAAGCGCATGGCGGAGGCCTGCAAGTCGACCCCCGCCCCAGGGCACGTCCCGGCGGCCGAGGCGGCGGTGCGCGACGAGCTGCTGGCACTCAGCACGCGCCCCGACGGGGTGCGCCCCGGCGAGATCCGCCGCGCGCTGGCCGACGTGATGATGGACAACGTCGGGGTCTACCGCGACGAGGCGCTGCTCTCGGCGGCGGTCGCCGAGATCCGTCGCCTGAAGGGGGAGTACGCGCGGGTCCGCGTGGAGGACACCGGGAGCGTCTTCAACACCGACCTGCTCGAGGCCCGCGAGCTCGGCTACCTGCTGGACACGGCGGAGGCGACCGCCGTGTCGGCGCTCGCCCGCAAGGAGTCGCGCGGGGCGCACAGCCGCGAGGACTTCCCCGAGCGCGATGACGCGACGTTCCTCGCGCACACCCTCTCCTGGCGCGGCGCCGGCGATGGCCCCGCGGAGCGGCTCGACTACAAGCCGGTGACGATCACCGAGTTCCAGCCGAAGCCGCGGGTGTACTGAGATGGCCGCAGCGCCGCAGACCGTCGAGCTGCGCATCCAGCGCTTCGACCCGGAGCGCGAGGCGGTGCCCCACTGGGAGTCGTTCGACGTCCCCGTCGAGCCGATGGATCGCGTGCTCGACCTGCTCACCCGGGCGAAGGAGCTCTTCGACGGGAGCATCACCTTCCGCCGCAGCTGCGCCCACGGCGTCTGCGGCTCCGATGCGCTGCTGATCAACGGCCGCAATCGCCTCGCCTGCAAGCTGCGCGTCGAGCAGCTCGGCCGCACGATCACCGTCGCGCCGCTCCCCGGGCTCCCGGTGGTGAAGGACCTGGTCGTCGACATGGAGGGCTTCTTCGGCAAGTACCGCAGCGTCATGCCCTTCCTCGTGGCGAGCGACGTCGAAGGGTCCGGCGAGCGCCGCCAGTCCCCTGAGCAGCGCGAGGCGTACGACGACACGACGAAGTGCATCCTCTGCGCCGCCTGCACCACCTCGTGCCCCAGCTTCTGGGCGAAGCCGGAATACGTGGGCCCCGCCGCCATCGTCAACGCGCACCGCTTCATCTTCGACTCGCGCGACGAGGCGGCGGCCGAGCGGCTCGAGATCCTCGCCGACGAGGACGGCGTCTGGCGCTGCCGTACCACCTTCAACTGCGTCGAGGCCTGTCCGCGGGGGATCAACATCACCAAGGCGATCCTCGAGGTCTCGGCGGCGGTCGGGGCGCGCCAGTAGCCGCGCCAGTGCGCGACCTCATCCTCCGCACCGACGGCGCCTGCCGCGGCAATCCCGGACCGGCCTCGATCGGCGCAGCGCTCTACGACCGGGCCCTCCCGGGCAGCGAACGGCACGATGCCGAGCCGATCGCGACGGTGTCTGCGGCGATCGGCACCACGACGAACAACGTCGCCGAGTGGAAGGCGGTCATCGCCGGGGTGGAGCTGGCGCTCGAGGTCGGCGTCGCCTCCCTCGAGCTGCTCCTCGACAGCAACCTCGTCGCCGAGCAGCTGCACGGGCGATGGCGCGTGCGAGATGCGAAGCTCGTACCGCTGCACGCGGAGGCGACGGCGCTCCTCGCGCGGGTCCCGCGCTGGCGAGCCCGGCACGTGCCGCGCGAGCAGAACGGCCGCGCCGACGCGCTTGCCAACGAGGCGCTCGACCGCGCGCTGCGCGGCGGCCCCGCGCGCGTGGTGCGCCGCCCCGAGGACGCCGCGCGCACCGGACCCGCCGCGGCGGCCGGCACCGTCGAGGTCGGGGCACCGGCGGCGCGGCTCACGATCCTCGGTTGCGGCGCGAGCCGCGGCGTGCCGCGCGTCGGCTGCCGCTGCGGTGTCTGCATGTCGGTCGACCCGCGCAACCGTCGCACGCGCAGCGCGCTCCTGGTCGAGTGGCGCGACGCCGGTGGTTCGGCACGCGCGGTGGTGATCGACCCGGGGATGGATCTCCGCGACCAGACGCTGCGGTTCGGCGTCGAGCGGCTCGACGGGGCGCTCGCGACGCACATCCACATCGACCACACGGGCGGGATCGACGAGCTGCGGGCCTACACCGATGCGCAGGACGAGGTCTTGCCGCTCGGCGCGGGGACGAGCACCGCCGAGGAGCTGCGGGGCAGGTGGGGCTACGCGGTCGACGGTCGCACCGCGCCGGGGCACGGGATCCCGGCGCTGCGCCTGGTCGCGAGCGATGAGGCGGTGACGATCGCGGGGCGCACCTTCGTGGCCGTCCCCCTCGTGCACGGGCGCCGGCCGGCGCACGGCTGGCGGAGCGGCGGCTTCGCCTACCTCACCGACGTGAGCGCCGTGCCAGCGGCGTCGAGGGCGTTGCTGGCCGACCTCGACCTGCTCGTCGTCTCGGCGCTGCGCGACCTGCCGCACCCCACGCACCAGACGGTCGACGAGGCGCTGGCGCTGGTGGCCGACCTGCGCCCCCGCCGGACGATCCTGACGCACCTCGACCACGACCTCGACTTCTCGGAGCTCGCCGCCCGCCTGCCGGCCGGCGTCGCCCCCGCCTTCGACGGGCTCGTCGCGGAGGTTCCCGCGCGGTAGAATCCACCTCCGGCGAGATGGTCGGACGGCCGCGTCGGCGCCCTTGGGCGCCGTCGAGGAAAGTCCGGGCTTCACGGTGTAGGGCAGCGGGTAACGCCCGTCCGCCGCAAGGCGCGGACCAGTGCCACAGAGACGAGTCCGCGGGGGTTTCGGCTCCCGCGGGGTGAAACGCGGCAAACTCTGCCCGAAGCAAGGTCGAATAGGGGGGCAGCCCCACCGCTTGCGGTGGGGGGCGGCACACCGCCGCGCTCCCGGGTTGACCGCTAGAGCCGCCGAGCGATCGGCGGCCGAGATGGATGGCCGTCCCCCCGCGAGGGGGACAGAACCCGGCTTACAGGCCATCTCGCCGGACTCCTCAGGGTCGAGCGCAGGGTCGCGCGCCAGGACCCCGCCGCAGGCCGCCCCTTTTTTGTTACATAACGACCGCCCGCGACCCTCGGCGTCGCCCCGCCCCGGCCACCCGCGTGGCACGCACCGCCGCTTGACATGGCGGGCAAGTGGGGTAAAGATGCACCTAAGTGGTTTCAAGTGGGGGAAGGTGGGGCACTCCCTCCCCCCGAAGCCGCGGCGGAGGGTAGCGATGTTTACGGGCGAGTACCGGCATACGGTCGACGGCAAGGGGCGGGTCGCCGTCCCCGCGCGCTTCCGCGCGCAGCTCGACGGGGGAGCCTTCGTCTCGCGCTGGCTCGACAACTGCCTCGCCGTCTTCCCGCGCGCCGCCTGGGACGACCTGGCCGCCCGCGTCGCCGCCCTCCCGACGGGGAGCGCCACCGCCCGCGAGTTCGCGCGCTTCCTCTTCGGCAGCGCGTTCGAGGTGGAGCTCGACGCGCAGGGGCGACTCCTCCTCCCGGCGACCCTCCGCGAGTGGGGCGGCCTCGCCGGCGAGGCGATGGTCGTCGGCGCCCGCGATCACGCCGAGATCTGGACCCCCGCCCGCTGGTCCTCGTACCGCGGCGGGATGGAGACCTCCGACAACCTCGCCGCGCAACTCGAGGGGCTGGGATTCTGATGGGGGCGGGTGCGAGCGTCCATCGCCCCGTCCTGCTCGCCGAAACGATCGAGGCCCTCGCTCCCCGGGATGGCGGGCGCTACATCGACGCCAACCTCGGCGGCGGCGGCCACGCGGAGGCGATCCTGGAGCGCAGCGCGCCGGGTGGCCGCCTCCTCGGCATCGACGCCGATGCCGGCGCGATTGCCGGGGCGCGCGATCGGCTCGCGCGGTTCGGCGATCGGCTGCAGACATTCCACGGCAGCAGCGCTCGGCTCGCGGAGGCGGCCGATCGCGCCGGCTTCTCGAGCGTCGACGGGGTGCTGTTCGACCTCGGCATTTCATCCGACCAGCTCGTCGACCGCGAGCGCGGCTTCGGCATCCGCGCCGGCGGGCGCCTCGACCTGCGCTTCGACGTGACGCGCGGCGAGCCGGCGAGCTCCGTCATCGCCGCGCTCGGTGCCCGCGAGCTCGCGGGGATCTTCCGCCAGTTCGGCGACGAGCCGCATGCGATGCGCATCGCGCGGGCGATCGTCGCGCAGCGCGTGGCGGCGCCGATCGACACGGCCGAACTGCTCGCCGCCCTGGTCGAGCGGAGCGTCCCCGCGGGGCGGCCGACGCGCATCCATCCCGCGACGCGGGTGTTCCAGGCGCTGCGCATCTACGTGAACGACGAGCTCCAGGCGCTCGAGGTCGCCCTCGTGGCAGCGATCGATCGGCTCGCGGCCGGCGGGCGGGTCGCGGTGCTGACCTACCACTCGCTCGAAGACCGGATCGTGAAGCGCGCCTTCGCCACCGCGGTGCGCGGCTGCATCTGCCCGCCGAAGCTGCCGACCTGCGCCTGCGGCATCGCGCCGACCCTGCGCCTCGTCACCAAGCGGGCGATCCTGCCGGGCGAGGCCGAGCTGCACGACAACCCGCGGAGCAGGAGCGCGAAGCTGCGGGCCGCCGAGCGCCTGGCGGTGGCCGCATGACGGCGATCGGCAGGCCGCTGCGCGGCGCCCAGCTCCTGTCGCCGCCGGTCGAGCCGCGGGTCGCCGACGGCCG
>JBEGQU010000108.1:0-3172 GCA_041180765.1 Chloroflexota bacterium
CGCCCGTCGAGGTCGAGCGCGATGCGGGCATGCCGGCCGTCGCCGACGAGTCGGACATCGCGGAGGGGGACCGCCCGGAGGAGGAAGACCGGATCGGCGTTGCCCGGACCGGTCGGGGCGAGCGCTTCGACCAGCGCCGCGAGGGCCTGGGGCGATCGTGCGCCCGCGGGCGGCTCGAGGTCGATGGTCAGCTCGGGCAGGCGTGCTGCGGACTGCGCGGCGAAGCGCTCGCCGAGCGCCAGCGTGACCTCCTGCCACGACGCGACGGAGAAGCTGCAGCCGCCGGCTCCGTCGTGCCCGCCGTGTCGGTGCAGGTACGCCTCAACCTGTTGCAACGCGGCCGCAACGGAGTACCCCTGCGGGGCGCGAATCGAGGAGCGCACGGCGCCCTCCGTCTCGTGCGCGACGAGCACGGGGCGCCCGAGCTCCTCCGCGAGGCGACCCGCGACCAGGCCGAGCACCCCGGGGGACCAATCGCCGCGCACCGCGGCGAGCCCCTCGCTCAGGTGCGCCCGTGCCAAATCGAAGGCGGTGCCGTCGAGCGCGAGCAGGGCGCGCGCCTCGGCCATCGCATCGCGCCCCAGCCCCTTCCTCGCCTCGTTGACCGCCTCGAGCTGGTCGGCGAGCTCGGCCGCCTCGTCGGGATCGTCGGTGACGAGCAGCTCCAGCGCCGGTCGCGCATCGCCGAGCCTCCCCGCGGCGTTGATCCGCGGCGCGAGGGTGAACCCGACGATGTCGACGCGGTGGGGCGGTTCGGCACCTGCTCGCTTCAGCAGCGCGGCGATGCCGATCGGCGCTGCGCCGCCGTTCACGACCCGGAGCGCCGATCGGACGATCGTGCGGAACTCGTCGGCGACCGGGACCATGTCGGCGATCCCTCCCACCATCGCCAGCACCGAGAGCTCCGCGAGGAGCTCCCTCCGGCGCGGGTGCTCATCGAGCAGCCCCTGGGCGACCTTGAAGGCGAGGCCGCTCCCGGCAAGCTTCGGAAAGGGGTAGGTGGAATCGGTGCGGTTCGGGTTGAGCAGCCAATCTGCCCGCGCAGGGCGGGGCGGGACGGCGTGGTGGTCGACGATCCCGACCGAGATCCCCAGCGCGCGGGCCTGCTCGACGCGCTCGACGTCTGCGGTACCGCAGTCGACGGTGAGCAGCAGCGCGGCCCCGCCCGCCTCCGCTTCGACGAGGGCCCCCTCCGGGATCCCGTGCCCATCGCTCGCGCGATTCGGGATGTAGGCGTCGACGGCCGCCCCGAGCGCAGCGAGCGCGCGCACGAGGATCGCCGCCCCGGTGAGCCCGTCTGCATCGAAATCGCCGACCACCAGCACCGGCTCCCCCTCCGAGCCGGCGCGCTTCAGGCGCTCGATCAGCCCGGGGGCGTCGGGGAGCAGGCGCGGGTCGTGGAGCGTCCGATCTCGGGGATCGAGGAAGCGGGCGACCTCCTCGGCGCCCACGATGCCGCGGCGGGCGAGGAGGGCGGCGCTCGCGTCACGCAGCTCCCCGGGGATGCCGGCCGCCTCCAGCGCGGCGACGACATCGGGATCGGAGGGGGCGTCGAACCGCGGACCGTCGAGGACCCGCCAGGCGGCAGCGGGGCTCACTGACCGCCCACCGCGGGGCTAGGCGGCGCGCTTCGTGGAGGCGGCCGCCCTCCGCGCCTGGGAGCGCTCCTCCCACCAGACGAGCAGCGGGCTCGCGTTGAAGATCGACGAGTAGGTTCCCGAGAGGATGCCGATGAAGAGCGCGAGGACGAACGTGCGCACGGCGCCGCCGGCGAAGAGCAGCAGCGAGAGGAGGGTGATGAGCACCGTGGCCGTGGTGTTGAACGATCGCCCGAGGGTCTGGACGATCGAGTGGTTCACGATCTCGGCGAAGGGGGCGCCGGCATGTCGCGCGAGATTCTCGCGGATGCGGTCGAAGACCACGATGGTGTCGTGGACGGAGAAGCCGATCACCGTCAACATCGCCGTCACGAAGAGTGCATCCACCTCCACCCCCGCGACCGTGCCGGCGATGGCGAAGAAGCCGACCGTGACGATGACGTCGTGCAACAGCGCCACCAGCGCAGCGAGGCCGAAGCGCAGGTTGCGGAAACGGTAGGTCATCCAGAGCAGGATGCCGACGGACCCCAGCACGACGAGCAGCGCCGCCTGCTGCGTGAGGTCCTTGCTCACCACAGGACCGACGGTCGTGACCGATCCCTCGTCGACGATCGTGCCCGTCGAAGCGGCGACGGCCGTCCGCAGCGCGGCAAGCTCGGCCCCGGCGTTCGCGCCCCCGCCCCCCTGCTGGAGGTCGAGCGGCTTCACCTTGACGATGAAGTAGCCGGTCTCGGTCTCGCTCACGATCGCCTCGGGGTGGCCGGCGTCGACGACGGCGAGGCGCACCGCCTCGGTGGTGGCCCCGGCCGCCGGGCGGAACTCCCAGGCGGTGCCGCCGGTGAAGTCGATCGAGAAGCGCAGGCCGATCGCTCCGTTCGAGAACGGCGTCGCGAGGATGAAGAAGAGCCCGGGGACGGTGAGGATCAGCGAGAAGAGGAAGAACCAGCGCTTGCGCGCGATGATCTTATCCACGGGCCACCCCTCCCGCGGGCGTCGCCATGTCCTCGGCGTCAACCCCGTAGAGCGCGGGCGACGAGAAGCGCTCCCGGCGGATGAGCGCGCGCATGATGAGGCGGGTCACCGTCACGGCGGTGAACATCGAGCAGAGCACGCCGATGATCAGCACCAGCGCGAATCCCTTGATGGTGGAGGAGCCGAAGTAGAAGAGGATGAATGCGGTGATCAGGCTGGACACGTTCGAATCGAGGATCGAGTTCCACGCGCGGCTGAAGCCCGCCTCGATCGCCGCGGCAACGCGCTTGCCGACCCGCAGCTCCTCCTTCGTCCGCTCGAAGATGAGGATGTTCGCATCCACCGCCATGCCGATCGACAGGACGAACCCGGCGATGCCGGCGAGCGTAAGCGTCACGGGAATCAGCCGGAAGATCGCGAGCACGATGATCATGTAGAAGACGAGTGCAATGTTGGCCACCGCGCCGGCGAGGCGGTAGTGGAGCAGCATGAAGAGGAAGACGAGGAGGATTCCGACCGCGCCGGCGAAGAGCGCCTGTCCAAGGAACGAGGCGCCGAGCGTGGCCTTCACCTCTGTCACGCCGATCTCGGCGATTGGGAAC
>JBEGQU010000109.1:0-6344 GCA_041180765.1 Chloroflexota bacterium
AGGCCGGACGCGGCGGCGCTGGCGGGGACGAGCGTCGACCTCGCCGCGCGGATTGCCCTGCGCACGTTCCGCGGCGTGGCGAAGGTGGAACTGCAGGTGCTGGATCTTCGACCCGCTATCGTGGGCACATGAGCAACCGCCCCTCGCTCAAGCCGCGCCCCAGGGGCGAGCGCATCCCTCCGAGGCCCTTCCACTCTGCGCGGCAGATCAATCCGCCGGCCTCCGGGCTGCTCGATGCGACGGGTGGCTGGCGCGGGCGCGGCCCCCGCCTGGCACCGCTGATCGCGTCGCTCCTGCTGCTCTCCGTGGCGGTCGGCACCGGCTATGCGGCGCTGCTGGCGCTCGGCCCCGGGGAGACGGCTGCCGAGGGCCCCGAGGTGGCGGCCGGCGCGGCGATCGAGGGAACCATCGCGGTCGCCCGCGACGGGGCGATCATCGGGGTGAGCGGCGAGTCGATCGTCGTGCTCACGGCGGGCCCCACCGATCGCGATGTCGCCTGGAGCCGCGATGGATCGCAGCTCTACTTCGTGCGCTTGCGCGAGGCGGAGGGCGGTCGGCGGAACGAGAGTGGCAGCTATACCCGGCTGCACCTCAGCATCCCCTCCCTCTACCGTGCCTCGAGCGCCGGGGGGAGCGCCACGCTCCTGCTCGACGGCCTGGTCAAGGGGGCGACGACCGCCTACGACAACAGCGGGTTCATCTTCGACCCCGCTCCGGCCCCCGACGGTCGCATCGCGCTGGCGACCGACCTCAAGGGGAGCCTCGCGGCCCCCGCGCTCGGCAGCGACGTGATCATCCGCTATCTGGGCGCGAGCGGGAGCGTCAGCGCCGCCGGATTCCCGGATCTCGCCCCGTACGGCCACCAGGACCCGGCCTGGAGCGCGAGCGGCGACGCCCTCTACTACGTGCAGAACGGCTTCTCCTCGGAGGGCTCGGCGTCGCGGATCATCCGCTACGACGTCGCCTCCGACACGACGCGCCGCTTCAGCGAGCGGGGCTTCGTCGAACCGGCGCCGAGCCCCGACGGGCGCTGGATCGCCGCGACGCGCATCTCGGCGAAGGGGAGCGATGTCGTGGTGCTCGATGCCGCGACCGGTGCCGTCGCGGCAGAGGTCACCCGGACCGGGCGATCCTGGTCTCCCGCGTGGTCTCCGGACGGCGCGCGGCTCGCCTTCCTCATCCCCGACGGGAGCGCCGCCTCGCTGCAGGTGGCGACGATCAGCGTCGTGGGCGGCATCCCGACGATCCCCGCGACGCTGCGGCTCTTGCGCGACCCCGTCGACCCGAACGTGCGACCCGCCTGGGGGCCGCTCGTCGCGGTGCCGAGCGCGACCCTTCCGTGAGCGGCTATCTCGAGCGCCTCGCTCTCTCGTCGATCCGCGCGGGGAGTCGCCTCTGCATCGGCATCGACCCGGATCTCGCCACCCTGCCCGACGGCTACCGCAGCGTCGCGCGCCTCGCCGACTGGGTGCGGCTCCTCGTCGACGCGACCGTAGGGCACGCGGCGGCGTACAAGGTGAACATCGCCTTCTTCGAGGCGCTCGGCTGGGAGGGGATGCGCGCCGCGGAGCAGGTGCGGGGAATCGTTCCCGCCGACGTGCCGTTGGTCGTCGATGCCAAGCGCGGCGACATCGGCAGCACCGTGGCCGCCCAGGCACGTGCGCTCTACGACGTGCTCGGCGCGGATGCCGTCACGGCGAGCCCCTACCTGGGGATCGGTGCCCTCGCGCCGCTCCTCGAACGTGTCGACGGCTTCACCTACCTGCTCTGCCGCACCTCGAATCCCGAGTCGGCCGAGTTCCAAGAGCTCCCGGTCGAGGGGCGGGCGGGGGGCGTCCCGCTCTACCTGCGCGTCGCCGACGCGGCGGCGGCGCGGCCGGAGGCGCGTGCGGGGCGCATCGGCCTCGTCGTCGGGGCGACGGCCGGCGACGACCTCGCCGTACTCCGCGCGCGCGTCCCGACGCTCCCGTTCCTCGTGCCGGGCATCGGGGCGCAGGGGGGCGACGTGCAGGCGACCGTGCGCCACGGCGGCGCCCGCGACGGGGTCGCCGGGGGGAGCGTCGGCGGCGGGCTGCTCGTGAACGTCGGGCGGGGGATCAGCGATGGCGTGGCCGATGCCGCCGATCCCGTCGCGCACCTCCGCGCTCGCGCGGCCGAGTGGGGGGCGCACCTCGCTATACTGGCGCGGTAGGGCAGGAGCCCTGAGCGAAGCGAAGGAGTGGCGCCACATGCCGAATATCGGATTCCCCGAGCTCATCCTCATCCTCGCCGTGGTGCTGCTCGTCTTCGGCCCCGGCAAGCTGCCGGAGATCGGCAAGGCCGTCGGGCGATCGCTCCGCGAGTTCCGCCAGGCGACGGCCGGCGAGTCCGACGAGGGCGGCCCGGCGCGCAAGAGCCCTGCCCGTCGCCCGAAGCGCAAGGCCTGAGCCGCGCCGCGGCACCCGGCGCAGATGAGCCGCGCTGTCGCCCCTGACGGTGCCCGCGCCCCGCTCGTAGACCACCTGCGCGAACTGCGTCGACGCGTCGGCGTCGCGTTCGCGGCGGTGCTGATCGGCACGATCGGCGCCTTCCTCTTCTCGGACCGGCTCATTGAGCTGCTGCGTGCACCGCTTGGAGATGTGCCGCTCTACTTCACCGGGGTCGGCGACGCCTTCGGCATCCGCATGCAGCTGAGCCTCGTCGCCGGTGTCGCCCTGGCGATGCCCGTCTGGCTGTGGCAGGGGTGGGCCTTCGTCCGGCCCGCCCTCACGCCGAGCGAGCGTCGCGCAGCCGGCCCCTGGCTCCCGCTCGCCCTGCTGCTCTTCCTCGTCGGCGCCACCGTCGCCTGGATCGTGCTGCCGTTTGCCGTCGGCTTCCTGCTCTCCTTTTCCAGCGACACGCTCCAGCCACTCATCACCGCCGATCGCTACTTCGGCTTCGTCGGCTCGCTGATCCTCGTCTTCGGCCTCGCCGCCGAGTATCCGATCCTGCTCGTCTTCCTCGCGCGGATCGGGGTCGTGAGCTCGGCCAAGCTGCGCGCATGGCGCAAGGCGGCGATCGTCGGGATCGTCGTCGCGAGCACCGTCGCAACCCCCGGGACCGATCTCGTCAGCCCGATCGTGCTTGCGGTCGTGCTCTACGGGCTCTACGAGCTGTCGATCCTCCTGATCAGGGCGGGGAAGCGATGAGCACCGGGACGCCGGTGGTCGGCGCGCGCCGGATCATCATCCTCACCGGGCTCTCTGGCGCGGGGAAGACGACCGCCACGAAATCGCTCGAGGACATCGGCTTCCGGACGATCGACAACCTGCCCCACGATCTCCTCCCAGTCCTCGTGGAGAAGATCGCCCAGGACGAGGACCGCTTCCGCCGGACCTGCCTGGTGATCGACGCGCGCGACGGGGATCCGATCGGCGCGGTGGCAGACGTTCGCCGCAGGGCCGAGGGGCTCGGGATCGAGGTCCGCACGATCTTCCTCGATGCGCGCGACGACGTGCTGATCCGGCGCTTCAGCGAGACGCGGCACCGCCATCCGCTCGGCGGCGGCACCACCGCGCCGCGCTCGGTCGCCGAGGCGATCACCGAAGAGCGCGCCCTGCTCAGCGGTGTGCGCGAGGGGGCCGAGGCGCAGATCGACACGAGCGACCTCACGGCGCGCGAGCTGCGCGATCGCCTCGTCCGGGAGGCGCTGGGCGGCAGCATCCAGGCGGGCGTGCGCCTCGTCTCGTTCGGCTTCAAGCACGGCATCCCGCTCGAGGCAGATCTCGTCTTCGACGTACGCCCCGCCGCGAATCCCCACTGGGTAGCCGAACTCCGCCCACTCGACGGGCGCGACGCATCGATCCGCGATTACGTTCTTGGTGATCCGACCGGCGCCGCACTCGCTGCCTCGATCGGCGCCTACCTCGATGCGACGCTGCGAGCCTATCTCGAGGATGGCCGCGGCCAGCTGACGGTGGCGGTCGGCTGCACCGGGGGCCGCCACCGATCGGTCGCGATCGTCGAGGCGCTCGCGGCGCGGCTGCGCGCCGCAGAGCCGCCCGCCCCCCTCGTCGTCGAGCACCGCGACCTGCCGAAGGGCTGAACATGGGCCTCCTGCGCTGGCTGCGTCCGGGGATCGGCGTGAAGCGCTGGCTGCTCGTCCTGCTGATCAGCGCGGCCGTCATCGCCACGGGTGGCCTGCTCCTCCTCCCGCTGGCGGCGGATCTCCCCGCGCTCATCGGGGAGCTGGGGTTCGAGGGGCGCGGCGTCGGCGCGATCTTCATCGCCGTCGGATCACTTCTCCTGCTCGTCGGGGCGATCGGACTCGCGCGTGCGACGCTGATCCCGTATCGCGACAGCGGAGAGGGTGGCTCGCTCATCGACCTGCTCGACCAGCGGCGACGCCAGCACCGCGGCCTGCGCATCGTCGTGCTCGGCGGCGGCACCGGCCTGGCGACCGTGTTGCGCGGGCTGAAGCACGAGACCGCGCACCTCACGGCGATCGTCTCGATGGGGGACGACGGCGGTTCGTCCGGGCGCCTGCGCGAGACGCTCGGGATTCCGCCCGTCGGGGACCTGCGCAACTGCCTGATCGCCCTCGCCGAGGCGGAGCCCACCGCCGGGGCGCTGCTGCAGTATCGACTCCCGGCGGAGCCCGGCCAACCGCGGGGGCACGCGGTGGGCAACCTCCTGCTCGCCGCCGCGATTGCGGAAGAGGGCGGCGACCTGGAGCGGGGGGTCGAGCGCGTCCATCGGGTGCTGCACGTCCGCGGCCGCGTGACCCCGGCGACGAGCGTGGCGCTGCACCTGCGCGGCGAGACCCGCAACGGCACGATCGTCGAGGGGCAGGCGGCGCTCGCGCGGACTGCCGGGATCCTGCGGATCGGCGTGGAGCCGATCGCGCCGCCGGCGACCCAGGCGGCACTCGCCGCGATCCGCCGGGCAGACCTGCTCATCCTCGGACCGGGGAGCCTCTACACCTCGTTGATCCCGCACCTGCTCGTCCCGGGGCTGCGCAAGGCCCTTGCGCGTCGTCGCGCGCCGCTGCTCTGGATCGCCAACGTCGACGAGCAAGAGGGCGAGACCGAGGGGCTGGACCTCCGCGACCACCTCAGCGCGCTCGAGGCCCATGGCGCGAGCGGCTTGGTCGACGCGATCCTCGCCGCCGAGGCGCCGGTGCGCGCGCGTCCGAATGCGACGGGCACGCCGCTGGCACCGCAGCTCCGTCCCGTCGACGGTCGCCGCGTCTCCGACGATCCGCCGCTCTACGTGCGCGATGTCGTCTCGCGGCTTCGGCCGCACCTGCACGATCCGGCACTGCTCGCGCGGGCCGTTGTCCGCCTCCAGCCGCGCCTCCGCCGCCGGAGGCGCGTGCCGCTGGCGCGGGGATGAGCCGCGGCGAGCTGGACCTCGTCGCCGCGATTCGCGCCGAGTTGGCGGCGATCGTTCCCGAGCGGCGTTGCTGCTGCCGTGCCGAACTCGACGCGCTCGCCGACTCCGGTCGCCGCGCCGACATCGCGGTCGCGAAGACGGTGCACCGCCTCTCAGCACAGCTCACCGTGGCCGAGGGGCACCGCGATCCGGGCGCGACGGGTGCCGCCAGGCAGGCGCACGCCACGGCAGAGCAGCTTGCGGCGCCGCGCGCGGCGCGCCACTGTCGGCGGGCCTTCCTCCGCGGCCGCCTCCTGGCGCGTGGCTCGCTCTCGCTCGCCTCGGGGCGCGCGCACCTCGAACTCGTCGTGCGACCCGAGGAGGCGGTGCCGCTCGCCCCGCTCCTCGATCGAGCGGGCCCCGGGCCATCCAGCCGCCTGCGTCGCGGCCGCGTCGTCTTCACCTGGAAGGGCGAGCGCGCCATCCTCGCCGTGCTACGGGGCCTCGGCGGCGGTGCGGCGCTCGCCGACCTCGAGGCGCGGAGCATCGGGCGCGAGGTGCGCGGCTCGATCAATCGTTCGGTCAACGCAGAGACGGCGAACGTGCGGCGCACCGTCGCGGCCTCGATGCGCCAGGCACGCGCGGCGCGCCGCCTCCTCGCGGCGGGATCGGTCGATCCCGCGAGCGCGATCGGGGCAGTCGCCACCGCCCGGCTCGCGGCCCCGGAGGCGTCGATCGGCGAGCTCGCCGCGCAGCTTCACCGCTCCCGGGCCGCGATCCAGCGCGAACTGCAGCGGATCGAGCGTGCCGCAGGGGCGCTCGACCGTCCTCTGGCATGATCAGCGCATGAGCAGCCGCGCCCCCCACCGCCCGACGGTCGTCGCCAACTGGAAGTCGAACCTGCCGCCCGGCGAAGAGCTCGCGCTCGCGCACCAGGTCGTCGATGCCCTCTCGGGCGTTGCCGCCGCGGGCCTCGAGCGGGTGCGCCTGCTCCTCGCCCCGAGCAGCCTGGC
>JBEGQU010000110.1:0-10462 GCA_041180765.1 Chloroflexota bacterium
GTCACGGCGATCGGTCTGCTCGCCGAGCTCCTCGCCGCCGAAACAGCCGCTCCCGGGAGCGTGCCGGCGAAGGTCCGCGAACGGATCATGCAGCTAGAGTCGGACACGGTCCACTTGGGCCAGATGATCAGCGAGCTGCTCGACTTGGCGCGCATCGAGAGCGGTGAGGGGATGCGCATGGAGGATAAGGTCGACCTGGCGGCAATCAGCCGTTCCGTGCTCGATCGACTGCGCCCCTATGCCGCCCAGGCCGGCGTCGCACTTCGCCTCGATGGCGTCCAATCGATGCCGATCGACCGCCCGGGGAACGCTGCTCGTCTCGCGCAGGTGGTCACCAACCTGGTGCACAACGCGATCAAGTTCTCGGCGTCCGGCAGCAGCGTGGAGGCGCATCTGGCGGTCGAGGGCGGCGATGCGCTCTTGCGCGTCGTCGACCACGGCGCGGGGATCGCCCGCGCCGACCTCGACCGCGTCTTCGAGCGCTTCTTCGTCGCCGACCGCGCCCGCTCGAAGGGCGGCGGCACCGGCCTCGGCCTGGCGATCGCCCGACACATCGCCGAGGCGCACGGTGGGCGCATCACCGTCGCGTCGCAGCTCGGGGAGGGCTCGACGTTCACTCTCGCGCTGCCGCTGCGCTGATGGCCGCTGCAGGCCGACGATCCGGGCGGGGAGGGGGTCGCGGCGGGACGCGCGGCGCGGCGCACCTCTCGCACCGCGCGCGGCTGCGCGGCGTCGCGATCGCGGTCATGCGCTCCCGCGACCTGCGCACCACCTTCCCGGCGGGAGCGCTTCGCGGCCTGCTCGGGCGCCGCGCCGGCAGGGAGCCGACCGCCGGGCCCGTGCGCGACCTGCGCGACCTGCACTGGATCTCGATCGACAACGACGACTCGCGCGATCTCGACCAGCTGAGCTGGGCGGAGCGGCTCCCCGGCGGGTGGGACCGGGTGCTGGTGGCGGTGGCCGACGTCGATCGCTACGTGCCGAAGGGCTCGCCGCTCGACCTCCACGCCGAGGCGAACACGACCTCGGTCTACATGCCCGGGAACGTCTTCCCGATGCTCCCCGACGAGCTTTCGCACGACCTGACGTCGCTCAACCCCGGCGAGGATCGACACGCCATCGTCGTGGAGTTCTCGGTCGACGCCGCCGGTCAGGTGCGCGACGGCGAGATCTTCCGCGCGCAGGTGCACAACCGCGCCCAGCTGGCCTACGACGCGGTGAGCGAGTGGCTCGTGGTGCACGGCGATCCCCCGCCGGCCGCCGACGAGCGCGCGACCCTTGAACAGCTCGCCCTGCAGGACGAGATCGCCCGGCGGCTGGAGGCGGAGCGCTCTCGACTCGGGGCACTCGACCTCGAGGGGGTCGAGGTCGAGCACCTCTTCGAGGAGGAGCGTCTCAGCGAGCTTCGCCTGCAGCGGCAGAACCGGGCGCGCCTGCTGATCGCGAACCTGATGATCGTCGCCAACGGGGTGACGGCGCGGTTCCTCGCCACGCGCCGCTACGCCTCGATCCAACGCGTCGTGCGGATCCCCGAGCGGTGGGAGCGGATCAGGGCCCTCGCCGCGGAGCACGGGGACACGCTCTCCGCCGAGCCGAGTTCGGCGGCACTCGCCGGGTTCCTCGCCCGGCGGCGAAGCGCCGACCCGGAGGCGTACCCGGACCTTTCGACGACCGTGATCAAGCTGTTGGGCCGCGGCGAGTACGTGATGCGCGGCAGGGCGGAGGAGTCGCTCGGGCACTTCGGCCTCGCCGTCCGCGACTACATGCACTCCACCGCGCCGAACCGCCGCTACCCCGACCTCATCACGCAGCGCATCGTCAAGGCGGCGATCGACGGGCGCCCGTCGCCCTACAAGAACGTGGAGCTGCTCCAGCTCGCCAAGCAGTGCACCGAGCGCGAGGACGCGGTCAACCGTGCCGAGCGGCACCTGCGCAAGTCGGCCGCGGCGCTGGTGCTCGAGCAGCGGATCGGCGAGCGCTTCGACGCGATCGTCTCGGGCGTCTCGGCGGCGGGGGTCTTCGTGCGCATCTCCCGACCGCCGGCAGAGGGGATGCTGGTCGACCTGCGCAGCGACCTCGACGTGGGCGACCGCCTCGCGGTGCGCCTGGCGGGGGTCAACGTCGAGCGCGGCTTCATCGACTTCGAGCAGCTCTAGCGGCACCACCCCGGGTGGTGCGAGCCCCGCTGTCCGATCAGCCGATCGTCGCGCCCCCGTCGGCGACGAACTCGGTGCCGGTCGAGTAGGTGGCGTCGGCGATCAGGTAGAGGACGAGCTTCGCCAGCTCTTCCGGCTCGCCGATGCGCGGGATCGGCTGGCCGGCGAAGGCATCGCCGACCTCCGCGCCGGAGGTCATCGGCGTGCGCACGCCGCCGGGGTGCACCGAGACCACGCGGATCTTGTCCTTGCCGAGCTCGAGCGCCGCGGCCTTCGTGATGCCGCGGACGCCCCACTTGCTCGCCACGTAGGCCGAGAGGTTGCTGTAGCCCATCATCCCGGCCGCCGACGAGACGTTGACGATCGCGCCGCCCCCGGCGGCGCGCATCTGCGGCACCACCGCGCGCATGCCGAGGAATACCCCCGTCAGGTTGATGTCGATGATCCGGCGCCATTCCTGCAGCGTCGTCGCCTCCAGCGGGGCAAAGCCGAGCACCCCCGCGTTGTTTACCAGTGCGGTGATCGGTCCCAGGTCGCGTTCGACCGCGGCGACGGTCGCCGCCCAGTCGCCCTCGCTGGCGACGTCGAGGTGGTAGTAGGCGCCGCCGATCCGCGCGGCGACCGCGCGGCCCGGCTCGTCGAGCACGTCGCAGACCGCGATCCGTGCCCCCTCGGCGGCGAGCAGCACCGCGTGCGCCTCGCCCATGCCGCGCGCGGCGCCGGTGATGAGGACGACCCTGCCGTCGAGCTTTCCCATGCCGCGATGATACGCCCGCGCGATCCCGTGCGGGCACCTGTGCCACACTCGTGGGACGAGCCGGTGCATCCGGTCACAGCGACCGACCGCGGTCGAACAGGGGGCTCCATGGCATCGCGCAAGCGTCGTACCGTCGAGGTCGCGTTCGAGTATCCGAAGCGTTCGTCGCGGCTGCTCAACGGGCTCTTCCTGAAGTGGCCGCTGGTGATCCCACACCTCGTGGTCATCGCCGTCTACGGCACGTTCGTCGCGATCACGATGCTCTTCGCCTGGGCGGCGATCCTCCTCACCGGCCGCTATCCCCGCCGCCTCTGGGAGATGAACGCCACCTACGTCCGCTACACGACGAGCGTCAACGCCTACCTGGTGATGATCACCGACCAGTATCCGCAGGTCCCCGCCGATCCGCTGCACGCCGCCGGCCGCTCGAGGCGCGGGCGACGATGACGGCGAAGATCACCCCCTGCCTCTGGTACGACGGCAGGGCCGAGGAGGCAGCGAACCTCTACGTCTCGCTCTTCCCCGACAGCCGCGTCGATGCGGTCGTGCGATCCCCCGCGGACAACCCGAGCGTCGGCGCCGGTGCCGTGCTGCTCGTGCACTTCACCCTCGCCGGTGCCCCCTACGTTGCCCTCAACGGCGGCCCCCAGTTCTCGTTCAGCGAGGCGACCTCGCTGCAGATCGACTGCGCCGACCAGGCGGAGGTCGACCACTTCTGGGAGGGGCTTGCCTCGGACGGCGGCGAGCCGGGCCAGTGCGGCTGGCTGAAGGATCGCTTCGGCGTCTCCTGGCAGGTGATCCCCCGGGCGCTCAACGACTACATCGGCGGGCCGGATCCCGCGGGTGCCGCCCGGGCGATGCAGGCGATGCTCGGGATGCACAGGCTCGTCGTCGACGAGCTGCGCGCCGCCTACGAGGGCCGCTCCGCCTAGTGCCGCCGATGCGCCGCGCCCTCCTCGTCGCGCTCCTCGCGATCGTCCCCGTTGGCACCATCGCCCCTCCGACGACCGCCGCGACGCGCACCCCGACGCTCCCGACCTGCGCGGCGATCGCCAGGCTGGGCGTCGCGAAGGTCGGTGGAACGTGGACACGGAGCGGATCGATCGTCACCGAGCGCTCAGGCGACAGCCAGTGGGCGGCGACGCTCCTCGACACGCTGCGGCGACTGCCGGCGAGCTATGTGCCGAGCGACCTCGTCGCGCTCAGTGCCACGGCGGTGCCGACCGCCCGTGGCCCGCAGCGCCTGCGCGCCGCCGCGGCGACGGCGCTCGCCCGGCTCTTCGCCGCCGCCGCGGCCGACGGCGTGAAGCTGGCGATCCACTCCTCTTACCGTTCCTACGCCTACCAGCGAACGGTCTTCGCGGGGTGGGTGGCGAAAGATGGCCTGGCGGCGGCGCTCCGCTACTCCGCGCTCGCCGGTCACTCGGAGCACCAGCTCGGGACGACCCTGGACATCGCGCGCCTCCGGGGCGGCGCGCCGTGGGACGATCGCGGCTACGCCCCCGTCGAGCGGTGGCTCGGCGCCAATGCCTATCGCTTCGGCTTCGTCCGCTCGTATCCCGCCGGCGCGGGCGCCGTGGCACAGAGTTGCTATGGCAGCGAGCCGTGGCACTGGCGCTACGTGGGGCCGAGCAGCGCCTACGAGATCGCCTGCACGGGGCTGGTGCCGCGCGTCTACCTGTGGAGGGTGCAGCAGGGCATCGCGCTCGCCAAGGGGCCATCCTGCGGCGGGCTCGTGGTGCCAGACGGCTACGCCGGGCCGCTCCGCTAGATCCGATACGATAGGAGCATGACCGCAGCAGAGCGCATCGCGAACGTGGCCGGGGAGCCGAGCATCTGTCGATGCCCGTCGCTCCCCGTCGGGCGGCTCGTCGCGCGCTGAGCGCCTCGCGCAGCCTCGCCGGGAGGGACGACGGCCCGTCGACCCCCAACCCATAGCAGCGAGGCGCACATGTCCAACATCCACCCCAACGTCAACGCCCATGAGATCGCGAAGATCTTCGACGACAACTCCCTGACGATCGGCCGCACGCCGCTGGTGCGGCTGCAGCGCGTCACCGATGGCGCGGCGGCGACGGTGCTCGCGAAGATCGAGGGGCGCAACCCCGCCTACTCCGTCAAGTGCCGCCTCGGCGCCGCGATGGTCTGGGATGCCGAGCAGCGCGGACTCCTCGCCCCGGGCAAGGAGATCGTCGAGCCGACGAGCGGCAACACCGGCATCGCCCTGGCGATGGTCGCCGCGGCGCGCGGCTACAAGGTGACGCTCACCATGCCCGAGACGATGAGCATCGAGCGGCGCAAGCTGCTCGTCGCCTACGGCGCGACCCTCGTGCTCACCGAGGGGTCGAAGGGGATGTCCGGTGCGATCGCCAAGGCGGAGGAGATCGCCGCCTCCGATCCCGGGCGCTACGTGCTCCTCCAGCAGTTCAAGAATCCTGCAGGTCCGGCGATCCACGCGGCGACGACCGGACCGGAGATCTGGGAGGACACCGACGGCAGGGTCGACATCTTCGTCGCTGGGGTCGGGACCGGCGGCACGATCACCGGCGTCGCGCGGCACCTGAAGCAAGAGCGCGGTGCGAAGGTCCAGGTCGTCGCGGTCGAGCCGGCGGCGAGCCCGGTCATCTCGCAGCGCCTGGCCGGCCAACCCAACCAGCCGGCACCGCACAAGATCCAAGGGATCGGCGCTGGCTTCGTCCCGGAGATCCTCGAGCTCGACCTCATCGATCGCGTGGAGCAGGTGACGAACGAGGAGGCGATCGCATTCGCGCGGCGCATCGCGCGCGAGGAGGGGATCCTCGTCGGCATCTCGTGCGGCGCCGCCGCAGCGGTCGCGGTGCGGCTCGCGAAGCTGCCCGAGAATGCGGGGAAGACGATCGTCGTGGTGCTCCCCGACTCGGGCGAGCGCTACCTGAGCACGGCGCTCTTCGCCGGGATGTTCGACGAATCCGGCGTGGCGCTGTGAGCGCGGTGTCGGCGATCGGCGCCCGCCCGTCGATGGACGGGATCGCGGCGGTCGTCCGCGACCTGCGCGCCGCACTCTTCCCCGAGGAGCTCGGTGCCCCCCGTCCACTCGACGCGGTGCTCGACGACCTGCGCGAACAGGTGCGGCGCTGCCTGGCGCTCGCCGGCGAGGCGGACGATGCCGAGCGCCTCGTCGCCGGCTTCGCCGGCCGCATCCCCGCCATCCGCTCGCTCGCAGAGGGCGACATCGGGGCGGCCCTGGCGGGCGACCCCGCGGCGCGCAGCCGGGCGGAGATCCTGCTGGCGTACCCCGGCGTCCGGGCGCTCTTCGACCACCGGGTCGCACACGAGCTGCACCTGCTCGGCGTGCCGCTCCTGCCGCGCATCGCCGCCGAGGCGGCGCACTCGGCGACCGGCATCGACATCCACCCCGGGGCGACGATCGGCGAGCGGCTCTTCATCGACCACGGGACCGGCGTGGTGATCGGCGAGACGGCGATCATCGGCGCCGGGGTGCGCATCTACCAGGGCGTCACCCTCGGCGCGAAGAGCTTCCCGCGCGGCGACGACGGGAGCCTCGTCAAGGGACTGCCGCGCCATCCGATCATCGGCGACGACGTGGTCATCTACTCCGGGGCGACGATCCTCGGCCGGGTGACCGTCGGGAGCGGCTCGACGATCGGCGGCAACGTCTGGCTCACCCGCAGCGTTCCGCCGGGTAGCCGCGTCACGCAGGCGCAGTCGCGCGACGAGGAGTTCGGGGGCGACGGAACGGGCATCTGATCGCCCGCCTGGGGGCGGCGCCGGAGCGCCTAGGATGTGCGCATGCCGCGACCCCTGCCGAGTCTCGCCAGCCTGCGCCGATGAGCGGCGGCATGGGCCCCGGCCGCGGCGGGCACATGTTCGGCGGCGACGCGCAGGGTCCGACGCGACCGACCGGCGCCGCACTCCCGCTCCTGCGCCGCGCGGTCCGGTTCTTCCGCCCGTACCGCCGACGGCTCCTCGTCATCGCCGGGGCGATCCTCGCCACGAGCCTCCTCGGCCTCGTCAACCCGTACCTGCTGAAGCTGTTGATCGACGACGCGATCCCGAAGCGCGACATCGGACTCCTCGCCCTCTACGCCGGGCTCATGGTCGTCGTGCCGATCGTGAGCGGGGGGATCGGCCTGGCGCAGTCCTGGCTCACCGCCTCCGTCGGGCAATACGTGATGCGCGACCTGCGCAACGCGCTGTTCACCCACGTGCAGTCGATGCCGATCCGCTTCTTCTCGGAGACGCGCACCGGCGAGATCCAGAGTCGCCTGACGAACGACGTCTCGGGCGTCCAGTCGGTGGTCAGCGATGCGGCGGCGAACCTGGCCTCGAGCATCGCCGTCGTCGCCTCGACGCTCGTGGCCATGGCGCTCATCGATTGGCGCCTGACGGCGGTCAGCCTCTGCGTCGCACCGCTCTTCCTCTACCTCACCTCGAAGGCATCGGCCGCGCGGCGCAAGGCGAGCGCCGAGGTGCAGACCGCGCTCGCCGACCTCACCTCCATCGCCGAGGAGCACCTCTCGGTGGGCGGGGCGCTGCTGGCGAAGTCGTTCGGCCGCTCGGAGGCGGGCGCGGAGCGCTTCACCGGGCGCTCGGGCGAGCTCGCGGTGCTGCAGCTGCGCCAGGCGCTCACCGGCCGCTGGGTCGGCGTGGTGGTGCAGGTCGTCTTCAGCGGGATCCCGGCGCTCGTCTACTTCGTCGCGGGGAGCCTCGCGGCGGTCGGTGCCGCGGACGCGCCGACCATCGGCGACATCGTCGCCTTCACCACGCTGCAGAGCCGGCTCTTCTTCCCGCTCGCCTCGCTGCTCGGCCTGCAGGTCGAGATCGGGGGCAGCCTCGCGTTGTTCGAGCGGATCTTCGCCTACCTCGACCTCGTCCCCGAGATCGTCGACGCTCCCGACGCCCGCGCGCTCGGGCGCGCGTCGGTGCGCGGGCGGATTGAGCTGCGCGACGTCTCGTTCCGCTATCCGGCACCGCCGGCCGACGCCGGCCGGCGCCACGACAGCTTCGGGCTGACCGGCATCTCCTTCGTGGCGGAGCCGGGGAGCCTGACCGCCCTCGTCGGCCCCTCGGGCTCGGGGAAGAGCACGATCCTCAACCTCATCCCGCGCTTCTGGGACGTGGGGCAGGGAAGCGTCTCGATCGACGGCCACGATGTCCGCTCCATCCGCCTGCAGTCGCTCGGCGAGCTGATCGGCGTCGTCACCCAGGAGACCCACCTGCTGCACGCGAGCATCCGCGAGAACCTGCTGTACGCGCGTCCCGACGCGAGCGACGCGCAGATCGCCGCCGCGCTCGAGGGGGCGTCGCTCGCCGAGCGGATCGCCGAGCTGCCGCAGGGGGTCGACACGATCGTCGGCGAGCGCGGCTACAAGCTCTCCGGCGGCGAGCGACAGCGCCTGGCGATCGCGCGGGTGCTGCTGAAGGACCCGCCGATCCTGCTGCTCGACGAGGCGACCTCGGCGCTCGACTCGGTCTCCGAGCGGCACGTGCAGCAGGCGCTCGAGCGCGCCGCCGCCGGACGCACGACGATCGCCGTCGCCCACCGCCTGAGCACCGTCTCGTCGGCCGACCAGATCCTCGTGCTCGATCGCGGCCGGATCGTCGAGCGGGGGACGCACGAGGCGCTGCGCGCGCAGGGCGGGCTGTACGCGGCTCTCGCGGCGGTGCAATTCGGCGCGCTCGACGCCTAGCACGCTGCTAGGCTCGCGCGCATGGTTGAACGGGCAACTGCCGGGAGTCCAGCGGGGGGGCGCCGCGTCGCTGTCGCCCTGCGCGCCCTCACGAAGCGCTTCGGCGAGGGTCTCGCCGCGGTCGACGGGGTCGACCTCGAGATCTTCGACGGAGAGTTCTTCTCGCTGCTCGGGCCGTCGGGATCGGGCAAGACCACGGCGCTGCGCATGATCGCGGGTTTCGAGGTGCCAACCTCGGGCCACGTCGAGCTCTACGGCGAAGACGTGACCTCGCTGCCGCCATTCGATCGCGACGTCAACACCGTCTTCCAGGACTATGCGCTCTTCCCGCACATGAGCGTCGCGCAGAACGTCGCCTATGGCCTCGAGGTCCGTCGCGTGGCGCGCGCCGAGATCGCGGCCCGCGTCGGCGAGGCACTGCGCATGGTGCGCCTCGAGGGCTACGATCGTCGCCGCCCCGCCGAGCTTTCGGGCGGGCAGCGGCAGCGCGTCGCGCTCGCGCGGGCGCTGGTGAACCGTCCCCGCCTGCTGCTGCTCGACGAGCCGCTCGGCGCCCTCGACCTGAAGCTGCGCGAGGAGATGCAGATCGAGCTGAAGGCGATCCAGTCCGAGGTGGGGATCACCTTCGTCTACGTGACCCATGACCAGGCGGAGGCGCTGACGATGAGCGATCGCATCGCGGTCTTCCGCCAGGGCCGGATCGAACAGGTCGGCACGCCCGCCGCGCTCTACGAGCACCCCGCGACGCCCTTCGTCGCCGGCTTCGTCGGCACGTCGAACCTGATCGTGGGCGCGACGGCCGCCGCGCTCCTCGGCGGCCCCGGTCCCTTCTCCGTCCGTCCGGAGAAGATCCGCCTCGGCGCGCCGGGCGATGCCGTCGCCGGAGACGAGGTTTCCGCACCCGGGAGGGTGCGCAGCGTGGTGTATCTGGGCGCGGAAACCCGCTATATCATCGCGTTGGAGATCGGCGGCGAGCTGGTGGTGATCCAGCAGAACCTCCGGACCTCGTCAGACGAGGCGCTCGCGGCACAGGGCCGCGCGGTGCAGCTGATCTGGCGGCGCGAGCACGTGCTCGACCTCGCGGAGAAACCGCGCTGATCGAAGCACCAGTAGGGAGGATGCGATGAAGCGCACGAAGGTTCTGGCGATGTTCAGCGCGATGGCGCTGGCACTCGCCGCATGCGGCGGTTCGACCGGCAGCCCGACGCCGTCGATGCCGACGGCGATCGGCGACGGCGAGGGCGCCCTCAACTTGATCATCTGGGAGGGCTATGCCGAGCGCGGCGCCAACGATCCCGCCTACGACTGGGTCACCGGATTCGAGGCCGAGACCGGCTGCAAGGTGAACACCACCTCCATGACCGATTCCGCCAACGGCGTCGCGCTGTTGCAGTCGGGCGAGTATGACGGCGGCTCCTTCTCCGGCGACGCTTCGGTGCGCCTGATGAAGGCCGGCGACGTTGCGCCGGTGAACGTCGACCTGTTGGACAACTACGCCAACGTCTTCTCGGGCCTCAAGCTCAAGTCGCACAACTCGCTGGACGGCGTGCCGTACGGTGTGCCCCACGGCCGCGGCGCGAACGTGCTGATGTGGAACAGCGACGTCGTCACGACCGCCCCGACGTCGTGGGACCCGATCTGGGAGGGTGGCGCCGCCTACGAGGGGAAGATCAGCGTCTACGACTCGTCGATCTACATCGCCGATGCGGCGATCCACCTCATGGCCAAGCGGCCCGATCTCGGGATCGTGGACCCGTATCAGCTGAACCAGGCGCAGTTCGATGCCGCGATCGCCCTGCTGGAGCAGCAGCGCGACAACGGTGCCGTCTACTGGGGCACGGCCAACGACCAGATCCAGG
>JBEGQU010000111.1:0-7167 GCA_041180765.1 Chloroflexota bacterium
CACCTCGGCGTCGACGTGCGCCGCGAGCGCCGCATCGCCGTCGCCCTCGCCTCGCTCGCCACGGCGGCCGCCGTCGCCCTCGCCGGGCTCGTCGGCTTCGTCGGCCTCGTCGTGCCGCACCTCGTGCGCCTCGCCGTCGGCGCCGACCCGCGCGCCGTGCTGCCGCTCTCGGCGCTCGGTGGCGCGCTCCTGCTCCTGCTCGCCGACACGATCGCCCGCACGATCGGCGTCCCCGTGGGCGTGATCACCGCCCTCGTGGGTGCGCCGTTCCTGCTCTGGCTGCTGCGCCGTGCCCGCGCGGGGTACGCCCTGTGAGCGGCGCGACGGGCGCCTACGAGCTGCTCGGCGCGCGCGGCCTGCACGTCGACCTGCGCGGGACCGGGGTGCTGCGCGACGTGACGTTCGCGATCGGGCCGGGTGAGCGCGTGGCGATCGTCGGCCCGAACGGCGCGGGGAAGACGACGCTGCTCCGCGCGCTCGGCGGCGCCGTGCCCGCGAGCGCCGGCGAGGTGATCCTCTGCACCGAGCCGATCCGCAACCTCGCCCGCGAGACGATCGCCCGCTCGATCGCCGTCGTCGGCCCCGATGTCTCGTTGCCGTTCGCCACGCGCGTCGACGCGCTCGTCGCCCTCGGACGCCTGCCGCACGGCCACGGCCCGGGCGGCGCCACCCCGCACGACCGCGAGCGCGCCGCCGCCGCGATCGAGCGCGTCGGCGCGACGCACCTCGCCGCGCGCGACGCGCGCACCCTGAGCGCCGGCGAGCGCCAGCTCGCGTTGATCGCCCTGGGCTTGGCGCAGGAGACGCCGATCCTCGCCCTCGACGAGCCGACGGCGCACCTCGACCTGCGTCACCGCATCGAGATCGCCGAGTTGCTCGCCGGCCTCGCGGGCGACGAGACGCACATGAAGACGAAGCGCACGGTGCTGGCGATCTTCCACGAGCTCGACCTCGTGCGCGAGCACTTCGACCGCGTCCTGGTCGTGGCCGGCGGGAGGCTCGTCGCCGACGGTCGCCCGGCGGAGGCGCTCACCGCGGAACTGATCGCGAGCGCCTGGGGGATCAGCCCGGAGCGGGCGGCGCGCCTCTAGGAGCGCTTGCGCGGCAGGTCGAGGAAGGGGAGCGGCACGACCGTCGCGGGGATCTCCACGCGGTGCTCGTCGATCGCCCACTGGATCTCGACGGCGTGCCCGGGAGCGGCGAGCTTCGCCGGCAGGCGGCCGAGCGCGAGCGAGCGCTTGAGCAGCGGCGAGAAGACGCCGCTCGTGGCGCGGCCGACGAGCTCGCCCTTGCGGCTGAGCGGCAGCGACCTGCGCCAGCCGCGGAACGGGTGCTCGATCGGGTAGCCGAGGTCGAGGTAGGCGGCCTCGAAGGCGTTCAGGTCGAGCTCGAGCCCCACGAGGCGCACCGCGGGCCCACCGGCGGCGACCTCGTCCACCAGGGCGCGCTTGCCGATGAACGACGGCTTGTCGAGGTCGACGAGGCGGTCGAAGCCGATCTCGTACGGCGAGGCGGCCTGGCTCGGGTGCGGCGCGTGGCGCGCCGACCAGTAGTCGACCCCGGCCATGATCAGGCCCGCCTCGATGCGGGCGACGTCGAGCGCCTCCATGCCCGCGACGCGCAGCGTGTGCGCCTCGCCGGCCGCGACGAGGGCATCCCACACGGGGAGCGCCGCCTCGAAGGGCATCCAGAGCTCGTAGCCGAGGTCGCCGGAGTAGCCGGTGCGCGAGACGCCCACCTGCTGGCCGGCGATCGCCACGTCGGCGCGCCCGAAGAAGGGGAGGTCGGCCATGTCGCGCCCCACGGCGGCGCTCAGCACGTCGCGCGAGCGCGGCCCCTGGAGCGAGAGGGCGGTCACGCGCTCGGTGAGGTCCTCGATGGTGACGTCGAGCCCGTCGCCGGCCGCGTCGAGCCAGCCGTGCTGCGGCTCGGCGGCCGTCCAGAAGTAGGAGCCGTCGGCGAGGAGCGACACCGTGCCGTCGTCGATCACCCGGCCGTTCTCGTCGCACCAGGGGGTGTAGATGACGCGCATCGGCTTGATGCGGTCGGCGCGACGGGTGATGACTCGGTCGACGAGGCGCGCCGCGTCGGGGCCGCTGACCCGGTACTTGTTCATGGGGGTGACGTCGAAGAGGGCGGCCGAGAAGCGCACCGCGTGGTATTCGAGGTCGTGGGCCATCATGTAGGAGTCGGCGGCGTAGTAGCCCGACCAGATGCGCCAGCGGCGCCCCTGGTTGAGGGCGGCGGTGCGAGCGTAGAACGGCGACTCCAGCGGCAACCGGACCTCCCCCTGTGCGCGCGGGGGGTACACTCCCCGCACCCGCATCCTAGCGATTCGGGGCGAGCGGGGGAGGGTGCGTGGCGGAGCGATACGACGCGATCGTCATCGGCGGCGGCCACAACGGGCTCACCACCGCCGCCTACCTGGCGAAGGCCGGGCTGAAGACGGTCGTCCTCGAGCGCCGCTCGATCCTCGGCGGCGCGACGCTCACCGAGGAGGCGGTCCCCGGCTTCAAGTTCTCCGTCGCCTCCTACCTCGTCAGCCTGCTGCGCCCGCAGGTGATCCGCGAGCTCGACCTGGCGAAGCACGGCCTGCAGATGGCCCCCTCCGTCGGCACGTATACGCCGCACTGGGACGGCTACCTCGACCGCCGCACCGACCACGCCGACAACCTCCGCGAGATCCGCAAGTGGTCGCACCGCGACGCCGACAACTACGACGACTTCAAGCAGACCGTCACCGACATCACCCGCTTCATCCGCCCGGCGATCGACCTCCCGGCCCCCGACCCGTACGGCGACCCGATGGAGTGGCTCGCCTACGCCGGGCTGGCCAAGGAGTTCGGCCGCCTCCCGCTGCGCACCAAGGGGGCGCTCCTCGACCTCATCACCGGCAGCGCCTACGACTTCCTCCGCCGCTGGTTCGAGAGCGACCCGCTGATCGGCACGATGTCGGCGTCGGGGATCATCGGCACCTTCCTCGGCATCAAGTCGCCCGGGACGGGGATGGTCTTCCTGCACCACTACTTCGGCGAGATCGACGGGTCGTTCCGCGAGTGGGCGCTGCCGCAGGGCGGCACGGGCGCCGTCGCGGCGGCGATCGCCGGTGCGGCGCGCGCCGCGGGGGCCGAGATCCGCACCGACGCGCCGGTGAAGCAGGTGCTGCTCGACGGCGACCGGGCGGTCGGCGTGGTGCTCGAGTCGGGCGAGGAGATCAAGGGCGCGACGGTCGTCTCGGCCGCCGACGCCCGGCACACCTTCCTCGACATGCTCCCCGCCAACTCGCTGCCCGGCGAGTTCGAGACGGCGATCCGCAACTTCAAGTTCCGCGGCAGCTCGGCAAAGGTGAACTTCGCCCTCGACGGGCTCCCCACCTTCAGCGCCGCCCCGCCGGGCGTCGGCCACCTGATGGGCACGGTGAGCATCTCGCCGAGCCCCGACTACATGGAGCGCGCGTACGACGACGCCAAGCACGGCCACCCGAGCCGCCGCCCGTTCCTCGACATGCTCATCCCCACCCTCGTCGACCCGACGATGGCGCCCCCCGGCAAGCACGTGGCGACCGCCTTCGTGCAGTACGCGCCGCACAAGCTGGCGCCGGAGCACGGCGGCTGGGACAACATCAAGGAACAGTTCGGCGACCTCGTCGTCGACACCATCTCGGAGTTCGCCCCCGACTTCCGCGACAAGATCGTCGGGCGCCAGGTGATGACGCCGCTCGACCTCGAGCGGACGATCGGCCTCACCGAGGGGAACATCTTCCAGGGCGAGATCCTCGTGCAGCAGATGGCCTTCAACCGCCCGGTGAGCGGCTGGTCGCGCTACAGGACGCCGATCCGCGACTACTGGCTCGCCAGCTCATCGGCCCACCCGGGCGGCGGCATCATGGCCGCCCCGGGGCGCCTCGCCGCCCTCGAGATCCTCAAGAGCAAGGGGGCGGCCCGATGAGCGACGACGTGCAGCGAGCGCCGGCGAAGGGCAAGAGGGGGCGCCGCGCGTCCACCGGGCCGAAGGCCTACGACGCGGTCGTCCTCGGCGGCGGCCACAACGGGCTCGTCGCCGCCGCCTACCTGGCGCGCGCCGGCATGAGCGTCCTGCTGCTCGAGGCGCGCGACGAGCTCGGCGGCATGGCGCTCACCGCGGAGATCGACGGCGTGCGGGCGCCGATGCTCGCGCACACCGTGGGGCGCTTCCGCCCGCGGATCGCCCGCGACCTCGGCCTCGCCGGGTCGGTGCGCCTCATCGAGCCGGAGACGCGGGTGTTCGCGCCGCACCCGACCGACGGCACGGCGATCACCCTCTGGCGCGACGCCGACAAGACCGCCGCCGGCCTCTCGCGACGACCGAACGGGGCGAAGACCGCCGCCGGCTACCTCAAGCTCGACGGGCGCCTGCGCCGCATCGGTGCCTACTTCGAGCAGGTGCTCGACGGCGTGCCGCCCAGCCTCGACGGCGGCAAGTCCGTCGCGGAGCTGCTTGCCGGCTTCGCCTACCGCAGCCCGTTCACGAAGCTCGCCGAGGGCGACGGGCGCGAGATCCTGCGCATGCTGCCGATGTCGGCCGCCGACCTGGTCGGCGAGTACCTCGACGACGAGCACCTGCTCGCCCTCCTCTCGTGGCGCGGCGCGATCTACAACGCCGTCGGCCCGATGACGCCCGGCACCGGGGCGACGCTCCTCTTCGACGGGATCACCGGCGACGGCGCCGACGGGGGGGCTGCGGGGCAGACGGTCGTCGCCATCGGCGGTCCCGGCGCGATCGCCCAGGCGCTCGCCGACGCGGCGCGCGGCTTCGGCGCCGAGATCCGCACCAACGCGAAGGTCGTGGCGATCACCGAGCGCGACGGGCGCGTGACCGGCGTGGCCCTGGCCAGCGGCGAGGAGATCGTCGCGCCGTACGTGCTCTCGACGCTCGACCCGAAGACCACGCTCCTCGGCCTGCTCGGCGTCGAGGCGACCGGCCCCGAGCTGCGCCGCCGCCTCCGCGCGACGCGGAGCACCGGCGTCACCGCCAAGCTCAACCTGCTCCTCGACCGGCTGCCCGACTTCCCGGCGGCGGGGAGCGGCCCCTCGGCGCAGGCGCTGCTGCGGGGGCGCATCGCGATCCTCGGCAGCGTGCTCGGCATCGAGCGGGCGTTCGACGCGAGCAAGTACGGCGAGATGAGCGAGACCCCGGTGGTCGAGGCGCTGATCCCGACACTCATCGACCCGAGCCTCGCCCCCGACAAGCGGCACATCCTGAGCGCGGTCGTGCAGTACGCGCCGAGCGACCTGAAGGGCGGCTGGACGGAGGCGGCGCGCAGGCAGCTTGCCGACCGCGCCGTGGCGGTGCTCGAGTCGGTCGCGCCGGGGATCGGCAACCGCATCGCCGCGCGCCAGCTCATCACCCCCGCCGACCTCGAGCGCGACTGGGGGGCGAGCGGCGGCCATGCGATGCACGTGAACGAGGGGTTCGACCAGTTCGCCCAGTGGCGGCCGCTGTACGGGATCGGCCGCTACGAGGGGCCGCTCGACGGCCTCTACCTGTCGGGGGCCGGCACCCACCCGGGCGGCGGGGTCACCGGGGCCCCGGGCGCCAACGCCGCCGAGCGGCTGATCAAGCACCTTCGCCGCGCCGACGACTAGCGCCGGGCGCGGTGCCGTGGGGCACCGTGGTATCTGAATCCATATCGGATATACATCCTTCCGTACGGTAGATGTGGCAAGGTTCACCGATGAGCAAGAACACCCGCCTGGTTCGCTCGAAGGTGACGGTCGTCCCCGCGCAGGGGATCGCCCCCGACTCGTACCCGCTCGGCGAGGTCCTCGGCGGCCGTCGCCGCACCCCCGCCCAGGCGCGATCCCTGCGCACGCGCGCGCAGATCCTCGACGCGGCGCTGGCGCTCGGCGTCGAGCACGGCCCCGGCGCCGTCACGATGCAGATGGTCGCCAAGCGCGCCGGCATCGCCGCCGGCACGGCCTACCAGTTCTTCGACGATCGCGACGCGATCTTCTTCGAGATCTACGAGTCGTGGACCTCGGAGTTCTGGTCGCGCCTGCTGCTGATCACCACCGTCGAATGGACCGCCCAGAACTGGCGCACGCAGCTCCACGAGCACGTGACGGCGATCTCGCGCTTCTACTATGAGCGCCGCATCGCCTGGCCGATCGTGCGCTACGTCGAGTCCACCAAGACCGGACGCACCGCGATGCGCCTGCTGCTCGACGCAAACTACGAGCGCCGCTACAAGGCGATGGGTCGCCTCTTCCGCGACGCGGGGAAGAGCGCGGCGGAGGCGCGCCGCATCGTGCGCTCGCTGGTACGGGTTGCCCGCGGCTACCACGCCTACTCCGAGGTGACCGCCGCCGACGTGCGCGATATCGCGCGCGCCGACGAGGAGACGCAGGCGCTGCTCATCGAGTCCGGCCTCAGGCGCGGCCCGGCTGGCGTCGGCGGCGCCAGCGCGCTGCGCTCGCGGCCCGCGTAGCTCCTTCGGGCTAGTTCCCCGCCCGGCGGCTGCGCCGCGCCCCGAGGAAGAGCAGCACGCCGACGACCGCCAGCGCGGCGCGCTCGGCGGCGCCCGGTCCGCCCCCCGCCAGGCCCCCTGCGAACCCCGCGGCGAAGAAGCATGCGACGTCGAGCGCCAGGCGGCGGCGGTGGGCGAGGCGGGAACCGGCGTAGAGCAGGCTCCCCGCGGCGATGAGGGCGAAGATGGGGTGCAGCCGCCCGGCGACGCTCACCACCTGCCAGCCCGGGTCGGTGGGGAAGGCGAGCAGGCCGACGATGCCGACGGCGCCGAGGAGCAGGCCGCGCCGTACCGCGCCCGCGGCCGTGGCGTCGCGCAGGCGCGCGAACAGCAGCAGCGTCGCGGCGAGGATCGCCAGCACCGACAGGTGGAAGAGCCAGGCGGCGCCGCCGATGGCGTGCTCCGAGGCGGCGTAGATGCGCGGGTCGAGGGTCTGGTCGACGAGGTCGCAGGCGAGGATGCCGAGCCCGCCGCCGAACACGAGCAGCTCGGCGGCGGCGCCGCGCACGAGGCGCCGGGCGGGGGTGGATGCACGTCGATCGCTCACGCCACCATCGTAGCCGTGCGCCGCGCCACCCGCGAGCCGCCATAATCGGCGCATGGAACTCGCGACGCCCCCCGGCCGCTTCGGCGGCACGCCCCCGGCGCACTGGGTGGCGATC